>CAJGCV010000106.1 GCA_904501915.1 uncultured Akkermansia sp. | reverse complement strand
GGCGGGCTGGAAAAACTCCTCCTCCACCTCTCGCCGGAGGAAATGCTGCAACTGGTCCGGGGAGCGTAAACGCCCCATAAAACTATTCCTCCTTGTGCCGCAATTTACGCTTGCAACGGAGTGGTGAAACGGGTAGACTGAACGGCATATGAGTAAAGAGATTACCCTTGAGCAAGAAAAGCAGATGGCCCAGCGCCAGCGCGCACTGGATGCGGCTATGCTCCAGATTCAGAAAGATTTTGGTGAGAATGCCATCATGCGTCTCGGCGACCGCAAGACCATGGAGGTAGAGACAATCCCGACCGGCAACCTGCTTATCGACCGCTCCCTGGGTGTGGGTGGTTTCCCGCGCGGGCGTATCGTGGAGGTTTTCGGCCCCGAATCCTCCGGTAAGACCACGCTGACGCTCACCGTGATTGCCCAGGCCCAGAAAGCCGGTGGTCTGGCAGCCTTTATCGACGTGGAGCACGCGCTTGACCCCGCCTATGCCGCCAAGCTGGGAGTGAATCTGGATGACCTGCTGGTGTCCCAGCCGAACAGCGGTGAGGAAGCCCTGCAGATCTGTGAAGCCCTGGTGCGCTCCAACGCCATCGACGTGGTGGTGGTGGACTCCGTGGCAGCCCTGGTGACCAAGCAGGAACTTGAAGGCGACATCGGCGACAGCACGGTGGGTGCCCAGGCCCGCCTGATGAGTGCCGCACTGCGCAAACTCACCTCGCTCATCTCCAAAGCCCGCACCATCTGCATTTTCACGAACCAGATTCGCGAGAAGATTGGTGTGATGTTCGGCAACCCGGAAACCACCCCCGGCGGTCGCGCGCTGAAGTTCTACGCTTCGGTTCGCTGCGATATCCGCCGCATCGGCCAGATTAAGGGCACAGACGGTTCCATTTCCGGCAACCGCACCAAGCTCAAGGTGGTCAAGAACAAGGTGGCACCGCCCTTCAAGGAATGCGAGTTCGACATCATGTACAACGAAGGCATCTCCAGCGTGGGCAGCCTCATTGACCTGGCCATGGAGTTCGACATCGTTCAGAAGCGAGGCTCCTGGTTCAGCTACAACGGCGGACAGCTTGCCCAGGGCCGCGACGGAGCCAAGGACGCCCTGCGCAACAACCCCGAGCTCTACGCCGAAATTGAAGCCAAGGTGCGCGAGAAACTGGACGCCGCCGGCACCAAGTAAACCATTTCAACAGGCGGTCGGCACCCCCGGCCGCTTTTTTTCATGAACGCCGCCACCCAGCAGATTCCCCTGCCCCCGCGCCCAGCCGGTGCCACGCCGGCAGAGGTGGAGGCGTATGCTGCAGCCTGCCTGGCACACCTGCATCTGCACGACTGGTGCTTCGGCTGGGATAAGACCGTGCGCCGCCTGGGGTGCTGCAAGATGCAGCAGCGGCGCATCAGTCTCTCGCGCTATTATGCTGAGACCTATGCCAGCAAAGATGCTGACCAGCTCTGGCGCACCCTGCTGCACGAGCTGGCGCACGCGCTGGCCTGGGTGCACCACGGTGCATGCGGCCACGGCCCGGTGTGGAAACGCTACTGCGCCGCCCTGGGAATTCCCGGAGAACGCGCCAGCGCACGCGGCATCGAATTTGCCAACCCGCGGCCGCAGAGTCCGGCGCGCTTCTGCCTGTGCCACCAGGAGACGGGCGAGGTATACCGCACCTACACCCGCAAGCCCCGCGTCAACACGCACCGGCTGCGCAGTTACTACATTCCAGGTCGCAAAGCCGACACCCTGGGCAAACTCACCATCAAGAGCATAGAATCCTGAGCATGGCGCGCTACAAATCCAGCGATGATGATTACCCCGGACAGGATTACCGCCCGGCGCCCCCCCGGCGGCAGGCACCGCGCCGCGCCTGGGAACCGGAGCCGGAGTATGAACCGCTGCCGGAAAATGTGAACCCCATCCAGGAGTTCCAGAAACCACCGCGCAAAGGAACCGGGTGTCTGCGCGCGCTGTGGCTCATGGCCACCCTGCCGCTGCGCATTGTGTTCTGGACACTGCGTAAGTTGCCGAAAATCGTGCTCATTCCGACCAAGATTCTGCTGAGTCTGGGATTTGTGGGGATGATTCTGGGCGGTATTCTGGCGGTTATCTACGGCGTGAAAGCCGGGCGATACGATTTATCGCAGGTGACCCGCATGCCGGAGCGCAGCATTGTGCTGGACCGCAAGGGTAACGAAATCGGCACGCTGCACGGCGAAAACCGCCGCAGTATTGCGAACCTGCACGAAGAAGTGCCGCGCTACATGATAGATGCACTGGTGATGCAGGAAGACCGCTCGTTCTGGACGCACGGTGGCATTGACCCCCGCGGTATTCTGCGCGCAGTGGCACAGGTTTTCAAGCACCACCGCACCACACAGGGCGCTTCTACCCTGACTATGCAGCTGGCCAAGAACACCTACAACCACAGCGAGCGCAGTTTTGACGCCAAATTCACCGAAATGGCACTTGCCCGCCGCATTGAGGGCACGTACAACAAGGAAACCATCATCAAATGCTACCTGAACCGCGTGTTCTGGGGGCATACCTTCCTGGGGCTCAAGCAGGCTGCCTACGGCTACTTTGACAAACTGCCGCGCGACCTGACCGTGGGCGAAGCCGCCATGCTGGCCGGCATCATCTGCAGCCCGAACCAGTTTTCGCCGTACCGGAACCCCTCATCTGCCCTGATTCAGCGAGACAAGGTGCTGAAGCTCATGTACGAGCATGGTAAAATCACCCGCAATGAGTACGAATACGCCATCAAGGAAAAGCTGGTGACCCGCAGACCAGAACGCCGCGGAGATGACAACTACGCGCTGGATCTGGTGCGCGCCGAGGTGGACCACCTGCTCAGCATGCTGGATTCCAAGGATGAACGCCTGAAGGAAGAGGTAGTGACCTCCGGCGGGTTGCGCGTGCAGACTACGCTGGATATTGACCTGCAGGATGACGCCATGCGCGAAATTGACGCCCGGCTCACCGCCATGTTTGAAAAGCAGAAAGCCTGGAAACACCAGACCCGCGCCCAGTTCAAAGCCCTGAAAGCACGGACTCCGCAGGATGAGCAGGATAAACTGCGCCCGAAATACCTGCAGGCCGCCTGCGCCGTTATCGACAACGCCACCGGCGCCCTGCTGGCCGTGGTAGGCGGGCGCGACAGCACGGAATCTCAGCTGAACCGCGCGCTGCAGAGCCGCCGCCAGGTGGGTTCCGTGTTCAAACCGCTGGTGTATGCCGCGTACTTTGAGCGAGGATACGGCCCGCGCAGCATGATTTCCGACGGCCCGATTCAGCGCGGTGAAATTGCCGGGGCGAAAAACTGGCGTCCCCGCAACTCCGACGGTGTCTTTGCCGGCATGAACAGCGCCGCCTGGGGCTTGCTCAAAAGCCGCAACACCATGGCCGTGCGCGCCGGCAACATTGCCGGGCTGCAGAATGTGGTGAATACCGCCCTCACCGCCGGTTTCCCGAACCAGGGCCGCCCGCAGGGCCCCACCATTTACCTGGGCACCTGGGAAGCCTCGCCCCTGGAAGTGGCAGGTGCATTCACCACCTTTGCCAACGGCGGCGTGCGCCCCACGCCCTACATCATCCAGCATATCACCGACCGCGAAGGCCGCGTGGTGTGGCAGAATGTACCCTCCGCACGCCGCGTGTGCTCCACGCGGTCAGCCAATGCCATTTCTGCCGTACTGCAGCAGATTACCAAACCCGGCGGCACTGCCGGCCACATGCAGGCACTGGGCTTCAAACATCCCTGCGGCGGCAAGACCGGCACCACCAACAACTACACCAACGCCTGGTTCTGCGGCTTTACTTCCGATTTAACCGCCGCCGTGTGGGTAGGCTTTGACCGCCCCACCAAAATTGCCGAAAAAGCCTATGGCGGCACCGTGGCACTCCCCCTCTGGGTGGGCGTGATGCAATGCGCCGCCGCCCGAGGCTACCAGATGAAAGCCATACGCACCGCTCCTGCCAAAGCGCGCAACACCGGTATCCGCCTCTGCCGCGTTTCGGGTATGCTGGCACATGCCGGGTGCGAGTACGAAGGCAAAGCCTACATCGAAACCATGGCAGACCTGGCCCAGCCCCGCAGTCTCTGCACGGTGCATGCCGAACTGGCCGAAGACCCGGATGAGAGCGCCGCCGATGAAGTGCCGGAAGACCCGGAAAACACGCCGGATATCGACGGACTGCCCGCAGAATTGCTCAAACACCTGCCCGAAGACGACGTAGCAGAAGAGGTGTGAGCCCCCCGGTGGTGTGAATGTATGCCTTGCTACATGCTTGCATACACCGGAACAACTCATTATACTCACACACGTGAAGCGCTTACTCATCAGTCTTTTTTTAGCTGCCGCCAGCCTGGCACAGGCCTGGCAGCAGGTGAATGAAGATGCCCCGCAGCCCGCGCGCGAATTCCGCGCAGCCTGGGTAGCCACCGTCTATAACCTGGACTGGCCCAGCAAGGCAGGACTGCCCGCCGCACGGCAGAAAGCAGAACTGCTCCGTATCATTGAGCAGGCCGCCCAGCTGCGCCTCAACGCCATTCTGCTGCAAGTGCGACCGAATGGGGACGCTCTCTATGAATCCAGGCTGGAGCCCTGGAGCACCTGGCTGAGCGGGGCGGGCGAACACCCGGGGTATGACCCGCTGGACTTTGCCATCCGCGAATGCCATAAGCGAGGTATGGAACTGCATGCGTGGTTCAACCCGTTCCGCGCCACCATCAGCGGGCGCCCCACCGGACGTGGGCACATTGCCCGCCGCCAGCCGGGCTGGCTGCTGCAGGCCGGCAGCACCCAGATTCTCAACCCCGGAAATGCGCAGGCTCGCGGACATGTGATGCAGGTCATCATGGATGTGGTGCAGCGCTACGACATTGACGGCGTGCACCTGGATGACTACTTCTACCCCTATCCCCCTCATCATCATGTGGCCGACGGCCGCACCCCGGCCCAGCGCCGCCAGGCCATTGATACCTTTGTGTACAACCTGTACCGCCATGTGAAGCAGGTCAAACCGCATGTACGCGTGGGCATCAGCCCCTTCGGCATATGGCAACCTGGCATTCCCGCCAACATTGAGGCCCGCATCAACGCCTACGAAGACCTGGCCTGCGATGCCCGCAAGTGGCTTGCCAAAGGTTGGGTGGACTACCTCTCACCCCAGCTCTACTGGCGCTGCGAAGGTCCGCAGAGTTTCCCTGCCCTCATGCAGTGGTGGAGCAGCATCAACCCCAGCCGCCCGGTTTGGCCCGGGCTTGCCACCGTGCGTATTGACAGCCAGGAAGACCCCGGCCGCCCCGCAAGCGAAATAGGCCGCCAGATTGGCTACTCCCGCCAGCTGGCCCGCCAGAGCAGCGGGCAGATTTACTGGAGCTGGCGTTCCCTGGGTACCAACAAGGGCGGTATTCATAAAGTACTGGAGCGCATGTACCCCACCCTGGCACTGCCACCGGCCATGCCCTGGTGCGGCAGCTCCCGTCCGGACCGCCCCAGCGTGCAAGCCAGCCACTCCCGCACCGGCTGCCGAGTCACCTGGCAGGGTAAAGCCCACAAATGGGTGGTGCAAGTGGGCAGCAAAGGCCGCTGGTTCACCCTGGATGTACTGCCCGGCAGCAGCACTACCACCACCATTTCCCCACGCGTAGCCAACACGCTCGACCGCATTGCCATACGCCCCGTTTCTGCCACCGGCATGAGTGGAACTCCTGGCGTATTGGCCAGATAACGCGCATTTTTCGCACAAAAATCCGGCAAATCCGCGAATTTAGAGTTGAACTGTACTCTAGGGCTGGTATAATACCACGCGTTATGAGTACCGACGCAACCAAAGTCGAGCTTCCGAGCTCCGTTAAACGCTATGCCCTTTACCTGATGGTAATGGCAGGCCTTGGTGGTCTTCTCTACGGTATTGACGTAGGCGTTATTGCCGCAGCTCTGCCGTATATTGAAAAGACCTCTTCCTACACCCCGCAGCAGCTGGCCATCGTGGTGGCCGCCGTGCTGTTCGGCTCCGTTCTTTCCTCCCTGTTCGCAGGCATGCTGGCCGAATGGCTGGGGCGCAAGAAGGTTATCATCCTTTCCGCCCTGCTCTTCACGCTGAGCATTCCGGTCATCTGCTTCTCCAATGGCGTGTTCGAGATGCTGATGGG
>CAJGCV010000105.1 GCA_904501915.1 uncultured Akkermansia sp. | reverse complement strand
GCCGCCATGGCCGGCTTCCCCTGCGCCCGCATCGGCTCCGCCACCACCGACGGTCAGCTCACCATCACCGCCAAGGGCAGCACCGTGCTGCAGGCTGAGATTGCCGAGCTGAAGAGCATCTGGAAGAACGGTTTGACTCCCTTCTATTAATAGAACCTGCGAATCAAGCCCTCAATTCGTCAATCGTAAATTGTAAATCGTAAATCCATTTATGCCTCACGCATTACTTCTCAAATACCCCGGCACCAACTGCGACGTGGAAACCGCACGCGCCCTCAACGCCGCCGGTTTCTCCACCCAGGTGCAGCCCATCGCCACCGCCACCCCGGCCCACGTGGCCAAGGCCCAGCTCGTCGTCTTCTCCGGCGGCTTCTCCTACGGTGACTACGTGATGAGCGGCCGTCTGGCCCAGCTGGAAACTGAGCGTTTCCTGGGCGATGCCCTGCAGAAGCACCACGCCAACGGCGGCTTCCTCTTCGGTATCTGCAACGGCTTCCAGATTCTCACCAAGCTCGGCATCCTGCCCAAGGCTTCCCTCATCTGGAACAAGAGCGAGCGCTTCGAATGCATGTGGGACAAGCTGGTAAAGGTGGCTCCGAACTGCCCCTACACCACCTACCTGCCCGAAAACTTCGAGCTCCCCTCTGCCCACGCCGAAGGCCGCCTCGTCTGCGAACCCGGCGACGCCCAGAAATACCTCGATTCCGGCTGCGTGGCCCTGCAGTATGCCGATAACCACAACGGCTCCGAGCTCCGCATCGCCGGTCTCATGGACCCCACCGGTCGCGCCATGGGCCTCATGCCCCACCCCGAGCGCTTCCTGAAACCCCGCCACCACTACGACCCGGATTGGTCCGGCGACCCCGATTGGGGCTGGGGCTACTACTTCTTCAAGGGCGCCTATGATGCGATTAAGTGATTAATGACTAGTGATTAGTGATTAATTAAGATTTTCATCCGCCGTGGTTCATTACTGAGCCGCGGCGGATTTTTTGCGGGGGCCGCTGCTATTTCTTCTTCCGGTAGAAGGGCTCTGCTTCCTCTGCCTTGAAATTGTACAGAGGTTTGAAGATGTCCACCACATCAACCGTGGGGCCAATGTGCTTCAGGATGGCATCCATGCCCTTGTATGCCATGGGCGATTCATCCAGTGTACGAGCAGTCACAGAAGTGGTATAAATACCCTGCATCTGAGCCTCGAAATCCGCCAGTGAAAGCTGTCGGAAAGCCTGGGCGCGGCTCATGAGTCGTCCTGCGCCGTGGGGCGCAGACTGGTTCCATTCATCGTTTCCCTTGCCAGTTCCGAAGATGCAGCCATCGCGCATGTTGATAGGAATAAGCAGTTTCTCGCCCGAGCGGGCAGAAATAGCCCCCTTGCGCACAATGTTGCTCTCGTGGTCAATGTAGTTGTGCGTGGTATGGAACATATCCTGCACCTCCAGACCAAGATGGCGCACAATGATTTCCGCCATCACCTCGCGGTTACGCAGGGCAAATTGCTGGCAGATGCGCATATCGTGCAGGTAGCGTGTACGCGCCTCTCCCTCCAAATAGCAGAGATCTGCAGGCACATCCGGCTGCGCTGCCTTCCAGGCCGCCCGCTGCGCCGCAATGGCAGCAGCAATCTCGCGCTGGCGACCCTGCGTCTTCAGCTCTGCAATAAGCGCCGCCTCGCGTTCCTCGCGGTCGGCACGCCCGGCATGACGGTCAATCGCCTCCTGCTGGTAGATGTCACAAACCTGCTTTCCAAGGTTACGCGAACCGGAATGAATCACGAGGTAATAATTACCATGAGTATCTGCATCCACCTCCACAAAGTGGTTGCCGCCGCCCAGCGAGCCAAGTGAGCAAAGCAACCGCTTCACCCGCTCCAACCGGGGCAGACAATGCAGCGCTTCGATACCCTCGAACAACTCCACTGGCTCAGCATGCGTCTCCATACCGCTGGGCACATTGCGATGCATCACCGCATCCAGCGCTGCAAAATCCGGCTTCTGCCTGCCCAGGTTCACCGTCAGCATACCGCAACCAATATCCACTCCCACAATGTTGGGAATCACCTTCTCACCCAGATCTGCCGTAAAGCCGATAACACAGCCCTTGCCAGCATGCACATCGGGCATGATGCGCACCTTGGCATCGGCAAAGGCAGGTTGTTTCAGCAGGTTGGCGATCTGTTTTTGAGCCAAATCATCCACCTCATCGGTGTATATTCTTATGTTTTTCATACAGTTATATTATTTTTGTCTATTTTCTGTCTCCCGACAGAAAGGGTAGTAATTCAATTGAAATAGGGTAGTTTCAATACAAAAGCAGCACCTGAGTGCTGCCCCAGATTAACACGGTCTAACGGGAAGTCAAGCGTTTTTCAGAAAATTCCTCCTCCATCCTTCGTTCTCCTCAGCCGCCCGCAACTCGGGAATTGAGAGATGATTCATGCCGGATTCCGGATTTTTCAATGTGCAGGGGGGGAGCGGCAGTGTGGGAATTCGTTGCTTGACTGGAGGGGGAAATCTGGTAGGATAGGGAGCATGATCCTGCGTAACCTTGTAACTCTTGCCTTAGTATCAGCCGGTAGCCTGCTGGCGAATGATTTACAGAAACTGGCCGATAACATGCAGGTAGCCTCGCCCGGAGCGGGGGATAAGAAGCTGGCGATGCCTCGGGTGAAAGGAGCGAAGGTGCGGCTGCTCGGCGCAGATTATGAACAGATTATTGATAAGAAGGGAAAAATCAAGCACCCGATGAGCAATACTCCGGTGCGCGTGAGTTTTGAGCTGAGCCGGGGTGAGCAGAAGGCTATCAGCCGCGATTATGAAATCACCGTGCCGGGGCATCGTGGTGACTCCGCCGGTGAAAATTCGAAGCCGCAGGTGATTCCTGAGTTGCTCAGCTGGAGCGGCGCCAGCGGGGTCTGGAAGCTTCCCAAGGAAATCCTGGTGGCGGGGGATGCAGAGTGCTGCCCCGAATTCATCCGCGAGCTGGACGCCGTGCTGCCCAAGGGCTACAAGGTAAGCAAGGGTGAGAATGCCGGAGTGGCACATATCCAGCTCACGCGACAGAAGGGAAAAGAATCGGAAGCGTATACGCTGCGCATTGACGACAAGGGCGTAAACATCAGTTCCAAGGGCGAAACCGGGCTTTACTGGGGCACGCGCACACTGCTGCAAATGCTGGTGCAGAACCCGGAGGAGCTGCCCTGCGGCACAGCATGGGATGCCCCGCGCTACAAGGTGCGCGGCTTCATGCTGGACGTGGCGCGTTTGCCTATCCCGATGGATTACATCAAGGATGTGGTGCGTCTCATGGCCTGGTACAAGATGAATGATTTGCAGCTGCACCTGAATGATAATTACATCTTCCATGAGCACTATGTGAAGGAAGGAGCAGATCCTTTCAAGAAATCCTACTCGGCCTTCCGTCTGGAAAGCCGCATCAAGGGGGCGGACGGCACGCCACTCACGGCGCAGGATTTGAACTACAGCAAGGCAGAGTTCCGCAAGCTGGTCAAGTTTGCTCATGCACGCGGGGTCAATATCGTACCAGAATTCGACGCCCCCGGTCACGCGCTTTCCTTCACCCGGGTGCGCCCGGATTTGATTTACAAAGGACCGATGCAACATGTCGAGCGCCGCTGCGAGATGCTGGATGCTGCCAACCCGAAGACGCTTGCCTTTATGGGCAAGGTGTGGGATGAATACCTCCAGGAAAAGAACGCTGCCTTCAAGGATTGTCCGGTGGTGCATGTGGGGTCAGACGAGTTCTTCGGCGCAGCAGAGGACTACCGCAAGTTCACGGATGGGCTGCTGAAGCATATTCTGAGCCGCAAGCACACGCCGCGTTTCTGGGGCAGCCTGAAAGCCAAGCCGGGGCAGACACCGGTGCAAGCCGCAGGGGTTCAGATGAATTTATGGAGCCAGGACTGGAGCAGTGCCTGGCAATCGGTGAGTGCGGGCTACGATGTGATTACAACCTATGACCGCGATTTGTATGTGGTGCCTTTTGCGGGATATTACCGCGCCGATGATAACCGCCAGGGGCTTTACGAGAACTGGATTCCCAACCGATTCGGTGCCGAGACACTTCCCGCCGGGCATCCGCAGTTACTGGGGGCTACCTTTGCCGTGTGGAATGATGAAATCGACCGTCTGCACAAGGGCTACGGGGCTCACGATATCTGGGGGAGCATTGAGGGGCTGGTCAATGTGCTCTCGCAGAAAATGTGGGGACAGCCCCAGGCTCCCCGCAGCTTCGGTGAGCATAATGACCTGGTTTCCCGCATCAGCCGCATACCGTTCTGCAATCCGCTCAGCCAGAACAAGACGCGTCTCGACCTCACGCCGGGCACCCTGCCCATGTCCCTCAAGAGGGGCTCCAAGGGTCCGGACTATCATCTGACCATGGAGCTGGAAATAAGCGCTGCGCCAGAATCCGGCAAGGAACAGGTGCTGCTTGAATCCCGCCAGGGGAAACTGCTGGCAGCCGGCAAGGACGGCCGCATCACCCTGCGCCGAAGTGATACCATTGAATTTGCCTTCAATGCCACACTTCCTGTGGGTAAGCGCGTGAAGCTCGAACTCATCGGGAGCATGGGCAGAACAACTCTGCTGCTCGATGGAGTTGATGCAGGCGAGCCGGAAAACGTGCGTTTCCCGCTGCTCCAGAACAACCGCATGAGCACCTTTGTGCTGCCGCTGGAGACGCTGGGTTCTTCCTTCAACGGCAAAGTGTACAGGCTGCAGGTGGAATAAGGACTTATTCAGTCCTTTCCACCAGCGGCAGACTTCACCTGCACCTGAAC
This sequence comes from uncultured Akkermansia sp., assembly GCA_904501915.1. Lineage (GTDB taxonomy): Bacteria > Verrucomicrobiota > Verrucomicrobiia > Verrucomicrobiales > Akkermansiaceae > Akkermansia. The sequence goes on along the minus strand of CAJGCV010000105.1, from coordinate 1,554 downwards.
GGTGAGTTCCGGCAGGTTGTCGGGCTTCACGGTGACAACTGCTTTGCCTGAGCTGCCACGGTTGCCGCGCACAATGGCAACCATACGCCCGTGGAAAAAGCGCTGCCGCTTATCCTGCATGCACGTATGGTCCGTGGGGTCGCCGTTGCAGAATCCCACCAGTCTGGCAGGACCGGTAATGCTGAAACGCACCTTTCGGGAATCCGTCGGCACCACATTGCCCTTCTTGTCCACCAGCGCCAGGGAGATATAGGCCAGGTCGCAGCCATCGCCGGCAATCGTCGGGCGGTCCACCTCAGCCTTCACGCTGGCAGACGCCCCGGTGGTGACACGCTGAGCCTCAGCCCAGGGTTTGCCATTCTTCTTTACCACCACTTTGAGGGTGCCGGGAGCATATTTGACCTCTTCCCAGACAAAGCGGTAGGCGTTCTTGCACACGGTCAGCTTCTGCTGGTAAGTATCACCCTCACCCCGGCGGCGCACCCCCTGGCTCTTGCCGTTGAGGAATAATTCCGCCTCATCGCCGCTGGTGAACACCATGACCGGAGTCACTTCGCCCTCGCGTCCCTTCCAGTTCCAATGCGGCAGAATATGGCAGGTCTTTTCCTCGGGCCGCCAATGGCTCCGGTACAGGTAATAAGTATCCTTCGGGAAGCCTGCCAGGTCGATGATGCCGAAATAGGAACTGCGGCTGGGTGCCTTGTTGCCCATCTTCTTGAGCTCCTCCATGGCGGCTTTCTTCTCGGCCTCGCTCACTCCCTGGAAGTTGCCGATATTGGAGGCATCCTGGTTGTAGGGCGTGGGTTCACCCAGATAATCAAAGCCCGTCCACACATACTCACCCGCCACATGCGGATTCGTCTTCATCGCGTGCATTTCGATATCCGGGCTCGTGCCCCAGGCTGCAGAAAAGAGCCCGTAGGCGCTCACATGGAAAGGTCTTGCCCCATCGCCCACCTTCCAGCCCAGCGGGAAGAAATACGTATCGCGGGAAGCCACGCAGGAGTTCGTTTCCGACCCATAGACCGGTTTTCCGGGGTGCTTGTCACGGAATGTTCCATACATATCCGGCTTATAGTTGAAGCCAAAGATATCCACCGTATCCGCAAAGCCGTTATTCACGGAAGCGGGGTCATTGCTGCCCACTGTATACGGGCGCGTGGTGTCGTACTGGCGGATTTCATTGCGCAGCATGCTGGAAACCTCCCGACCACGGGCAGTGCGCAGCTCAGGCACCTCATTACCGCCGCTCCAGGCAATGATGCAGGGGTGGTTACGGTCGCGCAGCATGAAATTGCGCACATCCTTGCGCCACCAGCGCGGCCAGTAAATGTGGTATCCGTTAATCTTGTCGTATTTCTTTGCCTCCCAGATATCAAACAACTCATCAATGACCAGAATTCCGTGCTTATCGCACAAATCCAGCACCTCGGGAGCAGGCGGATTATGGGTCATGCGAATGGAGTTGCAGCCCATGTTTTTCAGGATTTCAATCTTGCGCTCGTATGCGCGGGTGTGGAACGCTGCCCCCAGCGCGCCCAGGTCGTGGTGCTC
>CAJGCV010000104.1 GCA_904501915.1 uncultured Akkermansia sp. | reverse complement strand
TTCTTGAGGGTATAGAGTTAGGATGTCTAAGAAGTAGATATTTTCTGTGCCCCACAGAGAACAAATACTTAACCAATTGCTTACATCTGTTACAGAAATGACCTACTGAGCGCTATTTTAGAGCGCTTATAAAGTTACAAAAATGCATTTTTATGACGCTAGGTATTCTTAGCGTGACATTCAATGACTTAACTTCATTGAAGCGAGTCAGCTCGGAAATAAACACCAGCAAATCTGAACCAGACCCGGTCTGTATTTGCTCCAGGGTTCTGAAGTTGACCCTACCGGGTCATTATGGTATAACAAACTTTGAAGCATTAAGAGCATCCTTCATGTTCTGAAGTTGACCCTACCGGGTCATTATGGTATATCTGACAGGTTGTCGAGCGTGTCGAGAATGTCGTTCTGAAGTTGACCCTACCGGGTCATTATGGTATAAGCTGTAATTTTCAAGCACCCGCTTCAATCCAGTTCTGAAGTTGACCCTACCGGGTCATTATGGTATAAGGAAGAAGGCACCGTCCAAACTAGTGCTTATGTTCTGAAGTTGACCCTACCGGGTCATTATGGTATATGATATTAAGTTCACCAGCAAGGCGCACAAGGTGTTCTGAAGTTGACCCTACCGGGTCATTATGGTATAGTAAAAGCTGCACGCTCTCGAAAACCGAGCTTGTTCTGAAGTTGACCCTACCGGGTCATTATGGTATAAAACGAACCGACATACTGAAATGAACACTCCAGTTCTGAAGTTGACCCTACCGGGTCATTGTGGTATACTCACCATCGAAGCAATGACTTCGGTTTCATTGTTCTGAAGTTGACCCTACCGGGTCATTATGGTATATGAAGATGTAGCTGGTCTTGTTCTTCAAGTAGGTTCTGAAGTTGACCCTACCGGGTCATTATGGTATACTTTCGGCAAGCTCGGCAAACACGCCACGAAAGTTCTGAAGTTGACCCTACCGGGTCATTATGGTATAGGACAAGCTCCCCGATAGGCTCCCACAATCCCGTTCTGAAGTTGACCCTACCGGGTCATTATGGTATACTTGCAGGAAATGAGCAAAACGGCTCACCGGGTTCTGAAGTTGACCCTACCGGGTCATTATGGTATAAGGAACACATCCCAAGACTGTGCTGCAACGTAGTTCTGAAGTTGACCCTACCGGGTCATTATGGTATACCGATGAAACAAGCGGAGTGCGTGCAACTGGGGTTCTGAAGTTGACCCTACCGGGTCATTATGGTATACTCATAATAGTGAGTAGGTTAGAGTTGAGTGAGTTCTGAAGTTGACCCTACCGGGTCATTATGGTATATAAGAGCATCTAAGAGGTATAAAACTAACTTCTTAGATGCTCTTGTGTTTTCGTGAATTGAAATTAAGGCCTGAATTCCGCCTACCAGAAAAGGACGAATTTAGGGAAGGGGCGGGGTGCAGGAGCTTCTGATTCGCCCAAGAGAACGACTTGTTGTTCCCAGACTGAGCGCTCCATGGGAATAAGGCGGATATCGCCCTGCGGAACCTGCGCCGCCACGCGTCGCATGTAGCGGATAACCCGGTCAATCTCGTGGTCTTCGCCCTCAAAAAGGTAGAGACTGTACTGCACACGCTGCCCGCCCAGGGCCTCAAATTCTTTGCGAAGGAGGGTCTGGTGCTTTGTCTCGGGAACATCATAAGCAAGCATCACGAGCATGAAGCACGAAAGGGTGGAAAAGGTTGGTGTTTTGCGCCAGCAGGGCGCGTGTGAATGATTCCACCTGGAGCCGGAGAATGGTGCGCAGGCGGAAGCGTTTGTCGGAATAGCACCAGAAGGACTCCATCATTTCCGCGAAGCGGCCCGCCATTTTGCGGGTATCGTGCATTTCATCCAGATAGCGCATAACGGTGATTTCGACGCAGCAACGGAAGGGTTCGATGAGGTCGCAGGCAAGGCTGGGACGGCTGCGGCGTAGTTTGTGGATGATGCCGATGCCTGGCTCGATGCCGGATGCAATGCATTGCCATTCCAGGGCGTGGTAGAGAAATCCGTAACCGTAATTGAGGGCGACATTGAGCGGAGCCTGGGCCTGGCGTTTCTCGCGGGTGAATAAATCCTGCGCAGCAGCGCGGAAATAGCGAGCCCAGAAGAAACGCGCCCACTTGGCTTCCAGCCGCAGAATGCGGTTGAAGGAATTGGATGCCAATCTGGGGAGAGGGGATAGGGTGGGGTCGAGTGCGCGGATGAGGGTGTGCTGGTTCTGTACCTTGGTTATCAGGATATCCGAGGCCAGCTGGGTGGCATGCCGTGGTTTGAGGGTGCAGAGTCGGTAGGTGGCATCCGGGTTCACATAGCGGCAGCGAGGGAGGAGGGAGGAAGTGTCCCACTTGCCGGTGGCGGTGTTCCATCGCGCCATGATGACCGGGCATTGCTGCGCCACCGAACAAAGCGCAGCCTGGCTCCATCGTGCATGTGAAGCCAGGCATTGCAAAGAACCCAGTACCTGGAGGGCAATTTTGCGTTCTCCGCTATACAGTAACCCATCTCTGATTCGCAAATCAGTCGATTCGTCCATCAGGATGAGGTGGTGTATCATACGGGTGGTGTGAGATTTCTGTTTGTTGCTTCTAAATCAGCAGGCTTGAGACCTCGGAGACTTGCGTAATCATTTGCCTGTTTTAGCATTTTTGTTTTTCTGTCTTTGTGAGTCAGAGCGCGGAATTCGAGATATGGGGCGGAGCCGATAGCAGATATTCTACCCCAGAGACTTAATGGGGTGGGATGATTCAGAATATCGAAGTTTTTATCCGTCTTTCTTAATTTTTCGATATACTTGTCGTTGCGTTCGAAATTAAGAATAAACGTATCTCCCTTTCTGAAGGTAGCGACTTTGACGGCGTGCGGTGGCAAGATGCCGCAAATCATTTCGTGTAGGTCGCGAGCCTTGTTTTTCTGCAGAATGTCGAGCAGGTATTGAGGGGCATTCTTGATGCCACGCCAGGGAAGCCCCAGGCGTTTGAAGCCATCGAGCACGGCCTTGGTGGGAATGATACGCTTGTAATATGCCCAGCATTTTTTCTCTGCATTCCAGCCGAGCCAGAGTTCGAGCCGGTCATTTGAGGATGCAAGGCTGCGGAGTTGGTCGAATTTGCCGGATTCTGTGATAATACCGTTCCAGCCGATGGGGGATTTATCCAAATTGCCCTTACTGCCGAACTTCCAGATATTGCGAACAGGGGTGCCATTGCGGAGTTTAAGCGGTTGAGGCGGTGTAGCGGAATCTGCCTTGGTGGCAGCCTGGCAGCTGGTAAGCCAATGGGTGATTTCTGAATCGCTGGGGATGTCCTTGGTGGGTATTCCCATGTTTTCCAGTGTTTTACGCAGCTCTGCGGGTTTGATATCCGGGTTCAGCGGGGTTCGCTGGTGGGTCATGCCTTCGTTATCGACGCTCCAGAATGTACTGTCGCCTAGTGATTTGTATTTGCTGCGGCTTTCCTTTTTCTCGATGGGGCATACGGAGCCATCATGCCACATCTTATAGAAATCGGGCAGGGGAAGCCCCTGGATGCACATGAGCCGGCGATCGCCCTTGGATGTCTTTTCGTTTTCAAAGATACCTCTGTACTGGATATCGTTGAGTCCTTCGGGCGGAAGACAGCTCATGACGGCGGCATCGAGGCGGTGGTGCAGGTTGTTGGAGCGGTCCTTCCTGTATTCTGGCCAGAGCCAGCTGCGGCGTGCCGCTGCGGTGTAGACACCACAGGGATTGCCGATGCGCTGGCGAATCTGCTCCTCATCGCCATTGATGCCGAGCCAGACGGTAAGTGCGTGTCTCAGCTCGCGCGCGAGCTGGGCAGTGCGGGTGATGTTGTTGAAATCGGGGAATTCGGCTGACTGGTGCGCAAAGAGTTTTTTCTTTTCATCACTCCAGTTGAATTTCTTGAGTCCAGCCAGCATGGCATTCCACGATAACCAGCCGGGCAGATTGGCGGCAGCGGCCTCTGCCGAGGTGCGATTGCTCATGGCGGCGTTTGTGGCGCGGGTAGTGAGAACTAGGTTTTCGACCATATACAGGCCACCGCGGGCATCGGGGTAGATGTGGGCGAGTTCCAGCTCGCCAGAGAAGAGGTCGGAGGGTTTCAGTTCCTGTCCGGTGAAGGGGCAGGTGGCGGGCCTATCGGGAGTGCCGCCTTGCTCAGCAAAGAGGCGCATGCGCATGAAATCTGCATTGCTGGCATTTTCTCTGCCATAGGCGGCGGCCAGACGCTCGCGGCGGGCGCGATTGTCCTTTTGCTCTTTTTCTATACGCTTGGCGTTATCCTGGTTGGTTGCTGCGTTTTTGATGGTCTCGACAATGCAGTAATCCGGAATTTCTTTTTCTATCTTATGCTCTTTTTTCAAATCGCGGAAAATGCGTTGGAGCAGACCCTGGGTGACGAGCTTTTCGATGATTTGGGGTGCTTCGCCATTGGAGCCGGGGATGTTCTGCACCTTGCGATAACCGAGCAATGTTTCCACCTGGGGATAACAGCCACTCTCGGTGGGCATGCTTTTGCGGTGCTTGTACAAGCCGGATTCCTGTTTCCACTGCTCCATGGAGTCGGGGGCAAAGCAGGTGCCGCCCTGTGTGGCAGCTTCGTACATCTGCTGGGCGGCTGCGACAGACATGGAGGTTCGCCCCTTGCGGGCAATCATGGTGGGGGCAACGATGTTTTTGAGCTGCTCAAACTGTTCGTTGTTCCAGTCGCTCTTTTTGGGGAGGGTGTAGTTCTCTGCTTTGAGGGCAGCTTCGAATGCCTTTTTGGCTTCGCTCCACTTGGTGATGCCGCTTTCGATGGCGGTGAATAGGGAGGCCGATGCCTGCTCCGGCAATTTTACCTTGCCCAGGGGGATTTTGTTGATGGTGAGTTCGAATTTGCGAACGGAGAGGAAATCAACCAGTGCCCAGCGACGGTAAGCCGTTTCGCCTGCAGTGCAGCATTTCGCCGGGGGCAATCCCAGCCAGGGGCAGTAGGGGCAGTTCTTGACCTTGCGCTCAAAAATCTGCTTTGCTTCATCCGGGGTTTTACGGTTGTAGAGGAAGATGGCTTTTTTCTTGTTGTTCGGGGTGTCATTGGGGCAGAAAAGCGCGGCGGTAAAAGCATCGGCATCATCGATGAAGTCGCGGTGACGGGCGATGATGGTTTCCAGATGAGCGCGCACATGAGCCCGCGGGTAGTTGAAGCCGCGAGCCTTGCGTTCGTTGAGCTTTTTGGCGGCGTAGGCAGCCAGCATGGAATCAATGCCTTCATTGGCAGCTTTGCTGTGGCGCTCTTCCACAAGTGATTTCCACGCTTCCTGTTTCTTTTCATTTTCCTCCAGTGAATCAGTCAGCTGGAGAAGGTAGTTCCGCATTTCGGCATCGACAAATGCGGATTGCAGCCACTTGGTTGCCTCCTTGAGGTTCGGCTCTGCGCCCCAGGGATATTCCCCAGAGGTGTCATCATCCATAGCGAAGTAATCGTACCCGCGGCGAAGTACGCAGGAGCGGATGCAGATGGAAAGCGCCTCCCGTGAAGCAAGCTTGCCCGTGATAGCGCGGTAGCGAAGCTTGAAGGGGTCGCTGCGTGACATGATGTTATCATCTACCCAGGGTAGCCCATGCTTTTCGAAAAGAAGCCGGAGTCGGCGCATGCGGGTGCGGCGGTTCTTGCGGGCGTGGCGACTGGCGCGAAATGCGCGACGAGCAGCCAGTGCCTGGGCTTCCGGCAGGTCAACAAGCAGGGTTTTGCAGTATAACAGTTCGGTTCCCTGGCGCACGGCAATACCGATGCCTTCAATGCCGATGTCGATTCCGAGCACGACGGTGCCGGGGGCATAGAAGGGGTGTGCGTTCCAGTAGTTCAATGCTGCGTCGCGATATGCTTGGGGAGACGGGATGAATGTGGTAGTCATGGTGGGTAGGGGTTCTCCGGTGGGAGGATTCAGATAAATAAGGTCGCGTTGTAATACGCGCTTCTGCCATTCTACTCCTTTGCCTGGCGGAGTCAATGAATTTTGCACTTGCGAAAGAAAAATAATCTAACAAACTTTTTCTGCTTGCGATACCTGCTTTTCTCTGCTAGATTAAAAGCACTTCAGAACCAGCACTCGTGTGAATACATAGCGTAGGAGAGCGCGTTTGCACGGTTATAGTGTGACTCCATACATACCCCCGCTGAACAAGCGGGGGTTAATTTTTACACACACTTTCTACACACGCGCGCGAGAGGGATAGTATGCGGAGAGAATTTCGCGGGGCGATGCCCGCGAGATGAATGACTTCGCACCTCGTAATTCGTACTCGGTTAATTTTTTGTGGTAAATTGAACGCGTTCGGGGTAAAATCCGAGCCTGCGGAGAAGTCGATGAGAGATCGCAACTAACATCGACCGA
>CAJGCV010000103.1 GCA_904501915.1 uncultured Akkermansia sp. | reverse complement strand
CATGATGGGCGGCCTGCTGGCTGGTTGCGAGGAAAGCCCCGGTGCTGTGGTGCACTACCAGGGCCGCAACTTCAAGACCTACCGCGGCATGGGCTCCCTGGGCGCTATGCGTGCCGGCTCCGGCGACCGCTACGGTCAGAACGGCAGCGGCAAGCTCGTGGCCGAGGGTGTGGAAGCCCGCGTGCCTTACAAGGGTATGCTGGCAGACGTTATCTTCCAGCTGGTGGGCGGTCTGCGCTCCGGCATGGGTTACCTGGGCGCCAAGAGCCTCAACGAGCTGCGTGAGCATGCCCGCTTCGTGCGTATCACCTCCGGCGGTCTGCAGGAAAGCCACCCGCACGATGTGACCATTACTCAGGACCCCGGCAACTACAGCCGCTGATAGAGTGATTAAGGATTAAAGATTAATTTAACCGGCGCGCCTGCGGGCGCGCCGGTTTTGTGAAGAATATGAAGAAGATTGATATTACTGAAATAACGAAGAGTCCGGTGGAGCTCATCGGCAAGCAATGGATGCTGATTACTGCCGGAACGGCAGAGAAGTTCAACTGCATGACGGCCAGTTGGGGTGGCATCGGCTTCCTGTGGAACCGCCCGGTGGCGTTCGTGTTTGTCCGCCCCAACCGCCACACGGTCAACTTTATTGAGGAGCAACCCTCCTTTACCCTCAGTTTCATGCCGGAGCAGTACCGCCAGGACCTCGTGTTCTGCGGCCGTAACTCCGGACGCGATGTGGATAAAATGGCCAATACTTCGCTGAAGCCAGCCCCGACTCCTGCCGGGCTGCCCACGTTCGAGGATGCAGAGCTGGTGCTGGAGTGCCGCAAGATGTTCCGCACGACGCTGCAGGAGGTTGATTTTGTTGATTGGAGTGAGGTTTCTCCCGCCTGGTATGAGGAGGGGAACCCGCTGCATTACCTCTATATCTGCGAGATTTCCAACGTATACGCGCAGTAACGAAGCTGCCGCCGGAAAAAAGCAAACGCGCCTGAGTAGTAGTGCTCAGGCGCGTTTGTGTTGCCGGGAGATGCTTATTTGGCGCAGCGGATGAAGGTGCCGTCTTTCTGGCGCTCGTAAAATTCATCATCCTTGTTATGCCAGCGGATGTGGAGCTTCTTGCGGTCGTATTTCACAATTTTAGCCCAGGAGTCATGCGGGTGCATCTGTACCAGCAGGCGGTTGTCCATGCAAAGTCTGGGTTTATAATCGGAACCATTGACTTTAAGGGTAATATTGCTGTATGAGAGAGGCTTTTCTTCGTCATTAATGTCGCGCCACCATATCTGGAACCAGTCATCCTCACCTTTCTCGCGCTGAATTTTGCCGTTCTCCTGGCGCAGCTGACCGGCAATGGCTGCATCATCTATGTGCCTGTAGGTGGCTTTCTTGGTGCGTTTGTATGAGTTAACGCTACCGTTTTCCCAGAGGATATGGAGCTTTACCCCGGTGTAATCCAGCACCGTGCCGCATGTGTGCGGAGCTTTTTCATGAACAACAGCCATTTCGTCTTCAGAAAAACGGATGCGAATGTTCATGTCACCATCGGAAATGGTGAACGCCTCGTAGACAAGGGGAGGGGTGTTGCCTTTAATGAGATCTACCAGGTGGTCGAACCAACCGTATTTTGCGGAGGAAACGGCCGATTTGCTCAGCATACGCTTACCTGCCTGGCGCGCTTTCTGGTTGGTTTTGGCGTGAATGTTGTTGACAATGAGTTTGTCCCATATATATATACCATCATTCTGGCGAACGAATCGCTCCGTGGTTTCATCGAACCATTGGACTGTTAATTCCTGCCCATTGAAATCAATGACAGAGCCGAGGGTGTGACTCTCGTCCATGCGCACGAGAACCTGGTGCTCTTCATTGAGGCGGACCTTGTGTTTCCACAAGGAGTGCTGCAGCTCGATAACAGTATGCTGTACTTTGTCCGGGTAGCGGTTGAGGTTCAGAATGCACAGGTCGCGAGGTGACATGTTTCTCGGTTTGTGCTCCGAAGGTGCTTCCGCCGCCGTTCCCATGGCTGATTTGTTCATGGGATTATGGGTTTGCCCCATGGCTGTTTCAATATTGGAGTCTGTTTCCTTCGGTGTGCGTTGCTTTATCCGGGTATGTTTGGTATATCTGTTGCTGGATTCGTTATTTGCAAGTGTGGGGAGTACGTACACTACTCCTGCTGCCAGGAGTAGTGATGGTAATCGATGGAAGATAGAAAGGTGCATACGCCCGAAGCGTAGCATTCATGCGGCGGCGATGCAAGAAAAAACATGTGCATACGTGATTTGGGGGGGCTGTTTCAGATTTGCTGGCAGATATAAGCAAAGGCTGCAAAATCGAGATTGGAGGCATCTTCTCATAAATCCGAATTTGTCGGGCTGAAAGCCCGAGGAATTTTGAGCCCACGAGTGGGTGAAAGAACACTAGCCAGGGCTGATTTTCCGCTCGCCGTTGGCTCGCCAAAGTCAATTTGACTAGCAGAATGAGTCAGCAAATCTGAAACAGACCCGATTTGGGCTACGCGTATGGGTTGATGAACTGTACGACGGAATGAAGACTTGCATTACATGTGGGTGTAATGTAAGATGTCGTGCAGTAGAAATATATGTCCAGTTCATTCGGTTCCGTTTTCAAAATCAGCACCTGGGGTGAGTCCCACGGTGTGGGTGTGGGTGTGGTGATTGATGGCTGCCCGGCCCGGGTGCCGCTCACCCGCGAGATGATACAGGCTGAACTGGACCGGCGCCGCCCGGGTCAGAGTGATATTGTGACACCGCGCAATGAGGCCGACAGTGTGGAAATCCTTTCCGGTGTGCTGGATGGGCTTACCCTGGGTACCCCCATTGCGCTTTCGGTGCGCAACAAGGACCAGCGCTCCACTGCCTACGATGAGATGCAGCACACCTACCGCCCCTCGCACGCAGACTACTGCTACGATGCTAAATATGGCATCCGCGCCTGGGCTGGTGGCGGGCGCGCCAGCGCGCGTGAGACAATAGGGCGCGTGGCGGCGGGTGCCGTGGCGCGGGCCGTGGTGCGCGCCCTCTGCCCGCAGGTGGAGGTGGTGGCGTGGGTTCAGCAGGTGCATACGCTGGTGTGCCCCACGCCGGCTGCTGAAGTAAGCGCTGCTGTGGTGGAAAGTAACCCGGTGCGCACGGCAGATGCTGCTGTGGCGGTGCAGATGGCAGCCGCCATTCGCGAGGCACGCAGCGCTGGTGATTCCCTGGGCGGTGTGGTGGCATGCACGGTGCGCAACTGCCCGGTGGGGCTGGGCGACCCAGTGTTTGACAAGCTGGAAGCCACGCTCGGGCACGCTATGCTCAGCATTCCTGCCTGCAAGGGTTTTGAGATTGGTAGCGGGTTTGCAGCGGTGCTGCTGAAGGGTAGCGAACATAACGACCCATTCTATATGGAAGCCGGCCGCGTGCGCACCCGCACTAACAATTCCGGCGGTATTCAGGGCGGAATCTCCAATGGCGAATCTATCGACATGCGACTGGCTTTCAAACCCACCGCCACGCTCATGCTGGAGCAGGAAACCGTGAATGATGCCCGCCAGGAAACCACCTTGCGTGGTAAGGGCCGGCACGATGCCTGCGTGCTGCCCCGCGCGGTGCCGGTGGTGGAGGCCATGGCATGGATTGTGCTGTGCGACCACCTGCTGCGCCAGCGGGCTATTTCTCTTTGATGCGGCGCTGCGGGGCGCTCAGATAGAGAGTCAGCGTGAGGGAGGCTGCTGCCACCAGGCTGATGCCCGGGAAGTAGAGCAGGATTTTTTCCGCGGTTTCCGGTTCGTGTGTGCGTGCTGCACTGGCCAGGCAGAGCGTGAGTGGCAGATGCCAGAATGCCCCCAGCAGAAAGATGATGCCCAGGCTGCGGCGGTTGATGCCGCTGTGCCGGAAAAGCACCTTGCGCACCATGCCGGCAATGAGGGCAGAAATCCCCATGCCCACGGGCAGCAGTCCACCAATGCCGGCACCTGCCGCCCGCAGTGATTCCGCCGTAACGGGGTTGCTGAATAGCTCCTGCAGCGGCCCTGCGCAGAGCAGGAGAAATACGCCGCCGCCATAGCTCATGGACAGGTTGAACAGGCGGCGGTAGGCAAAGGGATCGGCATCAACCATCACTTCTTACTCTTCTTCTTGCTGGGCTTCTTTTTCTTCTTTTTCGATGACTTTGCAGGTTTTTCGTCATCAGCCTCCTCGTTGGTGGCATTGCCCTTGGTGTAATAGCGCACGTAATCAATCTCGAACTGCACCGGGTATTGCGAGGCATCGGGGGCTTCTGCCCAGCCGTCGATGGCGGTGTTCATGATGAGGTAGCAGGGGGTGCGGAGCGGGTTGTTGCCGTCCGGGTAGTCTGCGGCGCTCATGGGGGTGCTGTTGACTTCCTTGTCATCAATGAGGATGCGCATGGTCTGCTCATCCCACTCCAGTACATAGGTGTGGAAATCAGCGCTGTAATTGGGGATATTGGTGGTGCGGATAACCTTGTGCTCCTCGTTGCCGCCGTTCCTGCCCCAGCGGAACAACGAATAACAGGTATCCGGCTCCTGTGAAATGTGCTCCAGAATGTCAATCTCACCATTGGCCGGCCAGCCGTACTGGTTTACGTGCATGGTCCAGAGTGCGGGCCACACGCCCTTTGCCTTGGGAATCCTGGCGCGTATTTCCAGGCGCCCGGGACACTCAAAGTGCTTCACATCGCGCGTGGTCACCGAGCCGCTGGCATAGGGCATGGTCTTCAGCTGGTGGGTCCAGTGCTCATTTTTGGGGTTGTAGTTGCTGTTCCTTGTCTCCTTTGCCTTGGAAATGAGAATCAGTTTGCCCCCGCGCACTTTCACGCAATCCTTGGTGTAGGTCTGTATGGCATCGCGGTTGCGGATAACGCCCAGCTCGTGTTTCCATTTGCTGGTGTCCAGCTTGCTGCCGTTGAATTCGTCATTCCAGGCAAGTCGCCAGCCGCCTTCCAGGGTCTGGGATACCTCGGCAGCCTGAAGCGGCGCTGCCAGCAGCGCCAGTATTGCTAACCATCTCATGGCTGTATTGTAGAGCATCTTTCGCGCGATGGCGAGCTAAATGATGACTGGCGGCTCAGATTTATGGGACTGAGTCGCGGACTCCGAGAGTATCCTTCGCATATTATTTACGTTTCCGTCGTGCGGCCAGTGCGGCGAGCGCCAGAAGGGAGAGCGTGGTTGTGCCGGGTTCGGGAACCATGAGCCCGGCGTAAACGTCTCCAACACTATTGAAACTGAGGTAATACTTGCCGGTGGTAAGGCCTTCTCCTGTAAAATGCCGGGCAAGGTCTACCATGACGGCTTCTCCGGCTGTGTAGGAGGTTCCTGATAAATTAAGTGTATCTACCCCATTGAACAGGGTGACTGTAGTATTACCATCAAGCATCAGTATGCCTTGCAGAGCGTAATCACTCAACCCGATGCCACTGCCCAGGGTCAGGGTGTTTTCTACGGTGATAATGGAGTTTGCGTCGATAGTAGAAGAATTCTGCAGCTCCAGAGAACCCACGGTGCAGGAGATAGCTTCCAGTATTGTGCCACCTGCCATCGAGATAGTAGCACTATTCATCGTGATGGCATCATAGAGATTCAGAGTACCTTCCTCTACAGATAAGGTTCCCTGCCAGGTGGATTCATAGCCACCCAGGGCTAATGTGCCGTCGCCGCTCTTGGTGATATTACCGCTGCCGGTTTCTCCATCCTGAATTTGTGCACCTATGTAGAGCTCTCCATTTTCCGCAACATCAATTTTCCATGTGCCCTCTTCTATTTTCAGGGCATCAGCTGTGATGGCGTTGTTTGTGCCTTTCACGGAAATGCCGGCCTGCGGGAGGATGTGGATGCTGCCTGCACTGTCTATGAGGCTGTTGCCGTTCATTTCTGTGGCGGCTGCATAGGTGGAGCTTATTTTTTCACCATCATAATAAAAAGACTGGAAATAGAGACTTGCAGGTGCATCAGCGTCATCGCTCCCAAGAACAATTTTAGCCGGAGCATAAGCTGATTCTACGTTCATCTGTTCTTCTTCCTGGCTTAAATCCAACCTGCCACCGGTTCCAATGCTGACAATGGTCTTATTGCTGATGGCACTGCCGGATTCGCAGCCACTCGCATTGCTAATGGAGACTGTGCCGTTCTGGATGTCCAGCCTGTCTCCTGATATGACCGGTGTGGTTCCCCAATGATAAAGGTTCATCTTACCGCCTGTGACTGTCAGGTTTCCGTTGATGATGGATTCAGTCATGGAAGCAAAACCATCGGTCAGGCATACATCGCCATTGATGACGGCATCAACATTGAAATAGCTTTCTCCGGCCGATATTGTCATTGTCTTGCCGTCATCGATGTTGATTTCATCGGCAATCAACCATGCCTGGTTGTAATATTGTTCGT
>CAJGCV010000102.1 GCA_904501915.1 uncultured Akkermansia sp. | reverse complement strand
CTTGGGGGGAATGTTGCATTCCGTGCCTTCCACAATCTTGAGCAGGGCCTGCTGCACACCCTCGCCGGAAACGTCGCGGGTGATGCTCACATTCTGCGTCTTGCGGCCAATCTTGTCGATTTCGTCCACATAGATGATGCCGCGCTCGGCTTTGGCCACATTCATATCCGCGGCCTGCAGGAGTCGCAGCACGATGTTTTCCACGTCCTCGCCCACGTATCCGGCCTCCGTCAGCGTAGTGGCGTCTACAATGCAGAAGGGAACATCCAGAATCCTGGCCAGGGTCTTGGCCAGCAGGGTCTTTCCGCTGCCGGTGGAACCCGCCATGAGGATGTTGCTCTTCTCGATTTCCACGCCGTCATCTGTCTTGGGCTGGCGCAGGCGCAGGTAGTGGTTGTAAACCGCCACGCAGAGGGTGCGCTTGGCTCGCTCCTGGCCGATGACGTAGGCATCGAGCATCTTGTGCATCTGTTCGGGGGTGGGCAGCTCATCCTGGTTGATGGTCTGCACTTCCAGTACCGGGGAATCATCCACCTTGTCCTGGGGGATAATTTCCGGGTGTGTACCCTTGATGAGGGAGAGGATGCGGTCGGCCGCCACCTCGCCCATTTCGGAGCGGAACATGTGGTAGGTCATGCCTTCCACGCATTGGAAGCAGATGTGCGTGCCATCCAGCGTGAGCATCGGCCGTCCGTCATTTTCTGCGCCGCCGCAGATGGAACAAATCTTTTTCTGTTTTGCCATGTGGGGCAGGGGTTAGTTCTTCTTCTGCACCGGGGTGTGCTCCAGAATGCGGTCAACCAGGCCGTAGGCAAGGGATTCCTCGGCGGTCATGTAGTTATCGCGATCCTGGTCCTGCTTCACGGTGTCGAAATCCTTGCCGGTGTGCTGGGAGAGGATGCCGGTGAGGCGCTTATCCAGGCTGAACATGAACTTGATAGTGCGTTCCACGTCGGCTGCTGTACCCTGGGCACCACCGCGTACCTGGTGAATCATCACGTGCGAGTTCGGCAGGCAGAAACGCTTGCCCTTGGTACCGGCAGCCAGAAGCACGGAAGCCATGCTGGCAGCAATGCCGATGCAGTAGGTATTGATATCGCAGGAAACGAACTGCATGGTGTCGTAGATGGCGAGACCGGCTGTTACAGAACCACCGGGGGAGTTGATGTAGATATGAATATCCTTCTTCGGGTCGGTCATCTGCAGGAAAAGCAGCTGCGCAATTACCGAATTGGCCACGGTGTCATCAATCTCGGTGCCGATGAAGATAACGCGGTCGAGCAACAGGCGGGAGTAGATGTCGTAGGCTCGCTCGCCCTGGCTGGTCTTCTCGATGACGGTGGGTATGTAGTAGTTCTTGGGGGTGTCCATAACGTGTGCAGGCTCGACTCTAGCACATCGCGTGTGCGCGGGAAAGCGAGAAATGGGGCATCATGCCGCGTATGCCACAGTTTTGGCGTTTTGGCGGGCTTTTTCCTTGCCTTGCAGGGGGGCTGTGGTAGACTGTGCATATGCGGAATCTGCTACCCAGTCTTCTTCTTTTGGCTGCAGTGCCTCTGGCTCTGTCCCAGGAGGATACTGCCGGGCGTTTTTTTGATGACCGCATGGCGGAGTTCAACGCGTACCTGAAAGCCCGTGAAAACATGGTGGACAATGCACAGGAACGCAAGGCTCTGGAGTCTGAACGCCTTCGGTACAACCGCCGCATGGAGACTGCCCGCAAGGGGTATACAGGTCTCACGCCGTCCGAACAGAAGTTCTGGGACGAGCTTCGGGCAGAGCTGAACGCTGTTCTGAACCTGTGGCAGAAATCCGCAGAGGCAGAGGAGGGCGAAAAGCTGATGACCCGCACGGCGGCTATGATGGCGCTGGAGGCTGCCCAGAAATCCTACGAAGCGCAGATGCGTTTTGCCATGGCTCAGCTGGGTATGGCGGCCTGCAGTCTGGATGCGGATACCATCAAGGAGAGTACAGAGCTTTTCCGCGCTGAACTTCAGCGCGAATACAAACAGGATTTTCAAGCTGTTATTTATGCTGTTCCCTGGGGGCTTGAACAGGAAGAAGTGAATGATGCTGCCCCCGAAGATGCCGCCCCGACCCATGGAAGCGGCGAGGCAGAGGAGGGAAATGTGGATATTTCCGGCGGGGAAGACGATGCTCTGCTGGATGCCCCGGCAGTGCCGCTCATGGTGCAGGAACTGGCACATGAAGTGACCCATAATGAAGCAACCAGGGCAGATTCAGCCCGCCGCGCCACGTCATTGTGGCGTAATTATCTGAACCTCTGCGCGCAGCAGGTGGAGTATTGCTTTGGCTCGGAGCGTGGTGCCTCGCTCGTGTCCGGTGTGCCTCTTCCCGGTGCGGTGGAAATGAGTCATTTTGCTGCTGTGCAGGAGCGCTCAAAACTCCTGTTCCTGGAGGCTGAACAAGCCTGGACATCGTATGTGAACGCAGTTGTGTCTGCGTATGATCCCGGTTGGCAGGCATCCGAAGGCGCCATGGCGCATACACCCATAGCGGCAGAGGCTCTCCTGATGAGTTTTTCGTTGTACTCTACCCATGAGCAGTATCTCGCTTTCATCCTCTCGCCCCATTTGCAATATGTGGAGCCTGAGCCTCTGCCCGATACCGGCATTGTAGAATAAACACCATTTCCCTTTATAAAAAATCCCCGGCTCTGTTGAACCGGGGATTTTTTTGCAAACTCAGCGCATGTCGAGCATGGGAACCAGCAGGGGGTCATCGGGTCCCTTGTAAGCAGCCAGCGGGCGGTACAGTGTGTTGTCCTCCAGCTGCTCCAGAATCTGGGCAACCCAGCCGGCGCAGCGCGCAATGGCAAACAGCGTGGTGAACATGCGGGTCGGTATACCAAGACTGTAGTACACCGTGGCAGAATAGAAGTCCACGTTGGCATTCAGATTCTTGCGGGCTCGCATAATCTTGGCAATGCGGTCGCTCATGCGGATCCACTTCGGTTCACCAATGGTCTGGGTAAGGCGGATGGCAATGCGGCGCAGAAGCGGAGCGCGGGGGTCCAGCGTCTTGTATACGCGGTGGCCGATGCCGAAAATCTTCTCCTTGTTGGCGAGCTTGCGGTTGATGTATTCTTCCACATTCTCCTCTTCGCCGATTTCCTTGAGCATCTCAATGACGGCTTCGTTGGCACCGCCATGCAGCGGTCCCTTCAGGGAACCAATGGCTGAGGTAATGGCGGAATACATGTCGGACAGAGTGGAGGCGGTCACGCGGGCTGAGAACGTGGAGGCATTCATGCCGTGGTCCGCGTGCAGAATGTACGCCACATCCAGGATGTGAGCCTCTGCCGGGTCGGGTTCCGTGCCTTTCAGCAGCCACAGGAAGTGTTCGGCTTCGCCCAGGTCGCTGCGGATGGGCGGCAAATCCAACCCCTGACAGATGCGGTAGTAATAGGCCGCCATGACCGGCAGTTTCGCAATGAGGGAAAGTCCGATTTCCTTCATCTGGCTGGG
The DNA here is from genome assembly GCA_904501915.1 of uncultured Akkermansia sp. GTDB lineage: Bacteria > Verrucomicrobiota > Verrucomicrobiia > Verrucomicrobiales > Akkermansiaceae > Akkermansia. The sequence goes on along the minus strand of CAJGCV010000102.1, from coordinate 3,061 downwards.
GTCCTTTGTGCGGTCATCGTACATACCCAGCATGGAAACAGCCGTGCGCAGCGCGCTCATGGGGCGTGCGGTCTTGGTGGCGGTCTTGAAGAAATCGAGAATCGGCTGGGGCAGCTCGCGGTCATTGCGCAGACGCTGCTCCAGACCTGCAAGTTCCTCGCGGTTCGGCAGGCGTTTATTCAGCAGCAGGTAGATAATTTCTGTGAAGCTGCAAAGGTCAACAAGGTCTTCGATTTCGTAGCCGCAGTAAAGCAGGTGTCCCTGCTCACCGCGTACGTCGCTCAGTCCCGTCTCTGTGGCAATCACACCTTTGAGCCCCTTGGCATAGATGACTTCTTTCTTGGGCTGTTGCTCGTTCTCGTTCATGCTTATGGGTGGGAAAATTGTCTGGCAGGCTACCAGGCCGCCTGCCATGGCCGTTGTTTGGGGAAATGAGGAAATGGAAAAATCAGCAGTTAGCGTACCAGGCATCCTGGAGCTCGCCAAAGCTCTTGATTTCCACATCGTTGCGACCTTCAAGCCAGGTCTTCACAGCAGTGCGCTGGGCTTCGCTGGTCTGAGTGGGATCCACAGCCTTCGCAATGATGCTGCAGCCATCATCCGTGATGTTGCCTTCGCAATCCAGACCATTGGCCTCGATGCACTCCTCAACGAGGGCATGCAGGAACTGCTCGCACTCGGGGGCAGCCACATCGCCCTTATAATCAAATGTAAATTCAAAGCAGAGTTCCTTGAACTCACCAACGCGGTATTTCTTGCGGAGTCGCTTCTTCATGGTGCGCCGATTTTACGCGCATTCATACCATTTGTCAATGAAAATCACCCATGCTGTCAGGCTTGCAGCACTCGTGTCCCAAAGTTATTGCGCTAAATTGTTATTTATCTTACACAAGTGGGCTTGCAAAGCAGCTGGTGGTTTTTTACTTGGAAAAATGAACGAATTGCGGTATGCTCCTCTCCAGAAGGAAACAATGGGGTTAACTTTCTGTCAGGCGAGCTATATGAATAAGGGGGATATTATAGAAGGTATCTGCGTGGGCGTGGCAGATGGCGATTCGCTTTTGCTGGAATTACCCGGCGGCGAGCGCGTCCGGGTGCGCTTGTTCGGTATTGATGCGCCGGAAAAAGACCAGGAATGCGCATTGTCTGCCCGCAAGAAACTGACCCGCCTGGTGTACGATAAGCCGATTCGCGTGGAGGTGCAGGACGTTGATAAGTATGGCCGCTACGTGGGAAAGGTATACGCCGGTGCCCGCTATGTGAACCGATTCATGCTCAAGGAGGGGCTTGCCTGGCACTACCGCCACTACGCCGCAGATGACGAGGTACTGACCGAGGCGGAGGCGCGCGCTCGTGCAGCGGGCAGGGGTATCTGGGCTTCCGAATCGCCTTGTCGCCCACGTAATTTCCGCAGCGGAAATAGAAAGGAAGAAGAATGAGATTCGTTTCCCCGGTTATACTACTGGTTCTGAGCTCACTGGTAATGAGTTCCTGCTCGTTCCACACCGCTGAACGCATGGCAGATTATGGTCGAGAGTACGATTGTGTTGTACTCAGAAAGGATTCACCCAGCTGGGTGGGGTATCGCACCCGCCCTGCAGCAGTGGTGTGTCAGAATGGGAAAAACCTTCCTGGATTCAGAGCGAAGACGGTTTATTTTCAGGGGGAGCGCAGCATGTATACGCGTCGGGGTGCAAGGATGATACGCCCTATGATGCTCGAACGCGAACATGGAGCTAGTTTCACCCACGTTTCCGATGCCCCTGTCACCAAAGCCTATATTCATGGCGATGGACTTTGGCTAGGCTCCGGTGGCAGACAAGTCGCCTTATGGCGCTCGCCCCTGGAGAGTTTGCCGGAGGGTGTGGAAGCGTTGCCTGCGCTGGCTCGCGAAAAACTGGAACACGCCGGGCTGGATGAAGCTGTTCTTTCCACCCGTGATACAAGTCTGACCCCGCATGCCATCTGGGCCTATCCTCTGGCGGGTGTTTGTGCCATCGCGATAGATGTGCCGCTTTCGCTGATTTGTACCCTGCCGGTTGCCATCAGTCTACCGTTCTGCGAGCTCTGCATCAGTGTCAGAGATGGTGTGTGTGATGTTGCCGCTCAGGTAGCGCCCCAGCAGCAGGAACCCGTTGTTGTGGAGGGGAAGTAGGATCTACTTATCGGCTGCATCCACCTTTTTCTTGAATCGCAGGCGGGCCGGGTGGTTCAGGAACTGCGTATACGCATCGCCAGGCAATTCGACCCACAGATTGCGCCATTCAGACGCAAACACCCCCCAGGAGGCAAATATATCGTTCTTCACCTTGTCTTTTTCGCGGCGGGTGTGATCAAAACTGATGCTGAGCACTTGCTCGCCCTTGGCATCCATCAGCTGCAGCTTATCAATCAACAGGTTATTCCAGGGAAGCAAAATCGGTACAGGCACGGGTTCAATATTCGTTGTCCAGCCTGTTTCCTTATCCCAGGTGACAGAAGCTAATTTCTCTGGCTGGATACTCTCGCGAGTCGGTGCTGGCTCCGGCTTTGCCTGGGCAAGCAACTTCATGACGTTCTCAAATTCCTTTTTGGAAAGCGGGCAGGGGGATATGGGGTCGAGCTCGGCACCCGTGCAGCAGCAATCCCCACGCTCGCGCACCCATGCCGCCTTGACAGCAAGCGAAAGCTGTTTCTTGAATTCGATGAAATGCGTTTTCTTTTTCTTGACTGCCTCAGCATGCAACTTGTCGATATGGCTTGTATTGAAGCGAATAACCTCCTCCATTGCCTGGTCATGTTGCTGTTGCTGCTGGTAAGTGCAGGAAGCCAGACAAAGGAACAGGGGAAGAGCTGTACAGGAAATAGCTTTCATGAGATGACTTTATTCTATCCTGATGACCTGTGAATGACAAGTTTTATCTTGTAACATGAGCTGTTTATGCACATGTGTCCCAAAGATTTTTTCTGAGAGACGCAAGTGCCGATAAATCCTAGGCTTTCCGAATAGAGGCTTTTTCGAAGCCCCCCTGTACTCAGATTTGAGCACATTTCGGTGGAGAATGCGCCTTATCTACCTGCT
>CAJGCV010000101.1 GCA_904501915.1 uncultured Akkermansia sp. | reverse complement strand
CTACCACGCGGTGCTGGTGTTCAACGTGCTGGATGTGACCAGCGCCCCCGGCAGCGAGGCCCAGCCGCCTGCATTGCCCGAGAATGCGAACGATATTCTGCTGGCGCTGGATGAAACGCACCGCATGCTCACCCGCAAGAACATCCAGGAGTGCTACAACGATGCCATTTACTACCGGGACCAGCTGCGTGCCATGTTCCACCACGGCAATGCCACTCTGCGCGAGCGCGGTGTGGGTGAGGCTATTTACTGGCACATCATGGGGCTTATTTCCCGCCGCATTGCGGAGATGAGCGAAATTCCCGAGGATTTGAAGGAGGTGTCCGACAACATGGTGGACTATTACTACTCCAACTTCTCCGTGTTCCAGAGTCTGCCGGATTCCTGGGCCATTGACCAGCTTTTCCCGGTGATGCCCATTCAGCGGCTCGATGAGCGCCCCACGCAGAAAGCCGTGCTGGTGGACATCACCTGTGACTGCGACGGCAAGGTGGACCATTTCATTGACCGTGAGGACGTGGCCAAATCCCTGCCGCTGCATGAGGTAGACCCCAAGGAGAATTACTACGTTGCCATCTTCATGGTGGGCGCCTACCAGGAAACCCTGGGTGATTTGCACAACCTGCTGGGCGATACCAACGTGGTGAGCGTACACCTGGAAAACGGACGCCCTGTGTTCACCCACGAGGAAGAAGGCGACAGCGTGGCTGATGTGCTCTCCTATGTGAAATATGATGCCAAGGACCTGGTTTCCAAGTTCCGCGCCCTCGCAGAGCGCGGCGTGGAAAACGGCCTCATCAGCCCCCGCCAGCGTCGCGATGCCCTGGAAGCCTACCGTAACGGCCTGAGCGGGTATACATATTATGAGCTGTAAACGCTGATTTGCTCTAAGTAATTTTGAGCCCGCGCAAGCGGGTGAAAGATGACAGGCAGGGGTAAGCCCGCAACGCGGGCGCAGCCCCTGCTAGCCGAAAAAAAGATTTTGGAGCCCATGAAATGGGTGACAGAGGCGGTGTACTAATAGGCGCTGGCGTTCCTAACGTGATTGTTTATCTTGCCGTCTGATGCATCTATGTGGTAGGATGTCTGTAGGTCTATGGGAAATTCTTTTGCAAATATCTACGCGCATCTCATCTTTCATACAAAGGCTGGCGGCTTGACCATGAAAGAGGATGATTTACCACGCATATTTCGTTATATCGGAGGTGTGATTCGCGGTATGTCCGGTCATGCCTTAGTTGTAGGTGGGCGTCCGGATCATATCCATGTTTTGACCTTGATGCCAGTTACGATTGGGCTGGCTGATTTTGTGCGTGATATTAAATCGAACAGTACGAAATGGATAAAAAACATTGACCCGGCTTACAAAGACTTTGCCTGGCAAGAAGGTTATGGTGCATTTTCTGTAAGTGAATCAAATAAAGAAGCTGTTATCCGATATATTGAAAGGCAGAAAGAACATCATAAGGCGCATTCGATGCAGGATGAGTATTGCAGTTTCTTGAAGAAGCATGGCGTTGAGTTGAAAGATATTCATTGGTGGTGTGTTAAGAACGGTTCTATTGAGTAGCCTCTGTTCTGTCACCCATTTCATGGGCTCCGTTTGTTTTTTATGGGTAGCAGGGGCTGCGCCCGCGTTGCGGGCTTACCCCTGCCTTTCATCTTTACGCCCACTGCCGTGGGCTACAAATTCCGCTCACTTCCGTCTTCGCCAAGGCTACGCCGAGACAGGTTGCTCGCCGATAAATTACATATTTGCAAAAACTTTCAGACATACATGATTACGTTGAAACAGGCGCAGATTGCGCTTGCACAGAACTGTTAGTTGTGATATAAGCCCCGGCGCAAAACCGGGGCTTTATCATTGATATGAAAGAAATTCTTCGCAAAATTAGCAATTTTATACCCAAGGGAGTTATCTGCCTGGTAGTGGTATTCGGGCTGTTTTCCTACATAGCCTCCCAGATGGGGACCCCGCAGATGCTCAACACCATCATGAAGACAGCTCACGACCTGCTGCTCAACACGGTGTTCTACCTCATGGCTATCTGCGTGATTACCGGTGCCATCGGCCGCCTGTTTGTGGAGTTCGGCGTGGTGAGCCTGTTGGAAAAGCTGCTGCGTCCGCTCATGCGCCCGCTGTTCAACCTGCCGGGTGTGGCGTCGCTGGGTGCGGTGCTCACGTTCCTGTCCGATAACCCCGCCATCATTGCCCTGGCGCAGGATAATCGCTTCAGTTCCTACTTCAAGAAATACCAGTTCATTTCCCTCACCAATTTCGGCACGGCGTTCGGCATGGGGCTGCTGGTGATTGTGTTCATGGTGGGGCAGGGATTCTATGCAGAGCCCTTCATCGGCCTGTTTGGTGCGTGCTGCGGTTGCATTGTTTCCACCCGCCTGATGCAGCGCTTTATTCTGAAGAAACTCCCGGAGTTTGCCACGGAAGATGCCTGTGAACCCGCAGAACTGGCAGAAGCCAAGGTGGAGGAATACACCAAGCCGCTCTTCCAGCGTATTCTGGACTCCCTGCTGGATGGCGGCCGCACCGGTGTGGATGTGGGTATAGCCATTATCCCCGGTGTGCTGATTATTTCCACGCTGGTGATGCTGCTCACCTTCGGCCCTGCTGCTTCCGGAAACTTTACTGGTGCTGCCTATGAAGGTGTGGAGCTGCTGCCGTGGATTGGTGCGAAGTGCAGTTTCGTGTTTGAATGGCTCTTCGGCTTCCAGGACCCGCACCTCATTGCCTTCCCCATCACCGCGCTTGGTGCCGTGGGGGCTGCCCTGGGGCTTGTTCCCAACTTCATTAACGCTGGTTGGATTGACGGCAACGCCATAGCCGTGTTCACCGCCATCGGCATGTGCTGGAGCGGTTATCTGAGCACCCACACTGCCATGCTTGATACGCTTGGCTACCGTCATCTTACCTCCAAGGCAATCTGGGCTCACACCATCGGCGGTATCTGCGCTGCCATTGTGGCCCACTGGGCGTATGTGCTCTACTCCTGCCTGTAATAAAATCGTCTCCCCCCTTAATCTAATATCCCAAGTTAAAAACATGAAAAAACTGATTCCCGTTTTGTTGCTGGCCCTGGGGCTGAGCTCCTGCGCCGTCAAGACCGTGAGCCGCACGGAACTGCTGACTCCCACGCTGGCTACCGCCATGAACACCAGCGAACTGACCGACATGAAGTACTACGGCTCTGATACCGAGTACGACTACTTTGTGCGTGGCTACAGCCGTTATCGTGTTCGTAAGAACGAAAACGCGCTTCCTGACAGCGCCCGCTTCAACTTCGATAACTGGCAGACCAGCAAGCTGTATCGCGACTGCCTGAAAGAGTCCGTTGGTTCCACACTGGTGAACAAGCTGCAGGACCTGCTCAACAAGGCTACAGCCAACGGCACTGCCGCCCAGACCCTGCCGACCACGACTCCCGGCACGACCACGACTCCCCAGACTTACCAGCCGAAGACGCAGACCGGTAAGGTGATTCAGGGTGTGCTGCAGCAGTACAAGGCCAGCAAGGCCGCCCAGCAGTAAAGCGCTTGCATCTTCATTTTGAGTCAAGCCCTGGTTGCCTGCTGCAACCGGGGCTTGCTGCTTAATAATCAAACCCTTCAGGTTGCATGAGGTCTTCTGCCGAGATGTAGGGAATAAGCACCATGTCCGGGTGCTGGAAATTGGCGGGCAGATTGTTTTCCGTGATGAGGGTGTGGCTGGCGGGCAGGGGAATGGCGTATGGCGCGTGTGCGGTAAGCGCCGCTGCAGGAGAAATGACAACGGTTTTTGCTGCGTGTTCAACAGCAGCGCGAGCCCAGGCGGAGCGTATGGGCGAGCGGAAGGCTGCCACATCGCTTCGAAGCGCAGGGGGGAAGAGCAGGCAGATATCCGGCCGGTTCTCCTGTTGCAGGGATTGCAGGGCGGCGGGGCTGTCCAGCAGCCCGCTGTCTTTATCCAGCATGCCACCGGGGCACACAATCTGCTGCGGCATGCTCTGGGCTGAAAGGCTGGAAAGCAGTTTCAGTGAGGGGGTAATGAGTGTGCACGGCAGTTCCTTGAGCTGCGAGACCAGCACCAGCGCCAGGGTATCTGCGTCCAGATAAACGCGCATGCCGGCTTCAATAAAGCGCAGGGCCTGCTGCACCAGCTGGCAGTCCGGCCGGGTGGCAGCATCGCACCCCGCCTGGGGGATGATGTACTGCGCGCCGCCATGTACGCGTTTCAGGAGCCCTTGTGCCTGCATGTCCACCAGGTCGGTGCGTATGGTTTCATCGGTGACGCCCAGTTCACGGGCCACTGTGGCAGAACGGATGCTGCCGCGCTCCTGCAGCAGGCGCAGAAGGTAAGCGCGTCTTTCCTGAGCCACGTACATGATGAAGGGCGGAAATCAGTGGTGGAACGTGGAGGCGAACTCATCCAGCTTGCTGGTGAGCAGGGAGGCGGCTTCGCGGAAAACGGCGGCTATATCGGTGTTCACCTTGCTGCAGTATCCGCAGAGTTCTCCAATGTGGCGGTGAATAATCTGCACACGGCGGCTGGCCAAATCCACCGGGAAGGAGGATTGGCGGGTCAGTAATATCGTGGCAAGAATATAGGAAACGACACCGGCGTATTTCTTGACGAAGGCTTCAACCTCCGGCTTACCTGCGTTTTCGCGCACCATCAGGTGTTTCTGCACCAGTATGGTCAGGCGGGAAGTCTCCTGGAACAGCGGGTGGTGCATGGCCTTGCGTACGGCTTTGGCATGCTCCGGCGCCACAAAATCCAGCACATCCCACTCGCGCCCGGCATCTTCCTCCGGCGGCATGTGGGCTTCGTCCTCTGCAGCCATCTGGTTGAGCAGGTCGGTGCGGTCCATTACATACGCCTCCGACATCTGCCCGTTGATTTCGTGGCAGTATTTGGCGCGTATGGTCGGGTGAATGGCCATGTACGCCTCAGCCCGGTTCAGGCGCGTATCCCACGAGCAGCTGGGCAGCTTCTCTTCCTGGATAATCTGCAGCGCAGGGCCACGGAAGTTTGCCACGTTGTACGCCACATGGTCGCGCAGGGCCTCCATGTTCAGGAATGCCTGCGTGTTGGCTTCCTGCCAGCTCATCTCCCACTGGGGCAGGGAGATGTCGTACTCGAAATCGGGCGTTTCAATGAGCAGGCGGGTTTCGCGTTCCACGAAGAGCTCAATGGAAAGCTGGTTGCTCAGGGCGCGGCGGTTGTCTTCCTCCGGTATGCGGCGGGAAAGGGTGATATCGCCTGTCAGCACTGGTCCCTGTGCATGACCGCGCATGCGCGCCAGCACCGGGTGCTCCTCGGTCTGAGCCTGGGCGGTCATGCGGTTGGTGAAGCTCACGCGGCAGCCCGCTATGTCGCGCAGGCAGTTGCCCTCCAGGATGAAGTCAACGGGCTCGCCCCCATCAATTCCCCAGAGGGTAAGATGCGTTACCCCACGCGTGGTGTTATCAATAACACCATGGGTAATCAGCGGTGTGATGAGTGCGAGCATAGAGACGAGGCAGGCGTGTGAATTATTTGCTGCTGGGGGCGGGCAGGGTGGCTGCCAGCGCGGCCACTGCCTCCGGGGCGTTCATGAGCTCCACCACGGCATCCCACTTGCCCTGCATGAGCGCTTCGCGCGGTTCTGCGGGCATGGTGATGGGGAAACTGGCGGTGGCGCAGCTCAGGGTCATGCTTTCCAGGTCAACCGTCCACTGGGTATCCGGGGCAGTGGTGGTGATTTCGGTGGCGCGGGCTATATCCTCGCGGCTGGCGCGCACGCAGGGCAGGCCGATGCCGCTGCTGTTGCCGAAGAAGATTTCCGCGAAGGTTTCTGCCACAATGGCCTGCACGCCACTGCGCTTGATGGCTTGCGGTGCGTGCTCACGGGAAGAACCGCAGCCGAAGTTCTCGCCACCCAGAATGATGGTGGCTCCGGCGTGCTGCGGAGCGTCGATGGGGTGGTTCTTCGAGCTGCCATCGGTGTGGAAGCGCTCGTCGTAGAACATGGTGCCGGCCAGTTCATCGAAGGTGATGCACTTGAGGAAGCGTGCCGGGATGATGCGGTCGGTATCCATATCCGCTCCGACTACGGGAACGGCCTTGCCGCTGATGCTGGTAATCTTGGTAAGAGGCATTGTCTGAAAAGAGGGGGTTACTGGATATCGAATACTTCGCGGGCATCGGCCACGGTGCCGGTGATAGCGGCGGCTGCTGCCATGATGGGGCTCATGAGCAGGGTGCGCCCGGTCGGGCTGCCCTGGCGGCCTTTGAAATTGCGGTTGCTGGTGCTGGCGCAAATCTGGTCGCCCACCAGCTTATCCGGGTTCATGGCCAGGCACATGGAGCACCCGGGCAGTCGCCATTCAAAGCCGGCTTCGCGGAAAATCTGCGCAATGCCCTCCTGCTCGCACTGCAGGGCGGTCATCTGAGAGCCCGGCACGGCCAGAGCCTTGATACCCGGCTTCACCTTCTTACCCTTCAGGTAGGGGGCTACTTCGCGGAAATCGGTAATGTGCCCGTTGGTGCAGGACCCGATGAAGACCACATCCACCGGAAGTCCCTTGATGGGCTG
>CAJGCV010000100.1 GCA_904501915.1 uncultured Akkermansia sp. | reverse complement strand
TGCACGTCACCCGCCTTGGCAGCGCGTGCGCGCGCCTTGCCCAGCCTTTCCAGCTCCTTAATGAGCCCGGCACGCCCCTTGGCTTCAAGCGCCATCTGCGCCTTGAGCGCTTCAATCTCCTGCTGTTCCTTGCTCAGTGCCTCCGTATTCTGGGCGCTGGCCTGTTGCTTTTGCTGCGCTGCGGCGGTGGCTTCGGCTGCTGCTTTTTGCTCAGCATCGGCGGCGGTGGCGGTAGCATCGGCGGTGGCCTTGCGTTCGGTGGCCAGCGTCTTCTCTGCCGTGGCTGCCGTGGTAGTGGCTTTCTGTCCATCGGTGCGGGCGGCGCTCAATTCCTTGCTTGCTTCGGTAGCTTTGCCGGTAGCCTCTGCGGTGTTCTCTTTGGCCTTGGCCAATGCTTCCTCCCCGCTGGTGTCTACCTTGCCGCCATCCTGCGGCGCGGGGGCGGCAGAGCTGCCGCCGGACTGCGGCACCGATGCCGCATTCTGTTTTAATTTGTCAATGTCTGCATTGGCTGCCGCTGCTCCGCTGGGGTCGTAAGCCATCCCCAGCCCTATCTCCATATCAAATGATTTTTCTGCCATGGTCTTTAGTTTTTCGGTTGAATATCCAGTCGGCGCAGAATATGCTCCGCCCCCTTCCGTGCGGCTGTCTCCATCTTTTCACGCGTGGGCATTACCTTCTTATTCGGTTTGTGCGTGGTGCTCTTTACAAGCTGGCCAAGCACTCGCACCGGCGCATCCTTGCCCATCTCTTCCACCAGTAGCACACGCCCCGCCTTTGTCTTCACCACATGCACCCGCTGCGGGTCGCCCACAATGTCGAACAAATCGCCGCCATTTGCCCGCAGCTCTTTGCCAGGTATCAAAATGCTTTTGGTAGGCTTGCCGGTCAGCTCGCTGATATTCCCGCGAGCCTTTACCTTGCCGCCGTAGTAGCGCAGCGCCACACCGCGCTTGCGTATCTCCACGCGCGTGCGCACCGTCTCACCCTTGCCCTCTCTGGTCGTCCATTGCGGGGCTACCACCACATCGTCCGCCGCTTCTTTCCAGAATTGGCGGGAGGGTAAGCTGTCAAAATGTTCTTCTACCACAGAGCGCACACGCCCCGCCGCAGCGTTCAACACATCCGCACGCCCCTGCTGTGGCAAATCCCCCAGAGTCTTTAATCCATTTACTTTGAAAGTTAGCTTTATCATCTTTGCACTTGCTTTATTCATTTACTATGCTACACTCAGGGCATGAAGGCACGCCCCGCCCAGTCGAAAAAGCGAACGCTCCACCAGACTCCTCCGGAGATGGCGCGGGCTCTTCGTTTTCATAATGAGGGCTGGGCAAAATCTATGGAAGACGAACGCCGCCGCCATGAGCCTGAGCGGCAGGCTGACTACAAGCAGCCGCGCAGGCCTAAAAAGGGGCCCGGTCTTGTTCGCTGAGTCCTTTGTCATATCTCTTCCAGTTCGTAGGTGTCGCGGTGTATCGTGATGCCGTTTTCTTTTTTTACTTCTCGCTGCACGCTCTCCACACGGAAGCGTGTGCCCCTCATGAAAAGCACCTCGCCCTCCAGCTTCATCGGCTCGCCCTGATTCTGCTGCACGGTGGTGATGGTATCATAAAGCGGGCGCAGGTCTTTGCCGCTCCTGTGTTTCTTGAGAATGAGAATCGCCTGGTACTGCTCCGGCTTCTTTTCCCTGTAATTAGCACCGCCCGCGTACTTCTCCGCGTTGTGCTTTGTTCCGAAGGAATCGGCCATCTTTTTGTCCAGCGGAGAATATACGCCGCCGGCTTCGCGGCATGTGGTGCGCAGGCCTTCCCATTTTTCCCGGCTGTCGAAACTAAGCCCACGGTATAGTGTCTCTGTCGATTCCTGCGCTTTCATGCGCTCCAATAGATTCTGCATGGCCTGCCGAAGTGTGGGGCTTATCTTCCCATTATTATCAAACTGCTGGCTATTGTTAATCCATTGCTCAAGCGCCTCTTTCTGCTGATTGGTGAAACTGCTCCCATTCGGTTGCTTTTTTGTCACCCAATCCGGCAGCCCTTTTGCCCATATATCCGCAAGCTCCTGCGGGGTGTAGGGGCGGGTGCCGTTCAGGTCTGTGCTGATAATCTTGCCGTCCCTCACTTCCACAAGCGCCCCCATTTGCTCACGCATGGCCTCCACCACCTTGTCATCCAGGTGGCTCACGTCTGCTTCCAGATGGTCATTCAGAGAGGTGCGCGCTGCTTCCGTCAGCTTGCGGCGGGCTTTTGTGCCAATGCCCACCAGAGCATCTTCCAAGCGTTCAGCACTTAGCTCCGGTGTGGCCACTTCTATTTCCTCCGCTTGCTCTGGTGCTTTTTCTTCGGGCTTCTTCTTCTCCTTATCTGCTTCCACCGTCAGGCGGTCGCTCTTCTCCCCTGGCACAAGTCCCAGCTTCTCGCATTCCTCATAAGGCACCGCACGCACGCGCATCTTGCTGCCGAAGTCGAACGGCGGGTACGGTTGCCCGAAGCGTGAAAGCTCCACCCAGATGGGGGATTCTATCAGCGCCACCATCTGGCCACCCTTGGCCACGCCCTCCCAGTCTACCGCAGCCGCAGCCTGCTGCCACCGGTCAGCCCAGTTGCGGGGCTGCCGTGCCTCCTGTGCGCGGTACAATCGCAAGCCCGGCTGGCTCTTGTCCTTCTTCATCTGCTCCCGCTGCTGCCACCCGCGTGCAAGGTCTACATTGGTCTGCAGCGTCACCTCCATGCGCCGGCGGCTGCTCAGGTCATGAATGCCGCCGCGCTCATCCTCTGCCGGTTCATACCCCGCAGCGCGCAGCGCAGCACGCAGCTGCTTGCGGGCTTCGTTTGTTGTCAGTTGCCCGGCTGCTATCGCGTGGGCGGCGTTCCTGAAATCTTGCAGAATGCGGGCATTCTCCACCCCCGCCATGAAAAATGCTCTTTCACGGATCTGCGCGTCTATCATGTCCCACTCGGCAGTGGTCATGGCGCGGGTATCTATCTCGCGGCGGTTGATGTGTTCGGTTGCGTACTGTGGCATGGCGTCAAATCTCTTCGGGGTTCGTAAGCGTGAAAGAAAGCACCACAGCGCCCCATGCTCCGGGCTCTGCGGGGGCTTCCTCTGATGTGCAGCGGCGCACCGTGCAGCTGTTCACCACCGCATCCCAGCGGGTCAGCAGGGTGGGTGCTCCGGCGTGGTAGGCTTCGGCCATATCCAGCTTGCCGGCGCGGGCGGTATTTAGCGCTATTTCCAGGCGGCGGAGGTAGCGTTCCAACTTGGCCACGGTGCTGCGCTGCACCAGGACTTCCCAGTCAAACACCAGGCGGGCATTACCTGCGGGCACATCCAGCCCGTATGGCGAGCCCACCAGATTGTGGGTGCTTGTCTCCGTGTTCCATTCCCTGGCCGGCTCGCCGGTGAGATACTGCCCCGGCGTGGTGAGTGCCCAGGGCTGCGCCTCTTCATTGGCGGGCGTGTACTGGGCGCGGAATCGTGCTGTGTAAAAATCGCTCATTTTTCCATTCTGTAAAGGCTTAAACTGTGCAACGCCTGGCACAATGCGCGGGCGTCAAAAAGGCTTATTTCCCAGCCCATCGCGGCCAGGTCTTCGGGCTTCAGGTACTTGCGGCCAAAAAGCTCTTTCATCCTTCGCCATGCCGCCCAGGGCACCAGCCCTGTGCAGCCCAGCCGGAAGGTGACAAGCACGCCACAGCTGGCACCCAGCGCGGCATATAAATCCATGGCCTCTGCCTGCCGTTCGGCCACCCGGTCTTGCTCTATCTTCGCGGCGCGTGTATACTTGGCTTCAAGGTACACCGCGCGGCCTCCCATAAGGGTGCCCTGGTAGTCCACCATCGCCGCGCCACGGATGTAGATGGCACGCCATACCCCTTTCTCCCCGGGGCCCAGTACGCGCAGCGGCTCCGGCACCTTGGCTATGCGGGCAAGTTCGCCATCGGCCATGCGCGTGAAAAGCTGGCCGAGCATCTTCTCAAAAGTGGCGCCGTTTTCCTGATTCCGGTGCCCCCTGCGGATGTTTTCTCTGTGTGTAGTCATCGGAAATTCTTTCTTTTGAAAAAGCGGGACTTGTCAAGGCAAATCAGCCGCGCGGGATAATCTCCCAGCCACCCCTCCGGGTACAGATACGCCGGGCACAGCACGCGGAAAAGCCACGCATAGCGGCCACGGTAGGCGTTTAGATAGCTTTCATCGTGCCAGGGCGGCACTATACCGGCGGCGGCATCTTTGCGCTGCCATTCGTCTATGGTGGCAGACATGGCCAGGAACTCCGCCACACGCCCGCCGTTGAATCCTCCGGCCACATAAGCATGGGCTACGCGTTCCATAAATGCGCAGGATTCGGGGCGCTGCTCTATCGCTTCGGCCAGCTGCTCCGGCGTGAAGTTGCGCGGATGGCGCACCACCACAAGCGGGCGCTCATCTGTGGGCAGAATCTCGCGGCCAATAGGTGCCACGGCTCGCATGTTGGCATTGCTGAAGAATGCAAACTTGTGCCGCCGCAGCTCATCAGCCACGCCCAGGAACATGCCGTAGCGTTCCAGCGTATCGGCTGGCCATGGCTTGTGCTCACGGTATACCCGCCGCACATCGTCACCGGCAGGGGCTTCCCCATCGGTGAAAATGTAAAAGCGCTTGCTCACGCCCGGCAGGAAATACCGGCGGAAGCTCTGCACCATGCCGGGCAATAGCTCAGCATAAAGGCCGGTGCCAATGACAAGGATTGCCACGTCTTCAGTCATGGAGAATGCAGCGGGTAAGGTCAAACAATAATTCTGCACCGCGCTGCGCGCCGGTGCCATCATCCGCCCCGGCGCCGTTATCCACGGGCCAGAGGCGGGGGAACACAATGCGCCGGGCTTCGCCGCAGTAAGCCGCCCACCAGCTCATGGTGCTGGAAGACATCACCAGCGTGCGGGCGCGGCGCATTGTGTGAAAATCATGCAGCGTGCTGCTGCTCTGGCATCGCCACTGCGGGCAGAGCTGGGCGGCCAGCTCCGGGTCATCCGTCACCACCGTGACATCGGCATCGCGGCTGATGCCCAGGGCTGCCACACGGCTGCGCAATACTTCGGCAGCGGGTATGGTGGCAGCATAGGCCGGGTGGTGGCGGAAATCCCCGCCGCGCAGGTGTACCACGCACGGCAGGGAATCGGCAGCACAGGGGCGCACCAGCCGCAGAATGTCCGCCGCCGGTGCGGCATGCCGCAGGTGTTGGTAGTAGCCGAAGGGTAACAGCCGGCCCCTCTCCGGAGCCCAGGCGGGAAGAGGGTGCAGCAAGCGGCTGGCCATGCAGCGGGCTGCGGGTGTGCTCATCTGGTAAGCCACAGAGATGGCTCCGCCCCCGGCCATCATTCCGGCAGAAAGCTGCCAGAGCTGATTGCCTAAACCACCGGAGAGCTGCACACCCACACCCTGCATGGCCTTTTATTCTTCGCTTGTTTCTTCCGGCTTCGGTGCCCATGTGTCTGCCACTTCCTGCATGGCTTCCAACACAGACAGATTGCGCTCGGCGGCTGTCTCACCTGGTGCGCACTTCGGGCAAAAATGCACGGCAGCAGCATGGCGCCACAAGTGGCTGTGTTCTTCAAAGGTAAACCAGCCAACGCGCTTGTAAACACCGCCCACCATGGCCGCGCTCTCATGCTTCCACAGATGCACGCGCCCGCCACACATCTGGCAAAGCACCGTTAGCACATGGTCAGAAAATCCCTTGCCGCTTTCGATACGCTCCACAATGCCGGGCGCATCCAGCTTGGCAAGCATCTTCTCCACCATGTCGCGGCGCAGCATCATGCCACCGCCGCGCGCGTAATGCACCGGCGTGCTGGCCAGCCATGCGTCACAATAGCCGGCGGCCTGGCCAATCAATGCCACGGGTTCGCCATGCTCTGCCACTTGTAACAGCTCCGGGCGGAATAGCAGCATGTTGCTGTCCACCTGCATCAGCCATGAATCCTGGCCATGGTCGCGGTATACTTCCAGCATCCCGCGCACACAGGGTGCGCCATTCAGATTGCCGCGCCGGTCAAAGGTACTGCGCACATATTCGGCAGCCCCCATGCCCAGAGCTTCGGCTTCATCGGTCGCCGGGCTGTTGCCATCATCCACCAGCACCACGCGCCCATGCGGCGCAGCATGGCTGATACAAAGAGGCAGCAGCGGCTTGTCTTCGCTATAGGTAAAAATAAAAATGTCCATGTTAGTAGGTTCCTATGTTCATCACGTTCTTTGGGCTGAAATCCGTAGTGTGGTCTGTGCAGATAGCTGACAGCTTGCAGCACCCGCGCGCCACAATCTTGCCCGCCAGATGGTCAAGCACCACATACCCCAGACCCGCTTCCCCATCGGTGTAGGTCTTGGCCAGCTCTGTGCCGGCTCCGATAAAGTAAAGCTGTGAGCTGCAGCCCTCACTGTAGGTGTTGCCCTCAAAGTCTGTTTGCCCGCCAGCATTCAAGGCCACTACCCCATCGTCCGCAACATAGCAGCCGGCTCCTATGGCTGTGGCTCCAGAGCCACTTGCTGTGGCGGAATAGCCACTTGCTGTGGCGGAATAGCCACTTGCTGTGGCGGAATAGCCACTTGCTGTGGCGGAATAGCCACTTGCTGTGGCTCCAGAGCCACTTGCTGTGGCGTAAGAGCCACTTGCTGTGGCGTAAGAGCCACTTGCTGTGGCGTAAGAGCCACTTGCTGTGGCGTAAGAGCCACTT
>CAJGCV010000099.1 GCA_904501915.1 uncultured Akkermansia sp. | reverse complement strand
AGTCTTCCAAAAGGTACGGCAACTGATATTCTTACCTGGGATGGCATCGTCACAGCAAAAGACATCCATGAGTACAGGGAATCCAGCACCATTGACATTGAAACAGGCACACAAAGCAGTACAAGCCTGAAAGACGTCATTGAACCGGAAAGCGGCTCTTCCTCGGGTGATTCCGGCTACAAGCCAGGCATAACCCACACCCTCGCAGTGGGAGGCGGCAAGCTGAATGTAGATACAGACCTTCCGGAAGATCTGGTCATCAGCACAGAATCTGGTAACGAGGGCGGCTCCGTCGAGATTACAGGAGGCAACGAACTCAGCGAAAGCAATCTTGCAGCAACGGAAACCAATAAGATAACACTGAGCGGCGAAGGCTCCTACAAATTGAAGAATGATGACCTTAACCTTGGCACAGGTATCGAACTGGATGACACGTTGAAAGACCCCAGCAATCCCGACAGCGAGTACAACTGGAACGGCACTGTTCACACAGGCGACCTCAGCGCCGACACCACGGCAGCAGATGTCAGCCATCTCGGCAACGCCAGCTCCACGGTGAACCTGGGCGAGACCTCGAATGTGGTTGTGGATTCGCTGCAAGCTGGCAGCGTGGGCACTGTTGAAGTGGGAGCAGGAACAAGTAACGGTCTCGACCTCGAGCTTAAGGCCGGTGCTAGCGAGGTAAACAATCTGACGGTGACAGGTGAGCTGAAATTAGGCTCCGACGCTACACTTACAGTAAACGGAGAACTGAATACGCAGGGCATCACGCTCAACAGCATCGACTCCACTGTTACTGCCGCAAAACTGGGCAATGCCTCAACCTCGCTGAGCATTACACTGACCGAAAACTACATGAAGGAACTGGCTGGCGGCACGGCTACCGTGCTCAGCCTGCTTGATACCACCGGGGTCTCCATTACACTTAACGGCAACGTCACCCTGGACGACACGGCAGACACGCAGGACATGCGCACCGCAGACAACAAATACATCTATACCTTTACCTGGGAAACCCCGGTTACCGTTTTCCGTCTCCGCGCACCCCGCGCCACGTCGCCCTCAAAGGTGACAGTGACAGGCAGCACCAACCCCACCTATGTACAGGAAAAGATTGGCGCTTCCGTATACAGCCACAATGGCCGCGCTGGCATGGGCATACTGAACCAGGCATTCGCCGGGCTTGACCCGCAGGCCAGCGCGCCGGGCTCTGCCCTCGCCGGGTTGGTAGACACCGTGGATGCCGGAGCAGCCACAGATAAAGCGATGGCAGCAGCAGCAGGTGCCTCCACGGCGGTACTGGGTCAGGTACTCAGCGGCGACACGGACCGCCAGCTGCGCGCCATCCGCAACCGCGCCGTTTCCGGTTCGAAGGACAGCGACACCCTCACCGTGACCATCGTAGATGAGAAGGGAGGCGAAGTGAGCACCACCCAGCCCGCAACCTTCAGTGTGTGGGTGAATGCCGAAGGAAACCGCGCCGAACAGGATGCTGATGGCACCGCCGCCGGCTACACCCTGAGCAGTTGGGGTGGCACCATCGGCGCCAACATGCAGATGACACCGCAGCTCACCCTGGGCCTTGCCCTCACCGCCATGCGCGGCAACCTGAAGAGCGATGGCCCGGACACCCTCAAGGGCGACATGGATACCTCCTACCTCAGTGCCTTTGCCCACTACCAGCGTGGAGCATGGAGCCACAGCATCATCGGCACCGTGGGTGACATGGAGGCGGACTACAAACGCACAGTAAACCACGCCAAAGGCTGCTATTCCACCACAGGCGACACCAATGGCACCGCTTTCGGGCTCATGTACGAACTGAGCCGCAAATACGCCCTGACCAGCAAGAGCAGCATCAGCCCGGTGTTCAACATTGCCTACCGTCACACTAAGGTAGACAGCTACAACGAACGTAACTCAAACGCCGCCCTCAGCGTGAATGACCAGAGCCTCGACACTCTGACCATGGGGCTGGGCGCCCGCTACGCCGCCCTGGTGGGCGGGCAGACCATCAACCGCACCTGTGCTTTCGAAGCCCGCGCCCTCGTCAAATGCGACCTCGGCGACCGCCAGAGCGACACCATGGTCGGTTTCGTGGGCCAGGCCGCGCGCAATAACATTGAAAGCGCCGAACTCGGAACCTTCGCACTGGAGCTGGGTACCGGTATCTCCATACCTGTGGGCTCCGGCAGCATCTTTGCTGATGGCGCCGTGGAACTCCGCTCGGAGTACACAAACATTAACGCTACCGTAGGTTACAAGATTCAGTTCTAAAACCCCACCGCGGACCACTTCTTTATAAGCCGCTGCCCTTCTTCTGAAGGCAGCGGCTTCTTGCTTTTCTGCAATAAGTTCCAGGTGAAAACAGCACAATGAAAAAAGGCTGGCTTCCGTCTGGAAGTCAGCCTTGATACACGAGAAGAGATTCGAACTCCTGACCAATTGTGTGTAAGACAACCGCTCTACCACTGAGCTACTCGTGCGTGTGCCGGGAGTTTAGCAGAGACAAGAACAGAATGCAAGCCTAAAATCAAAAAATCTTTCATTTGGTATGACAGGGGCGGGGTGGCTTTGCGTTTGCGCGAGCGGGGGCGCGTGTGGTATGATGGGTGCGTGAAGAAACGAATCGCCATTTTTCTCTCTGTCTCCCCTGCCCTGTATGCAGCCGAACCGGGCACAGCCGGACATTGGGATGAATCGGCTCTTTCTCTCTCTCGCAAATGCGCGGAATGCCACCGGAAGGAGTACGAGGAGTGGGCTGGCAGCGACCATGCCTGGGCCTGGCGGCATACAAATGAGAAGCTGGATGCTACGGCATTTTCCGGGCAGCGGATTAAGGCGCACGGCATGGAGCTTGAGATGACACGTGGCGCAGGCGGAGAATTCCAGATGCGGGATACAGCTACGGGGAAGATTTACACGGTCGGTGGGGTCATAGGCCGCAAGCCGCTGGTGCAGTATCTGCTCAAGTGGAAGGATGGTGGTCTGCAGACACCGAGTGCGGCCTGGGATGTACAGAAAAAGGAGTGGTTCGACGTGTTCCGCGATGATGCGCTGCAGCAATCGCGCGGCGGTGCAGTGCGCAAGCCCGGCGAGTGGGGGCACTGGACCGGGCGCGGCATGAACTGGGAATCCCAGTGCGCCTGGTGCCACATGAGCGGGTTCCGGAAAAATTACGACGTAGCCACGGATTCATTCAAGGCCAGCTGGCAGGAACCGGGCATCACCTGCATTCAGTGCCACAAGGTTGCAGCCAAACCGGACACGGAGGACGGATGCATGGTCGCAAAAGCTGACCGCAAGCTCACACCGCAGCAGCACGATGACAACTGCGCCAGCTGCCACGCCCGCCGCGAGGAGCTGACACCCGGATTCACCGTGGGTGATACATTCGACGACCATTTCCGACTGGAGCTGCCGAAAATTCCCGGTGTATTCCACCCGAACGGCCTGCAGCTGGAGGAAGATTACAGCGAGACGAGTTTCCGCCTGCACCGCATGGGGCGCACCGGGGTGACCTGCTACGATTGCCACGACCCGCACTCCGGGGCTGTGAACAAACCCACGGAAAATGACGAGCTCTGCCTGCAATGCCATGGCACCAACAAGGTGGTCAACGGAGTACTGGCACCCCAGGTGAGCCACAACAAGCTCTGCGGCGGCAAGGCTATGCCCTGCATCGAATGCCACATGCCGAAAATGACTTACATGGGCCGCGACCCGCGGCGCGACCATGCCCTGCACTGGCCTGACCCGCGCATGAGCATTGAGCTGGGCGTGCCGAATGCATGCCTGAACTGCCACAAGGATAAAGACCACCAGTGGTGCATGGAGTATCTGGAAAAGCGCTACAAGGAAGAACGGCTGGGCAAATACCGCCAGCGTTTCCGCGCAGCAGGGCATGCTATGCAGGGCAAGGGCAGCGTGCAAGAGCTGCTGGCTGCCTACAAGGTGGAGGAGATTCCCGCCTGGCGAGCCACACTGCTGGGGCTGCTGGCGCAATTTCCACTTACCCCGGAGGTGCAGGCTGTGGCGCTTGGCGCTACGCAGGATGCCGATGCGCTGGTGCGCGCCGCCGCCGTGGAAATGCTGGGGGGAGATGCCGCCCGCAAGGCCCTGGCAGACAAGACCCGCAGCGTGCGCCACGCCGCAGCCTGGGCTCTGTTCCCGAATCTGCCGGCCAATCACCCGGTGGTGAAAGAAGTTCTTGAAACCGCCACCCACCAGGCAGACCAGCCCACCGGCGCCATGCAGCTGGCCATGCTTGCCAGTGCTGCGGGCAACACCGCCACAGCAGAGCGGCAATACCGCCGCGCAGTGCAGCGAGACCCTGCCAGTGTGGTTGCCCGCATGGACTACGCCGTTTTCCTGGCGCAGCAGAAACGCCCGGTAGATGCGCTGCGCCAGATGCTGGACTGTGCCCGCGAGCACCCGCAGAATGCCGAGGTGCAGTACCGGCTGGGTCTCATCCTCATAGAACTGGGGCAATACCGCCCTGCCCTGCGCGCCATGCAGAAAGCCCTCCAACTCAACCCGCAGCACAGCAACGCCGCCCAGGCCGCCCGCCAGCTGCACCCCTTCGTACACTGATCACGCATTATGGAAAAATCGCACATCATTCTCACCGTCATTGCCGCCATTGCGGTGGCTATCTTCATGTTTTCCCTGCTCAAGGGGGTTATCCGCATGATTCTGCTGGCCATCGCCATCAGCGGCGCGGTAGCCGTCTGGATGTTTCTGCAGAAAAACGGTTTCACCTACATTGAGTTTGTAACAGATTCGCCCAAGCCGTGGATGGTACAGGCGCTGGCGTGGTCCGCAGCCCTGCTCATCCTCATGATAGCGTTTCACGGCATGGTGTGGATTTCCCAGCTCTTCAACTTCCGGAAAAAAGCCGGCCTTGGCGGCATTCTCACCACGGTGCTCATGAGCCTCATCATGCTCTGGGTCACCATGATGGGTATCTGCTACTACGGCAATGTATGCCGCATCCGCTACTACCACGAACTGGCAGAAGCCCAGATGCAGCGCGCCTCAAACCCGGCCGTCACCATGCCTGATATCCCCTGGTTCACCCGCATATCCACCGAGCTGCGCGCCTCTAAAATCACGGGCTGGATGCAGAGTATCGACCTGCTGGACAATCCGGCTCAAACGAATCTGGCATGTCTGGTAGCCTTCGGCTGCACGCTGGATGAACCCACCTTCACCCACTTCTACAACACGCAGCTGGCCCAGCGCGGCATTCCCCAGCCCACCCGCATGCTCGACCTCTTCCGCGATCCCGGTCTGCGCACCATGGTGAAAGAGGAACGCTTTGTCTCCCTGCTGGAAAATGAACGCCTCAACACAGTACTCCGCTTCCGCAACACCGAGGAAAAAATGCGCTATATTCTCTGATTACCATGGCGAAAAAGCCAAAGATGGCTGAATACAGGACTGTTTGATGCGCAAGAGGATATATTCCTCAGCAACTACGGAGTGGACATGCTGCCCGACATGGGTGCCAGCGTGAACGCGCGCAATCGGCATAGCTTCTCCAGCCTCCGGATATGCGGAATCATCCATGCACCTGGCACCACTCAGAGCAACCACGCATAATACATTAACACTCTTTTTATTACTACTTAATCACAAAAAATTCTGCTTGACCAGAGCCTCCGGTATGGGGTAGAATACACCAACTTCTGCCCTGCAACATATCAGGTTTTATCAAAACTTTGACAGAAACAGAAGAAAAATTCCGTATTGTTTATATATATGAAACTGAATCGTACATTGACGCTGGCGTTCCTCGCCCTCTTCGCCGTAAGCGGGCTGCAGGCACAGTCGCTGTCTCCGGACACCAAGACCCATTGGGATAAGGGCACCCTTGTGGTGGAATCTCCGGCTCGCCCCGAAGGACAGCAGCACGTGGTGGGACTTACAGCTCCCAAAATGAAAACCGTGCGTGTAGCTTTCGTAGGCCTTGGTATGCGTGGTCCGGGTGCAGTTGCCCGTTTCACCTATATTCCCGGTGTGGAAATTGTAGCTCTGTGTGACTACGAGGCTGAACGTGCAGAAAAGTGCCAGAAGTACCTGCGCGAGGCTGGCCTTGCCCCCGCCGCCATCTACTCCGGTGCCAAGGGCTATGAAGAACTTTGCAAGCGCGATGACATCGATCTGGTGTACGTTGCCACCGACTGGGACCACCACTTCCCCGTGGCCAAGTGCGCCCTGGAGAACGGCAAGCACACCGCCATCGAAGTACCCAGCGCCATGAACCTGCAGCAGTGCTGGGAACTCGTCAACCTTTCCGAACAGACCCGCAAGCACTGCATGATTCTGGAGAACTGCTGCTACGACTGGTTCGAGCTGGATGCTCTCAACATGGCTCAGAAGGGCATTCTGGGTGAAGTGCTGTACGCCAAGGGTGCTTACATTCACAACCTCGACCCGTTCTGGAACGCTTATTGGACCAACCCTGAAAACGACACGGAAAAACTCGCCTGGCGTCTTAAGTACAACAAGGAAAACCGCGGCGACGTGTACGCCACCCACGGCCTTGGCCCTGTGGCTCAGGTGATGAATATTCACCGTGGCGACCGCTTCACGACCCTTGTGGCCATGGACACCAAGTCTGTGCACGGCCGCGAGCTCGTGGAGAAGAAGACCGGCAAACCCTGCCCCGAATTCCGCAACGGTGACCACACCACCACCCTCATGCGCACCGCTAATGGCAAGGT
>CAJGCV010000098.1 GCA_904501915.1 uncultured Akkermansia sp. | reverse complement strand
GCTTCCGCGGTTTCCGCAGCAAGCTCTTCCGCTACGCTAAGGATGCTGTTTACAAAGCATGGCAGTATGAGTACCGCGACCGTAAGAAGCGTAAGGGTCAGTTCCGTCGCCTCTGGACCGCTCGTATCTCTGCCGCTGTGCGTCCCCTTGGTCTGACCTACTCCCGTTTCATGGAGGGTCTCAAGGCCGCCAACATCGATCTGGACCGCAAGTCCCTGTCCGAGCTGGCCATCGCCAACCCGGAGGCTTTCAAGGCTGTTTTCGAGCAGGCCAAGAAGGCAATCGATGCCAAAGAGGGTGCTGCTCTCAAGGCGTAAACAACTTCGGCAAACGAAACATTAATTCCTTAAACCCCGGCTGGTGCAGGTACTCCCTCCCAGCCGGGTTCCTTTTTGCCCACAGGTTTTATTCCCAGACCTGAGAACTGCGTGCAGCCAATTTCTGGTCAAGCCCGAGCAGCTCATCAATGCGCGAGCCGCAGAGGGTCATGATATCGACAATCTCCTCCACCTGCAGTTCCTCTTCCACCTGCTCCTTCACATAATCAAACAGCAGGCACTGTGTGGCATATTCGCGCGTTTCTGAACAAAGAGTGAGCAGCTCATGAATGGAAGCGGTGATGCGCCGCTCATGAGACAACGCCAGGTGGAACAAATCCAGCGGCGTTTCCCACTCATACACCGGGGCGGCTATCAGGGGAATCACCACGCGGGCACGGCGGTTTTCCAGGTGTGTTACGAACCGCAGCGCATGGCCGCATTCCTCGCGGAACTGCTCGCGCATCCAATGGCCCATGCCGGGCAGCCCGAACTGGCGGAGGTTGCCGGAAAAAGCCAGATAAAGGAAAGCAAACTCAAACTCCAGGCGAATCTGCTTATTAACAGCATCAACTATAATCGGGTTCATACAAGGCATCATACCCGCACTTTGCGGCAATGAGTATCACTGTTAGCAAACAATGCATTAAGACAGGCAGAAAACTTGTGCAAAATAACCCGGCATGGCAGAATGGGAGAGTCGTGATATCCTCCCAGCAGCCGCGTGTATCCAGGGTGCTACTCTGCGTAGTGCTCTCCATGCTGCTGCACGTGGCGCTGGGGCTGCTCATTCTGCTGCTGCCGCCCCAGGAAAAAGTGCAGCGGCAGAAGGCTGCGCGCAAAGCCAGGCCCGTCAGAATTGTACGCACACCAGCGCGGAAAGAGGCCGATGCCGCCAGCAAGCAACCACCCGCCGCCCCCCGGCAGCCACAGGAAAAGCGTGAGCAGAAATCCACGGTCAAAACCAGCGCGGACACCCCGCAGGCGCTGCCTGATATGCCCGAATACGAGGGCCGCCGCAACACCCGCGCCGCCAGCGCGCCCGATGCCCGCCACCGCGCCAGCGCCAGGCATGCCCCCGCCATGGATGGCGAGGAAAAGAAAGAACTGGTTACCTTTGACCAGGACCGGCAGGAAGGTGACCTGCAACACGAGGGCAGAAAACAACAGCAGCCTCACCCCACCCCTGCCCCGCAAGCGCTGCCGGAGCCAGCCACCCCGCCCGCCCCCGCCCCGGCAGATGGGCTGCAGCACGGAACCGACACCCCCGATGCACATGGTCAGCACGCGCAGGATGCCCGGCAGAATGCCACCCCGGCACTCACCCTCACGCCAGACCTCACCGGCACGCTCAACCTGCAGCAGCATGACAAGCACACACCTCGGGAAACCGTGCAACAGGCCGCCCGCAAAGGAATACCCGGCGGCACCGGCAGCGCCCGCAACCGCGCTGCCACCCCGCGGCGTCCCCGCGTATTCTATGACCCCAGCCTGGCGGAGTGGGCGCAACCGCAGAAACCCGGTTTCCGCACACATGAACGCCGCAGCCGCAGCAATGGGCGCTTCATTCTGGGGCGAGGCGCGGCGCTGAATGTCACTTCCACCCCGCGCGGCGCATACGAAGCGCTCGTCTACCGCCGCGTGGCGCATTTCTGGTACATCGCCTGCGATGACCACCGCGGCGATATCATCCCCGGTAAAATCACCATAAGCCTGCGCATCGACAAACGGGGGCGTATTGACAGCATGGCGCTCATCAAGCGCAGCGGTGCAAGCATCAGCCAGCAATCCTTCACCTTCAAAGCCATCCGCAAAGCCACCCTGCCCCCCATGCCGCCGGAGGTTCAGGCAGATGTCATCGGCCCGCTCATGGAGCTCATCTTCGAATTCAACTTTGACTAATTAACCCCAACCAATCATTATGAACGAAACCATCCGCCAATTCTTTGCCGCCTGCCACCCCTTCGGCCTGCCCCTGCTGGCCTGTTCCATCATCATGCTGGCCGCCATTCTCTACCACCTGCTCTACGCGCGGCGGCATAAATGCCTGCCCCGGCTGGAATTAGTGAGTGCAGGCATCACCTCAGCCTCTGCCGTGCGGGAAGCATTCCGGCACGATGAGCTGGCGGGCGTACTGGCATTCATTCAGGACTCCCCGGCCTCCGCCGCCCTGGAGCAGCAGGTGGAAGCCCGCCTGCGCTGCATCATCGACCGCCAGCGCGCCGGCATGGCCACCATCAGCATCATCACCACGATTGCCCCCATGCTCGGCATTCTGGGCACTGCCTGGGGGCTGGTGGACATCTTCGGCGTATTCGGCGCCCCCGATGCGCAGGACGGCATTGCCCTGGGCATTTCCAAGGCGCTCTACACCACTATTTTCGGGCTGGCCATTGCCGTGCCGGGCACCATAGCGCTCAGCTGCTTCGAGAGAGCGCTGGAGCGCCGCGCCGCCCGCATCAACAAGTGCTTCACCGATATCCTGGCCAACCACCGCAACGCCTGATGCCCATGAAACTCTACGAACGCAAATTCGGGCAACAGGGTATCCCCATCGTCCCCATGCTGGATATCCTCACCATCCTGCTCATCTTCTTCATCGTGCACACGGAGTTCAAGCGCCAGGTGAGCGTGCTGAAGCTCGATGTACCACAGACCCACCATCTGGCAGGCTCCCAGGGCGATAAAAACAGCATCCTGCTGGAGGTGGGAGACGACGGCAGCATCGGGTTCAACGGCAAGCGGATTCCCGCTGAACAACTCGTCACCGCCGTGCGCGAGCTGCTGCTGCAGAATCCGCAGGCCCGCATCCAGGTATCAGCCGCGGGCGGTTCCTCCATGGGGCGTTTTGTCGAAGTGCTCGACACCCTCACCGCCGCCGGACTGGATGTGGAGGAAATTCCCGTGCGTATAGATTACCAGCCTTAGGGGCGGGACTCTGCCGCCATCAGGAAAATGCCACCCGGCAAGCGGTCGTCCGGCAGGTGCACCAGCACAGAGTCCTTGAGCGCATCCAGTCCCAGCATGGTGGGTTCGCCAGGCTGCCCGAGCAAGGGGGTGATGCCTTTCATCACCACTCCGGGAGCCGCCGTCAGGTCACCGGGCTTGCCCTCCACGAGCTGCTGGTGGACAGCCACATTCACGTCGCCGATCTGGGCAGATATCTCACCCGCGGCACCGGGCGCCCAATCCGGAGCGCTGACACGGGTCACGGTGCTGCCGGTGTCCAGCAGCAGCTTCAGGTCTTTCCCGGCGCAGGTGAGCAGCCAGTGCACACGGCCGCTCTGTTCTGCCTCGCAGGGAACCGGCACCAGGTTCTCGCCGCTGGGTATACCCCAGTAGAATTCGTTTTTACGGAAATCGAAGGTAAAGGGCAGGAATTTCAAAAAATCCATGCCGATGATACCGTCCACCGGCTCAGCCAGCATACTGCGCACGGCAGACAAATCCAGCACCATGATGGGTTGCATGGGTGATTCTCCCGGTCCTGCCTGCATGGGTGCCACCAGCAGTCTGGGACGCTGGTTGGCATTGCCCCTGAACTGCATTTTTGACGTATCAATCCACTGCACCTCACCCAGCTTTGCCACACTCTCCTCATGCAGCACGGTGTGCGTGGCGCCGGTGTCCAGCATCATGCGCATAGGCACCCCGTTGATGAGAGCCGTCACCAGCACCTGCCCGCAGCGGGCATCGCGGCTCAGCGTCACCACATCCACAACTGCTGGCTGAGCAGTCGGCTGCTCTGCTTCTGCGCCACACGACACCCCTGCCAGAACAGTCATCACCAAGGAAAGCATAAATCTCAATTTCATACAAAAAACACTGTTATTTGGGCGAATCTTAACAGATTTCTTTACCAAGTCAATGTTTTTAGACTGGAAATTTGGTGAGAACTGCGTATAATACCCGCGCTATGTCAGAAAACACACCTGTCAATACCGCTCCGGGTTCCTCTGAGGAGGAACTGATTGCCGTGCGCCGCGAGAAGGTGAGCAAGATCCGCGACCTGGGGGTGAACCCCTATGGTGGGCGTTTCGATATCACCACCACTGCGGGCGAAATCAAGGCAGATTTCGAGGAAGGCAAACAGGTGAAATTCCTCGGTCGCATCACCGCTCTGCGCGATATGGGCAACACCCAGTTCTTCACCGTGGGTGATGTCCGCGGCGCTATCCAGTGCATGCTGACCAAGAAGTCCATGGAGCCGGAAACCTGGTCTCTCTGGAAATTGCTCGAGCGCGGCGACTGGGTCGGCATCGAGGGCGAGACCTTCATCACCCGCACCGGTGAACCCTCCGTGCGCGTGTCCAGCTTCAAGGTGCTTTCCAAGGCTCTGCGCCCCATGCCCGACAAGTTCCACGGCCTGGCTGACATGGACCTGCGCTACCGCCGCCGCCACCTGGACCTCATGAGCAATGCCGAAAGCGCAGACCGCTTTGTGAAGCGTTCCCTCATCGTGCAGGAAATCCGCCAGTACCTCATCAACCGCGGCTTCCTGGAGGTAGAGACCCCCATGCTCCAGGACATTGCCGGTGGTGCTTCCGCCAAGCCTTTCGAATCCTACTACAACGCCCTCAAGAAAGCCGTGACCCTGCGTATCGCGCCGGAGCTTTTCCTGAAGCGCCTGCTGGTGGGTGGTTTCCCCAAGGTGTTTGAGCTGAACCGCAACTTCCGCAACGAAGGTGTGGACCGCCGCCACAACCCGGAATTCACCGTGCTGGAAGTATACGAAGCCGGTGGTGACTACGAGACCATGGCCGAAATGATGGAGGACATGATCTGCACGGTGGCAGAAAAGGTATTCGGCACGCTGAAGTTCGACCAGTATGATGACAACGGCAACCTGCGCTGGACTGTGGACCTGACCCGCCCCTGGCGCCGCGCTGACTACAACGACCTCGTGAAGGAAGTGGCCGGGGCTAACTGGTTCGACCTCACCCCGGAGCAGCGCCGCTCCCGCGCCGAAAACGAACTGCACGTGCAGATTGGCGACGACCTGAACGACACCGATGTGACCCAGCAGGTGTACGAGAAGCTCATCGAAGAGAAGCAGGCCAACCCGCTCTTTGTGTGCCACGTGGCACGCGACCTGGTGCCCCTGGCCAAGGCCAACCCCGAAGACCCCAGCGTGGTAGACGTGTTCGAGCTGGTCATGAACGGTCAGGAACTCTGCCCCGGCTACTCCGAGCAGAACGACCCCGTAGAGCAGCTGGAGCGCCTGCAGCACCAGGCTGGCGAAGACACCCAGAAGATTGACTACGATTTCGTGGAAACACTGGAAAGCGGCATGCCCAGCGCCGGCGGTATCGGCATCGGTATCGACCGCCTCTGCATGCTCCTCACCGGTGCCAGCTCCATCCGCGACATCATCCTCTTCCCGCAGCTTAAGAACCGCGGTTAACCCACGCGCCGGAAGCTGAACAGAGTTTATGCAGAACCCGCCTCATTTGAGGCGGGTTCTTATTGTCCACATCAGTCGGGATTACCGGAGCTCACCGCCGGCGGGCAAGCTCACTGGCGTAACGCCGGCCCAGCTCCGCGGCGTGCTGCTGCATCCAGTCGCTCAGGCGGCGGGTGCCGACTGTGGGGCCGGGCACGGCCAAGCGATTCTGGCTCAGGCCGACAATTTCCTCACGCGTCAGCATCACATCCCCCACCAGGCGGCCCAGCAGACGCGCTGTCTGGTACCCCAGCTCAGCCGGCACGGGCAGCACCGGCCGCCAGATTCCCATGGCTCGGGCCAGCTGTTTCCACATATCCCGGAAGCTATATGTTTCCGCCCCTACTGCGTTGATGATGCGGTGAGGAGCCTCCGATTCCGCCTCATCCATAGCCAGTTCGGCAAAATCCTGCACATGAATCGGCTGCAGGCAGTAATTCCCCAGCCCGAAGGTTGCCACGGCAGGCAGATGCCGCAGGCTCCAGGCCATATTGTTGAGCAGGATGCTTTCATCTGCGGAATCGCCGAACAGAATCGCCGGACGCAGGATGCTGTGTGGCAGCCCGCTGCCCTGCAAATCGGCCTCCAGCTCTGCCTTGCCGCGGAAATACTCAAGCTCGCTCGCGGCATCCGGCTGGGTAATACTTGTATGCACCACGCGACTCACCCCGCTCTGCCGAGCTGCAGCTAAAAGCTTTTTCGTGTTCTCAACGGCCATTACATGGCTGAAGGGGGCATGCCCTGCCCCCTTGTAACTGAAGCGCACCCAGTAGGTATTCACCAGCACATCCACCCCGGCCAGCACATCTTCCTCCGTGCTCCAGGGCATGGGACGCAATTCGTACCCCTCCGGGTTCGGCAGATGACCAGCAGAATCCGTAAGCCCCACCACGCGCCACCCGCGCCGCGCAGCCTCTGCCGCCACATATCGCCCACTGTAGCCCAATACTCCAGTTATAGCCACTGTTTTCATATTTCTGTAATTTGAGAAATCTTGTTTTAAAATTCTTAGATTTTGGCGATAAGTGCAAGAACCTTGCTGCCCATGAGTGCAGCGCGTCGGAACACGGAG
>CAJGCV010000097.1 GCA_904501915.1 uncultured Akkermansia sp. | reverse complement strand
ATGGCGAGATGCAGAGGGCGATTGCTGAGCTGAACAGGATGGATGGTGCGTATGAGCCGGAGAGGGTTGAGGTGAGTGGCTGTCTGGGGGTGGGGGCGGTTGTTGCGGCGCTGCAGGTTAAGGGGTCGCTTCCGCCTGTTCATTGATGGTGTGCGTGTTGTGGCCTCGTTTGCGGGAATAGCTTTTTTCTGCACGGCTGTGGTAACATGTTGGCATGGTTTACTTACCGAACGAAACTGTGATTGAGAAGCAGCGCAAGGTGGTGGAACGCCGCCAGTTGTTTGCCAGGGTGTTTACTCCGGAGGTGCTGGATGCTTTGTCTGAGTTCCTGGGGGTGCAGGATATGGTTTTTGCTTTCCAGGGCGATATGGATCCTTACCATGCTTGCCAGCAGGATGCTAAGGCTGGCGTGGTGCGAGGTATCCGCTGGGAGGTGGAGCATCTGGATGAGGCGGTGGACGCGCTGCGTGCTATGGAGCAGGCTTGCCAGGATGGAGAGGAGGTAGGCCATGCCTGAAGAACCGGTGGCAGATAGCCTGGAGGAGCTGGAGACGGCAGCAGAGATGCCTGAGAGTTCCGAGAAGGGTGCTGAGGATGCCGAGGAGATAGATTTCTCTTGGGATGATAACGAGGGCGAGGAAGATGGCTCTGAAGTTCAGGAAGAGGCTGCTGAGGATTCCGGTGAGGAGGATGAGCAGGAGGAGTACCAGTTTGACCTTGGGGAGGAGACTCAGATTCCGAGCGAGATTCACGGTGAGCTGGGTGGCCTGGCTAAGGAGCTGGGGATTCCCGGCGATAAGGCTGCTCAACTGCTGAATAAGGGTCTGGAGGTTTACCAGAAGCAGTTCAAGGCGCAGAACCGCCTGCTGGGGCAGGCGCTGAAGAGGGAATGGGGCCGCGATTTCGAGAGCCGCGTGAAGGCTACGAAGGCTTTTGCTGCGCGCCTGGGGCGCGAGGCTGGCTTGAAGTCTGCTGATATGGGTGTGATGATGAGCCCGTATGGTATCCGTCTGCTTGACGCTATGCGTTCTAAGTTGTCAGAGAATGGTGGTTTTGCCGGGCGCGCTGCTGGTGCGCCTAAGCTGACGCGTGAGCAGCAGCTGGATGCGTTCTACGCAGATAAGGAGAAGATGGCTGCGGTTCTGAATGTTTCTCACCCGCTGCATGCGAGTGCTAACCGTGAGCTGAATAAGCTGCACGGGATTGATGATTGAGTTTCGGTTGTTCGTTGGCATAACATACGGCACCCCTGGGGCTGAGGCTCCGGGGGTGTTTTTTCGGAATCGGGAAAAGGTTTTGCGTATGCGGGAATAGGTTTTTCTGAGGTGTGCGTGGTATGAAGGTGACATGGACGCAAGTAACATTAATCAATCTATCGACCAGAAGTATAGTGAGAAGTGGTCTGGTCTTCTGGCTCGTCAGCTGCAGCAGGAGCATAGTGTGCTTTCTCCCTGGGTAACGCACATGCCTTGTTGTGTGGGTAACGCGGTGAATATTGATTACCGCTCAGGTTCCAAGATTAGGCGTATTCGCTCTGCATTCCAGAATGTGGAGGATCCGATTCGTGATACTTATGGTACGCGCCAGATGAAGCCGGTGGCTTTCTATACGGCGCATGAGTTCACGTGTGATGTCAAGCTGTATTCTACGCAGGTGAAGGAGCAGGTGCCTGGTATCATCGCGGAAATCAAGGCAGAGAGTCAGCGTACGAAGGATGCCAATATTCTGGGTATTGGTCTGGACTCTCAGAATATCTGGCGCAAGCTGACTGTTTCCACGGCTGCTGATAGTCCGTATGATGAGGAGATTGCCGGCGGTATGCTGGGTACTAATTACCTGGGCAAGCATGGCACTGTGCTTAAGGATCTGCCGGATTCGCAGATAATCGCTCCGGATTTTGTGGAGAGTGGCAGCAAGGTAGCTAGCAATATGACGCTGGGCAAGATTCGTGAGGGTCTTAAGCGTCTGAAGGCAAGCCACGCTTATATTCCTGGTGTGACTACGCCGGTGATGGCTATGAGCAGCTCTCAGATTATGGCTCTGATGCAGTATTTTGAGGTGTCTGACCCGATGTGGAAGGTGCTGGATATGCAGAGCGGCAAGCTGAGTTCGATTCTGGGTGTGCAGCTGGTGGAGCTGGAGATGCTGCCGTATAAGGCCGGCACTACGGATGTTCGCTGCTGCCCGATGTGGATTAAGGAGCATGTGTATTTCGGCCCGTGGAATGATGTGAGTGTGCGCGTGGAGGGCCCTGCTGAGAAGCGTGTGAACTACGGCCAGGTGGTAGCGCAGATGAGCTTCGGTGCTACGCGTAAGTACGAGTCTTCTGTGATTGAGATTCAGTGCGCAGAATGATAGTGATGAAGTAAACCGGGGCGGGTCAGGTGGATTGGAGCCTGGCCCGCCTTTTTCGTTTGCGGGAATAGGTTTTTTGATGAGGACTGTGGTATTAAGGTGGTATGTTTAATTTTCTTGGTGTTTCAAGTAATTTGAGCGTGCTGGCGGGTACTCGGTGGCAGAGTACGTTTCGGTTTATGGACGCAGAGACCGGCGATGCTGCCGGGCTGGATGGGATGACTTTTGCAGGAGCGGTGCATTGCGATGGGCTGGATTTTGATGTTGAGCTGACATTGAGTGAGGCTGATGCTTCGCGTAACACGGTGCTGGTTTCGATTCCTCCGCTGCCGGAGGGGCGCTGGGAGTATGAGGTTTGGATTGCGGCTGATACCGGTGAAAAGGTACGTTTGCTTGAAGGGCGTATTTCTGCGTTGGGGAAGCTGGCGGCCGTGGATCGGAGTGTTTACGCGCACCGGACGCTGAATGTGCTGTTGCCGGGTGATGTGAATAAGCGGGTGCAGCTTGAATGGCAGGCGAGCACGGTGGCTGTGCAGGCCATGAATGAGACGCTGCGTGTGGCTGAGGGGGTGAAGGGTATAGGGAAGGATGCCAAGGATGCTTTGGAGTCTGCCAAGGAGGCGCTGGATAAGCTGGATGGTGTTGATGATTTGGTGGATGATGCTGAGGCTGCCAGGGATGGTGCCGAGACTGCCAAGGAGGGCGCCGAGGCGGTGCTGGAGAGCGCAAAGGAGTTGATTGCTAACGCACCGCGTGAGTTCATCCCCACGATTTCGGCTGATGGTTATTGGGTGCTGAATGGCGTGAAGCAGCCGCACAAGGCGATTGGTGAGGATGGTTTGGATGGTGACCGTATTGTGAAGCATCTTGTTGATTCCGTGGAGGAGATTCCCACCAGCGGGGAGACTTGCAACAGTGGGCATACTTATTATGTGAATGTACCGGCGATGCTGAATGTGCTGGAGGAGGTGCCTGGAGATGCTGGTGACTGGAACGCCTGGCGGCTGAGTGCAGATGTGGTGCCGCATGGTATTCTGCTGAGCGGGGTGGTGATTTCGGTGAAGAATTCTTCCACCACGCCGGTGTATCTGGCGGCTTTCTTGCGGGTGGGGAATGCTACTACGCGCTTGCTGAGCCGGAGTGTGACGGCTGAGGCGTGGACGAATGGTCAGGATGTGAGCTGGGAGTTTGTGGAGCCGTTTGTGGTGCCGCCTGGTGCGGGGCTGGAGCTCTACCTGGCAGATAGTCTGGAGGCTATTGGCGAGACTTCAGTGACGCGTCCGGCTGTGCATATGCGGAGCCCGATACTGGGGACTGGCGATTGTGCTTGCCGTTATGATGCTGGTTGGTATAGTCAGCGTACTCCGTACTTGGGTTTCCTGAGCCCGCACGCGGGGCAGGTGCTGGTGTATGAGTGGTTTGATGAGGCTGGCTGGGTGTGCCTGGCTGGTAACGCTGCGCAGGCTCAGCGGCCCGCTACTGCTACGGTGGACGGCCTGGTTAAGCTGGGGACGGAGATGCCGATTGAACAAGGGGCGCCGGTTGGTGTGAATGACAATAACCAGATGATGGTGCCTCAGGCTACCACGCTGTGCAGCGGTACGATTACCCTGAGTACGGATGAGGTGATTGAGGGAGGCATTCCTATCGGTAAGGATGCTGCTGGTCGCGTGGTGGCGCTGGGTACCAACGTGGCACCGGCGCAGGCGTTTCGCTGGGGGACTGTTAAGGTGGGTACAAGTGTGCCGCAGAGCATGGGCATGCCATGGATTATTCCGGTGGGCATTGCCTCTAACGGTGTGCGTAATGAGTATGGCCAGGACATTACGGGGCAGTTGTTTAATAATACTGTGCCGGGTGGTGCGCTTCGCACGATGATGAAGGCTGACTGGGTGGCCAAGGGTATTTCAGGCTGGAATGTAGGCACCCTTCCCAATGGCAGCAATGCTGTTGGGGTTATGGCGAAGGCGGAGCAATTCGACCAGACTCCAGACGATGGGCTGGTGCTGAAGAAGGCTACCAGGGATACGTTGGCTGGTGTGCGGCTTACCAATAATCCGCTGGATGAGGAGGCGGCGCATGTGCTGGATGCAGCCACTCTGCACCAGTTCTACCATACGCGGAGCGAGATTGAAACTCTGCTGCAGGGTTATATCCGGACGAATACAACTTTGTTTGATATTAAGGTGATGACCCAGGAGGCTTACGATGCTCTGGAGGTTATTGAGGCTCACACTTTGTATCTGGTTTATTGAGTTATGGCTCTGAAGATTCGACATGGTGCGCTTACCGGCACGCCCAGGGATGGGGCCGGAGCTTACTTTTCGCTGGACGGCTCGCGTGAGGGCATGGTGGGGCTGAGGCTGATTTCCTACGGTGTGAAGAGTGGCAGGAAGGGGGAGGGCGGTAAGGTGGTGCAGCTGTGGCCGGCGGCTGGTCAGCATCGCGTCACTGCCTTGCGGCTCGCGCTGGATTCAGGGTTAGAGGGCATGCTTTCGCGGTATGCGCTGGCTACGCGTGATTTTTCTGCCGGGGGTGGGTATCTCCGGCTGAAGGTAGGGAGCCGTATCTGGCGGCGTGATGCGGTAAAGGAGGAAATCCGGTTTGATGCAGGCAGCAGCAGTATCGTCTTTCTTAAGAATTCCGGGCCGTTTGCCGATTCTCTGTTGCGTGGTGATTTCGTCAGTATTGAGGTCGGGATGAATGGCTGGACTGATACGTACGGCATTCCTGAAGGTTCTACGTTCAACGAGTTACAGAATGTAGGGGCTTTCCAGCCGGTGAGTACCTGCGATGTTTCTCTGAGTACGAGTTGGTACGGCAAAGATGTGCCTGGTGCGGCTTACCTCATGGGGGCAGATGGAGGGTGGATTAAGCAGGTGCAGGCATGGTACAAGAAAGGCAAGAAGGGAGGAAAGGGCGGCATGAAGTTTTACGATGCGGCCGATTCCGTTCGTGGGTTGTCAGGAGGGCCGTTTTCGGTGTGGCTGTATGGTGTGAGTGGCACGGCTAAGGTGTCTGTGACTTACCCGGCCGCGCAGATGGCTTTGAATGCAAAGATACTGGAAATTATAGTGCAGTGATATTTTTTTCTTATGAAACAGAATACAAAAGAGACACATAGCTGGCTGACCGGTCTGCTGACTGGTTGGGGTATCAAGGAGTCCTGGGCTAAGCTGATTGCCGGTGCCGTGGTGGGCGCGCTGGCTGCTGCGGGTCTGCTGACCAGCTGCGGCCAGGTGCAGCGTATCACGCCGGAGCAGTTGCAGCGCTGGCATAAGGCTGCGCATGTGGCAACGGGTACAGAGTGTGAGTATCGCATTATTCAGGTGAAGGAGGTGGAGAAGTGAATATTCTTGACGCGAAGCCGGGACAGTATTGCCTGGTTAAGGTGCAGGTGCAGGGTGTGATTGGCGGAGGCCTGGTGGTGAAGATGCCGGCTGGCCCGCGTGTGATTATCAAGCCTGAGTACCTGGATGCGGTGTTTCTAGAGGAGGCTACTGCTGAGGTGGTTGAGGCTACTGCTGAGGTGGTTGAGGCTACTGCTGAGGTGGTTGAGGCTACTGCTGAGGTGAGCACGAAAAGGAAGAATGTTTCCAAGAAGGCGGGAAATGACTAATCACGTGGGTATTGTTTGCGGGGCTGTGCTGAGCACGGCCCTGCTGCCAGGGGCTGAGAGTGTGGCGCAGGTGGGTGCTACGCTGATTGGTACTGGCTTGTTGACCTGGATAACTATTTCCCAGGGGAATGAGATTCGTTCGCTTCGCAAGGAGAACCGGGAATTGGCCAGGGAGATAGGTAAGAAGTGCGGCGGTTGCGAGTTGGTGAAGACAGCCAACTCTATGCTGAAGGCCGCAGGGGATGATTATATGGAACATAACTAGAATAATTTTATGGGAGTTACCGCAGCAGCAATAGGACTTGGCCTGGCATCAGCAGCAGCTGGCTGGGCCGGATACCAGGGACAGAAAAAGGCGGCTAAGGCTCAGGCGGCCGCAGCCGAGCGTTATGCCGCCGCTCAGGAGCAGACGGCCAAGGCAATAGCCAGCAGCAGCGCGGCGATGCCTGGCGCAGTGCAGGCCAGTACGGCCAGTACGCAGGAGGCTGCTGAGAGGAATGTGTACAATGCTCAGAAGAGAAAGAAAACTAGTGCTTCTACAGTGAATCCGCGTTTCCGTGGTTTGGGAAGTGGTGGTGGCAATTCTAACTTAGGAGAGAATTGATGGAACAGGATGTGCTGAGAGGGGCGCTGAAGCAGCTGGCGCAGAGTCTGTGGTCCCGTTATGAGGAGGAGACCTCCCCGATGGTGCGGGAGCTTAAATCGCTTATGGAGAAGTGCGACGTGGCGGCGGGAGCTGCCCGTACGCTGACGAGTACGCATAGCAGCTATATCACGCCGGCAGGCCGGCGCTGGTTCAAGTTGCAGAGCCGGAAGAAGCTGAAGGGGAAGGTGGATGACCGTGTTTCACGGTATTTCCGCGCGTTGACCAATGCTCTGAGTGAGCGGCTGGCGGAGAGTAATTTCTACACGGCGAGCCATGAGGTGTATGGTGACCGTGTGCGATGGGGTACCGGGGCGGCATATATTGGCGGGAGTGATACGGAGGCT
>CAJGCV010000096.1 GCA_904501915.1 uncultured Akkermansia sp. | reverse complement strand
TCAGGTGGCTGGCGACCGCATCGAGGAGGCTATTTATGCACCGAACAAGATTCAGCGCCAGAAGCAGACCGGCGCCCTGGCTGAGCGTTCCATCGCCCCGGTGATTCCGGACGAGAACGACTTCCCCTACGCTATCCGCGTGTCCTCCGAGATTATGGAATCCAACGGTTCTACCTCCATGGCTTCCGTGTGCGCCGGTACGATGTCCCTGCTGGCTGCCGGTGTGCCGCTGAAGCGCCCGGTTTCCGGTATCTCCGTGGGTCTGGTGACCGAGTTTGAGAACGAAGGTGACCGCGAGCCCAAGCGCTACAAGACGCTGCTCGACATCATTGGTTCTGAGGACTTCTACGGCGATATGGACTTCAAGCTCTGCGGTTCCTCCGTGGGTGTGACCGGTTACCAGCTGGACCTGAAGCTGCCCGGCATTCCTCTGTACATTCTGGAAGACGCCATTCACCTGGCCCGCAAGGGCCGCCTGGATGTGCTCGATACCATGAATGCCTGCATCCCCGGCCCGCAGGCTATGAGCCCGAACGCCCCGCGCATCGAGTCCACCAGCATTCCGCAGGACCGCATTGGTGAGCTCATCGGCCCCGGCGGTAAGAACATCAAGGCACTGCAGGCTGAGACCGGCACCGATATCAACATCGAGGAAGATGGTACCGTGCGTATCTACGGCAGCCGCCAGGAGGGTGTGGAGCGCGCTCTGTACCTCATCGACCGCATGTTCAAGGAAATCGAAGTGGGTGAAACCTACGAAGGTAAGATTGTTTCCACCAAGGAATTCGGTGCCTTCATGGAAGTGCTGCCCGGTAAGGACGGCCTCATCCACATTTCTGAGCTGGCCGAAGGCCGCACCCAGAAGACTGAGGATGTGGTGAAGGTGGGCGACATTGTGACTGCCAAGTGCATCGGTATCGATGACAAGGGTCGTGTCAAGATGTCCATGCGCGCTGCTGCTCGTGACCGCAAGGCCAAGGAGGCAGAAGCCGCCGAATAAACGTAGCTTCATTTGCGTAATCAGGCCGCCTTCTGAGATGTCAGAAGGCGGCTTCTTCGTGCCAATGGTGCGAAAGAGTAAAAAAATGTGGAGACGGGGCTTTTTTTGATTGCATTCGGAGGCATTCTGGTATAGATATATTAGCGAACAGCTGCAATTTTTACTTACACCATGTGGAAATACATCATCATCGCCGCCGTCGTGCTCTTCCTGGGGGCTTGTTTTCTTTTTTATAAAAATAATGAAGCGCTTACTGGCCCTGAAGGTGAGATTGCTGCCGTTCAGGCTCAGTTCGATATGGCCAGAAAGAAGGCCGC
The DNA here is from genome assembly GCA_904501915.1 of uncultured Akkermansia sp. Classification (GTDB taxonomy): domain Bacteria; phylum Verrucomicrobiota; class Verrucomicrobiia; order Verrucomicrobiales; family Akkermansiaceae; genus Akkermansia. The sequence continues at coordinate 5,662 of CAJGCV010000096.1, read as the reverse complement.
TGACATTGAGAAGGATAAGAGCGCAAAGCAGTATGCCAAGCTTCGTGTCGCTTATTTCCAGCAGATGATAGCGAAGAATAACGACGAGCGCGCTGCGCTGGAAGCCGAGGATGCTCCTTTTGATCAGGAAATTACCGGTGCTCGTGCAGACCTTGATGCCGCCAAGGCAGAGCTTGAGGACTGGAAGAAGAAGTTCAAGGAATTCCAGAAGGGTGCTGCTGCCGCTATCGCTCAGCAGGGCGATGAGGAGTCTGCCAGCATGGAGACTGTGGATGAAGACCAAGGAGCGGAACAGATAGCCCAGTATATCGTGAACTTGATTAAGGAGAACGACGATTTGAAGCTGAAGGTGGAGGAGGAGAAAGGGGAGGTAGCAAAATTGGAAAAGGAGATTGAATTAACCAAGGCTGCTAATGCTGCGGCTACGAAGCTCGCTGATGATCGCCGCGCCCGTCGTTCTTCGCCTGATCTTAAGTGTTCTGTTGCTATGGTTGATACGATATGGGATTACGTGATTCTTGATGCCGGTATCGACAAGGAGATTGTGATTGGTTCCCGTCTGAATGTGATGCGTAATGACCAGAAGGTGTGCGAGCTGACGGTGACTCTGGTTGAAAGTAATCGGGCCAGTTGCGACGTAGTGTACAGCACGATGCGTCCTGGTGACGCTGTCCGTCCTGGTGATATTGTAGTGGCTGCCAATAACTAATTAGGAATTTATACACAACTTCTAGATATGAAAATCTCTCAACTTCTTATTTCTGTTCTGGTGCTTCTGCTTAGTGGTGCCGCAATTATGTATTCTGCAGACCAGCAGAAGGTCATGGAAGCTGTAACTACCACGCACGGTGCTGGTCAGCAGGTGGATGCCAGCAGCGCTACGGGGCTGCGTAAGCTTAACCAGGAACTTGACGCAGAGCGTGGTACGGTGGCATCTGAACGCGCCGAAGCGGTTAAGGCAGTGGAGGCAACCCGCGTGGAAATGCGCGACAGTGCGATCAAACGCGACGAAATGCAAAGCACGCTGAAGCTTCATAAAGAAGAACTTAAGGGTGTGCGCGCCGAGGTGAAGGCAATGAAGGCAACGGTGGCTAAACTGAGCAAGGAGTACAGAGCCGAATTGGAAAAACTGAAGATTCCTGGTAAGGTTGAGGTTCCTGATAGTGAAGATTTTACTGCCGTGGTAGATGCTATCAAGACTGTGGTCGACGAGCAGTCTAAGAGCAAGGAGGAAACCAGTGCTCAACTGGCCGAGATTCAGACTTTACGTACGGCAAAAACGGAAGAGCTCGCAAAGGAAAAAGTGGAGCTGGCCCGCCTTACGGCTATCAATGACAAGTTCTTTACGGATTACACCAAGAATGATGACGAGTACCCGCTGCTGGCAGTGGATGCCCGTTGGAAGTTTGTGGTGTTCAATGCCGGTAAGGAAAGCGGGCTTGTGCCTGGCGATGCAACGCCTGTGCTGGTGAAGCGCGGTGGCGTGGTGATTACTCCGGTTCGCATCATTGCAGTTTCCAACGGCATGGTAGTGGCGGAGTATGACCCCAAGAAGCTGATGCCAGGTGTGCGCCCTGAGCTGGGAGACCGCGCATTCCGCGTGAAGCCGCTTGGTAACTAAAAAGCTGCCGTGCAGGCTGATATCGGAAAATTTATGCCGCCTGCCCGGATGAGGGTAGGCGGCTTTTACATGTTAGAAAAGGAATGAATATGATGAAAAAAATGATGCTTCTGGCACCGCTTGTGGCGGTGATGCTGACTTCCTGCCAGCCTCCTATGCCGGCAGTGCCGCCGAGTAATCGCGAGGTGGTGGGCCCCATGGGGAGCTCTGAGCGCGTCAAACCCTGGAATAATACGACCCGCAAGGAAGGCGAGGCTGTGCTTGGCCCGCTGGGCGATATGAACCGCCGCTGATTGTTGTGAAGCGCGCAGAGAGAGCCCGCATTGTGCTGGAGGAACTGGAACGCGGTATCCCCGAACCGGAGGTGCCGCTCCGCCACCACGATGCCTTTACGCTGCTTGTGGCGGTGATGCTTTCTGCCCGCTGCACAGATGCGCGTGTGAATACGGTGACGCCAGCGCTTTTTGCGCTGGCGCCGGATGCTGCCACCATGGCAGCGCTGGAGTGGCAGCAGGTGCAGCCGCTTATTGCAACCTGCGGGCTTACTGAGATGAAGGCGCGCCGCCTGGTGGAGACGGCTCGCATTCTGGTGGAGAAGTACGATGGCCAGGTGCCCGGCAGCTTCGAGGAATTGGAGGCGCTGCCTGGAGTAGGGCACAAGACAGCCAGTGTGGTGATGAACCAGGCGTTCGGATACCCGGCATTTCCGGTGGATACGCATATTTTCCGCCTTGCGCGGCGTTGGGGGCTTTCGCGGGGGCGCACGGTGGAAGCCGTGGAGGCGGATTTGAAGAAATGCTTTGCGCGAGAGACCTGGGGGAAGCTGCATTTGCAGATGGTGCTGTGGGGGCGGCAGTATTGTCCGGCGCGGGGGTGCAAGCCCGCCTGCGCGGTCTGCGCGCGGCTTCTGACATAAAAAATACCTGCTTTTCCCTGATTGTGCTTGACCTTTTTGGGAAAAAGTAGTTTCATTGGCGGTCATCCGCATTCACAGTCATGCTAGTTTGTCAGCTTAAATCCAAGATTCACCGCGCCATGGTTACCCGTGGCGATGTGGAGTACGAGGGCAGCATTGAGATTCCGCAGGATTTGGTGGAAGCTGCTGGTCTCTGGCCGGGCGAGAAGGTGCTGGTCGCGTCTGTTACCAGTGGTAATCGCTTTGAGACATACGTGCTGGTTGGCCCGCCCAAAACCGGCCAGATTATTGTGAATGGCGCTGCTGCCCATCTCATCGGCAAGGGCGAGCGCATTATCATCATGAGCTTTGCCTGGGATGATAAGCCCATAACGCCCAAGCGTGTCATCTGCAATGAATTGAACGAAATCATTGCCTGATTCCTTTACAAACTCTTTTTAATACGATATAATTCCCGCCATGCTTAATGCCTCCATTTACATTGTGTTCGCCCTGTTGCTGATTGTTTGCGCTCTGTTGCTGCTCGTGGTGCTCATGCAGCGCCCGAAGCAGGAGGGTCTTGGTGCAGCGTTCGGTGCGCAGATGACCGACCAGGCTTTCGGTGCTCAGACGACCGATGTGCTCAAGAAGGGTACGGTGTTCTTCGGAACGCTGTTTATGGCACTCTGCTTTGTGTTGGCGGTGCTCATGAATGCGCGTTTCCAGAATGAGAAGTCTGATTTGAATGTGAAGAAGGTGGATGCTCCCGTGGAGCAGACGACACCTGCCGCTGAGCAGCCTGCCGCTCCTGCGGAGAATCTGGAGAATCTGCTTTCTGCTCCTGCTGCAGAGGGTGAAGGTCCCGTGCCGGCTCCGACTCCGGCAGTGGATGCCGCCCCGGCTCCTGCCGAGCAGCCCGCCGCTTAATTGCTAACCGCTGAAATGGCCATGCAGTTCGGTAGCACAACAGAGTTGAACGCCGAGGCTGCAACAGCCGCGGTACGCGGTACTTTGCTGGCGCAGGTGACCCAGAAATCCACCCGTACCACGAAAACCGGTAAACCTTATCTTGAAATCGTGCTGGCAGATGCTGCCGGCACGGTTTCGTTTAAAATCTGGGAGACTGCGTCCTGGTATCAGGATTTTGATATGCTGGTGACGCCCGCCGGGGTGGCCGTGACCGGCACATGGCAGGCCAGTCAGTATGGCATGGAGCTGGCAGAGGCGTATCTGCGCCCGCTTACCCCCGAAGAAGAGCAGCAGGTGCTCACCGGCAGCCCGGAGCTGGTAGCGCGCCAGCAGGCTGATTGGGAGTGTATCTGCTCTTATGTGTCAGAAATGAAGGATCCGCGCCTGGCCGGGGTGTGTCGCTTGTTTCTGGAGCAGCAGGAAACGCGATTCCGCCGTGCTGCTGCTGCGCGCAATTTCCACCACGCCCGCCGCGGTGGTCTGGTGGAGCATGTGTCCAGCGTCATGCGCGTAGCTGCGGCTTTGTGTTCGGTGTATCCCGACCGACTGAACCGCGATTTGGTGCTGGCGGGTGCTCTGCTGCACGACTGCGGCAAGATTGTGGAAAATGACTACGAGGAGCACAGCCTGGAGATGCCATACACGGAATCTGGGGAGCTGCTGAGCCATATTCCCATGGGAATTGAGATTATCAACAAGCTCTGGCGCGATATGATGACCCCGGAGCGCCGCGCCGAGTGGAAGACTCTTGTTCCTGCATCGGAGCAGGTGCGCCTGCATCTGCTGCATCTGGTGGCATCGCACCACGGGCTGCTGGAATACGGCTCGCCGGTGCTTCCCAAGGTGCCCGAAGCTCTGATTCTGCACCATGCAGATAATGTGGATGCGAAGATGGAGATGTTCCGTGCGGCGTATGAGAGCGCGGCTCCGCTTTCGGAACGCGTGCTTCAGCGCAAATCTCCGATGCAGACGAATGTGGTGCTGCCGTTGCCGGAGGTGCAGGGATGATGGAGGCGCTGGTTAGCCTGGTGGGGCTTTTCGGACTGCTCCTGCTGTCGCAGCTCAGCCCGGGGCCAGATATTTTCTTTGTGTTTCGCACAGCACTGGCGCAGGGGTTTCGCGCAGGAGCAGCGGTCGGTTGCGGTATTGCTACCGGCTTTCTGATTCAGGCTGGGCTGGTTGTTTCTGTGGGTGGCTGGCTGATGGCTCAGACCTGGAGTGAGTATGTCCTATACGCCGCTGTGCTGTGGCTCTTGTATCTGGCCTGGCGGATTTTTCCCCGCCACCGGGTGCGGGTGGAGCAGGGCAGCCTGGAAACTGCGGCAAGGGAGCCGCTCCCGGTCTTGTTCGGGCAGGGGTTGCTGTGTAATATCCTGAACCCGAAATGTACTTTGTTTATCTGCGGGCTTTCTCTGCCGGCGTTGCAGCAGTTCGGGGGCGATTACCGCTGGTATGCCCCGGCTCTTGTGCTGGTGCTCAGTGCATCGTGCCTGCTGGGCTGGGTCTCATGGAGTGCTCTGATGCAATGGAATCCGGTTCGGGCCTTTTACTTGCGCCATATGACGGCGGTTGATGCCGTATTCTCGGTGCTGCTGGCTGCGTTTGCTCTCTATCTGCTTGTCTAGGCTTGCGAATGGGGCTGAATGCTGTAAAGCATACTGATTTACAGGAAATTAAAAGTAGGCAGAATTTAGCGTAGTTACGCTGATTGGGGCTTGCTTTTTGGGGGTATTTGAGGTAGAGTAATGCCGCAAAGACGTTATTGCGATTATGAACGACATTATCACGACAGCATGCAAGTTCGTCACGTCCTCGATTGGCCGCAAGATTCTTGTGGCTCTGACAGGTGCGTGTCTCCTCCTGTTCCTCGTGGGGCATCTGGCCGGCAACATGACCATTTACGGTGGTGACCCCGGCAACGGTGTACCCTCCTGGATTGATGCCTATGCCACAGGCCTGCACACCATGCCCGCCTGGCTGCTCTGGGCTATTCGTCTTGGTCTTGCCGCCATTCTCCTCATCCATGTGGTGTTGACTCTGGCTCTGAAGATTGAGAACGTGAACGCCCGCACGCAGTACCAGAAGGAAGGTACGCTGAAAGCTACGCTTTCCTCCCGTACCATGGTGCTCACCGGTATCATGATTTTCTGCTTCCTGCTGTTCCACCTGTGGCAGCT
>CAJGCV010000095.1 GCA_904501915.1 uncultured Akkermansia sp. | reverse complement strand
CTTCGAATTGCATCTGGAGCATCAGTCGGCAGTCCTCGGTGGCGGCGGCGGTGCTGCCGCCCTGCAGGGAGGGAATGGGGCAGTGTAACCTGGCGGCGGCCTCCATGTATTGCTGCCAGGCGGCGCAGGCGGTGCGGAATTTCTCCTGGCAGGTGGCGGCGTAGTCCTCCGTGGCATCTTCCAGCCGGGTGTTGGTCAGGAACTCGGTCGCCGGGCGGTCGCCGGCCAGCAGACTGGTTACAAAATCCACTTTTCTCTGGTGCTGCTGGTTCAGGAAAGTCTGCAACTCTGCCATGTCGCTGCGCATGGTCGGTGCGGAGGCGAAGCGGGTGGTCAGTGCCTGGCTGAAGGCATTTTCTCTGGGCTGCACTTTTGGCTGGCGGGCGGAATCGCAGAGCACCGAGCGCAGGCGCAGTTGCTGCATATCACTCTGCAGCAGCACGAGTAAGGCATGACTGAACTGCTGCAACGCAGCATCGTGGCGTTGCGGCATGCTTTCGCTGAGTGGCTCCAGCGAGTAGCGGGCATATTCCATCTGTGCCTCATAGGCGCGCCGCGCGGCAAAAACGGCATCATTGACAGCCTGACGCGCGGCGGCAATGTCCGCATTGCTGCACACGCATAATTCACCGTTTCTGCGGGCGTGCTGTATATCCTGTGTCCAGGTCAGGAGCATGGCGTTGAACCCATCATCGCTTCTGGTGTTTGAGTTGGTGGAGATGCGCTCACCCATAAAGATATCGGCTGCTGGCGCTGGCGTGATACTGGGCAGGACGAACAGGCAAAGAAGCGACAAAAAGATTTTCATGGTGTCTCTACTGAAAGTATACTGCCCCTTTTTTTCTGTTCTTTCAAGAAAAAAGTCGTAAATAAAAAAAAGTCAATGTGTTGTTGAATTAAACTTGCATTCTGGTGCGGATGGTGTATTAGTAAGGGACAATAAGCCATGATGACAATCAACAAATATCTTTTTTGTCTTGCTCTTGCTGCGGGTAGCGCTATGGCGCAGGAGGGGACAACTCCGCTGATGGAGTGCGCCGGGAGTGGCAGCGCGGCAGATGTCCGCGCCCTGATTGCCGCCGGGGCAGATGTGAATGCCCGCGACCATGTCGGCAGAACGGTGCTCGATTATGCCCGCACGGCCGGGGTGGTTGCGTATCTGCGGGCGCAGGGCGCCCATAGCGGAAAAAATTGATTTTGGAATCCGCTTCCCTATGTCAGCCACTGATAGCGTTCGGAAATTGAGACGTGCCTGCGGCATCTGGCTGCTGCTGGTCTGCATGCTTACCTTTCCCTGGGGACTGGTGTATGCCGCTCCGGTGCTGCTGGCTTATGCCATGACTCGCCGCCGCAGCTGGTGCAGCCAGGTTGCCCTGGCTGTGGGCTGTGTTTCGCTGCTGTTCATGGTGTATGGTCTGGTCAGCCACCTTCTCTGGAAAGCCGCGGGAAATTATGATGCGCAGGAGGGGCTGACGCTCTTGTTCATTGGCATCTGGCAATACCCCATCAGCGCAGTAACCATGACTATAACCTGGCTTTTCTGCGCAGGATATCGCAATGTTTCGACATACCATGAAAAGAAAAACTGATAGAACGACGATAAAACATAAGTATCAGTTTTACAGACTATGAAAACTTCTCTTTTCTTTTCCGTCGTGGCTTTTTTCTGCCTGGGGCCGGGGCTGGCTGCCGAATTATACGGTAAGGTGATTCCTGAGTCAGCGGACGTTGCATTCGTGTCACAATCTGCCGCAAATGCAGAGGGGGCGGTTGTGGAACTGCTTTATCGCCGCGATGTCAATGCTGAGGTACTGGCGCTGCGGCAGAGCTCGGGAGAGCGCCGATACCTGTACCACCGGAATCCGGTGGGGCTGTATCCTGCTGTGCCGGAGATAACGAAATCCATTCATTGGCTGACGCCCGATTCCTTTGCCTGTGTGGCATCCGGACGTTTAAAATCGTATTATACCTTGTATCGCCTTAAACCGATGGAGGATGCTCCCGGCACGATGCACGCCTGGAAAGAGGCGGAGGGCTGCTGCCATTTCCGCCTGGAGTGGCAGGTGCAGGATGGGCAGCTTATCGGCTGCTGGCAGGGAAAGCCTTACGTGACCATATCCCCCCTTTCACTATTGTTCGATGACCGGAAGTAAATCGATGAAAGCCTGGTTCTTATCACTGTTGGTAGCGGCGCCGCTCTGGGCAGAGTGCTGCTCGTATGCTGAATATCCGAAGCCGGATAACGCGGTGAGTCGCGCTTTTAATGCCCTGGGCACCCGGGAGTACATGGATGCTGTTCGCGATAATCCCGAACATCCGGACTCGGTGTACATGGATGTGTATGCCGGGCATGCCGAGGAGGGGGTAGTGACACCGCTGGAGGAGCTCGATAAGTTGTTCTATGGCGCTTTGGGGGAGATGTACCGCAGCTGGGACTGGACCTGCAGCCCCTCCGGCGATACCATCATCTTTATCCGCCAGCTGGCCACCGGGGCGGTGACCACAGATTACCTTGTATTCCGCAAGGTGGAGGGCGGGTATACGCGCGTCGGTTTGTATTCCTACGTTTCCCGGTATGTGTCGCCCTGCACGGAAATCACCTTCTGTGATGATGGCTTCATCATCCGCGCCAAGCCTGTAAATGAGCAGAACATTCGCCCCGACGATAAAGACCAGGGAATTTTCATGGCCCGCAAGTTCTTCTACAAGGACAAGCGCGATGTCTGTTTCTTTATGAGCGGTCGCGAGGATTACGACTTCTTTTCAGGCGAAATGGAGACTTCGCGGTAGGCCCGGCAGGCCTTGCGCCAGCGGTAAATGGTGCGAATGGAGATGCCACAGGCACACACGATAATGAGAAGAGCGCTGAACTCCTCTCCCTTGGGCTTCGGGGAATGCGTTTGCAGAATATACTGATTCACCAGGTAGTGAGCAGAATAGAGAAGCGCCACCACGGCCAGGGGAACATAACCGAGTCCGGGGCGCTCCGGGGTTGAATCACCTGTTGCTTCGGTGGGGGGCGGGGCATCCGGCAGGTATTGGTGAATCCGGTATTCCAGCTCGCGTACATTGTCTACATGCAGGAATCCTTTCGGCATGAGTGTGGTGCCGTTGCGGCCATGGTGCTCGTCGTAATCCATCACAATGTCACCGCGGCCCTTGCGGTATTCCCGCACTTCCTTAATCAGATTGTGCGTCAACGGGAATCTGCGGCAGGTAGGGCGGCGGCGTATCATGGAGGAACGCAGCACGATGGCCCGCCGATTGGTGAGCACATACACTGTGCGTCGGTCGTTTTCCCGCTCCCACCAGGGGCTGATGATGAACCCGATACCGATGAGGTAAAAGGGAAGCAGCCCCAGAAACAGGAGCAGAATGGCTGGCTTTTCGATGACTTCCTCCAGTGTGATATGGTTGATAAACAGCATGCCGAGGATGCCGAACAGAAAACCATTCCACAAAGTGGCGAAGAACATGCGGTAGGCATAGCCCGGTTTCCACAAGGTGGTGGCAGGCTTGCAGACCAGCAGTAATTCCTCGCCAGGGGGCAGCTCCCGCTCCACCCATTCGCGGTCTTGTACGGAAAGATTTGTATCGCTCAGTTTCATAGGGGTAAATCAATCGCTACAGTCGTTATCACCAGCGGCAGCCTTGAACCACAGATCGCGGAAGTATTCCACGGCAAGGGTCAGCTCCGGCGCAAGGCAGGCGGGCAGGGGCGTTTTCTCGCTGATTCTTTCCTCTCGGCCATCCGGCAGGCGGAGCGTGAAGTCTCCTCCTGCAAACCACGGCAGTTCTATCGCAGCAAGCTCAGTGCCTGCCGTATCCTCAAATACCGGTCGCGTGTCGAAGACTCGTCTCCACCCGGTCACTCCATTCCGGCAGCGGAGCATAAGTGCGCCATCTGCCCCCACGATATCAAATGCCAGATGCCCCGTGGTTCGGCTCGTGTGGCCATCTGTCCATTTCCGGCTAATCTGGTATGTCGTTTTCATGCTTGTTTTTCTGAGTCCTTTTACCGGAGGAATCAGCCTTCTTCTGTGTAGTCGCGCAGCCAGGTAGCAAACGCCTCGCGCGGGGCAAGCACCTGGGTACGCAGTTCATCGAAGCGTTTTTTCTGGGAGGCGGGGGTGATGCGGAGCTCTCCACCGCAGCAGGTAACCAGACCGGAGGGCTCCATGCCGAGCAATGCCTTGGCACAGGGAACGCCCGCCTTTTCACAGGCGGCCTTTATTTCGCTGTCGCGCAGTTCGTAAGGGGTGAGGTAGAGCAGGGCAACCCAGTCATTTTCCGGCAGCAGGTGTATGCGGATATCACTTCCCTGAGCATCATTCCACGCCAGGAAATCATGCTCCGGGTCACAGGTGGCGAGCTCGTCCTTATCTGCCAGTTCGCGGAAGTTCGCCAGCATATCCTCGCGGCAGAGGGAGAAGGTATCTGTGGCTGTTTTCTGGTTGCGGGCGGGCAGGGAGGCAATCTGTTGCTGGCGGCGCAGTTGCTGCCACTCTTCCAGGTTGACTATAATGTTGAGCCCCAGCATACAGCATGCTATCAGGCCGATGAGTTCCACCTGGAACATGAGAAAGCCCTCCAGCATGAAGCTGATACCCAGAGCTGCTGCCCCCAGCAGTGCCAGTGCCAGCGTCAGGTGAAACCGCCATTTCCCCAGTCGGGGAAAGATGAGTTTATTATAGATGACGCAGAGAACAGGAGTGAGAATGATGTATAGCATAAGGTGTAAGGTATGGTTCAGGGTTCAGGCGGGGTGATGAGGATTTGCAGCCGGTCATAATCGGCTCGGGGCAGGCTCAGGGTGCAATGGCTGGCGTGTTGCCGCTGGCGGATGGTGTCATCCGCCGCGATTTCCCACTTGTTCAGAACGAGCAGCGGCGAGCCATTGGCATGAATCAGCATTATCCGCGTGGTGCTGCCGGGCGTGGCGCAAATTCCGGCCTCCTCCGAGATGCCCTGGACTCGCCGCAGTATGTCTTTCACCTCTGCAGCGGCTTCTGCCGGGAGTTCCCATTCCTGCTTCTGCGCCCCGATTCCCGGTATATGGTGCTGTGTGCAGAGCCGGATGCCCGCGCACAAGCCGGCGGCCTCGCGCGTGTATGCTGCTTTCATCGGGGTGGGTGGCATCACTACATTTGCGGTGCGGTCCGGGAATGGTATCAATTTTTCCGGAGCGCAGGAAACCAGCGCTCCCATCAGTACCATGGCGCATTTCCATTTCATGCTGAAACTATAGCAGGAAAGATCATATGTGTACAGAAAAATAGGCGTATACGCGCTGGTGTCATTCTGATTACAACGCCGCAGATGCTTGTTGCTGTGTTGGAATTGGTCAGAAATTTAAAAACCTACAAAAAAGATAGAGAAAATACTTGCCAACGAGATTTCTCTATGCTAAACTGCGCCCGGAAACAAAGTTAGAAAGGACTAACATGATGAATACGACGATAACAAAGATACACGCAAGAGAGGTGCTGGATTCACGCGGAAACCCGACAGTGGAGGCAGAAGTAACACTGGCAGGCGGGGCATTCGGCCACGCTTCGGTGCCGAGCGGCGCTTCCACCGGTGAGCACGAAGCGTGTGAGCTCCGCGATGGCGATGCCAGCCGCTACCGTGGCAAAGGTGTACTGCGGGCGGTGGAGTATGCGAACACCGAACTGGCAGCTGCGCTGACCGGCATGGATGCCACCAATCAGATAGGCGTGGATGAGCGCATGATTGAGGTGGACGGCACGCCGAACAAGAGTCGCGTGGGGGCAAACGCTGTGCTGGCGGTTTCTCTGGCCACGGCCCGGGCAGCCGCCTGGGCTACCGGGCAGCCGCTCTACCGCTATCTGGGCGGGCCCAATGCGCACATTCTGCCGGTGCCGATGATGAACGTGCTCAACGCCGGTGCGCACTCTGATGCGCCTATCGACTTCCAGGAATTCATGATTATTCCGCGTGGGTTGCCCAGCTTCCGGGAAGCGCTGCGCTGCGGGGCAGAAGTGTTCCACGCCCTGGCTGCCGTGCTGCGTAAGAAAGGTCTGAGCACCGCCGTGGGCGACGAAGGCGGCTATGCGCCGAACCTGCATAGCGCCGATGAAGCGCTGGATACCATTGTGGAAGCCATTCAGGCAGCCGGCTATGAGCCGGGCAGGGAAGTGGCACTGGCGCTGGATGTGGCCAGCTCTGAGTTCTACGATGCAGAAAGCGGACTTTATGTGTTCAAAAAGAGCACGGGAGACCGGCTTACCGCGTCTGAACTGACCTCCTATTATGAAGACCTCATCCGCCGTTATCCCATCATCTCCATCGAGGACGGCTGCGCGGAAAACGACTGGGAAGGCTGGAAGCACCTGACCAACACCATTGGCCAGCGCTGCCAGCTGGTGGGCGATGACCTCTTCGTGACCAATGTGGACTTCCTGCGCAAGGGCATAGAACGCGGAGTGGCGAACTCCATCCTCGTGAAGCTTAACCAGATAGGCTCGCTGAGCGAGACCTTTGAGGCAGTGCGGCTGGCCACTACCCATGGCTACAGCGCCGTCATCTCGCACCGCAGCGGTGAGACGGAGGACAGCTTCATTGCAGACCTTGCCGTGGCAACCAATGCCGGACAAATCAAGACCGGCTCGCTCTCCCGCGCAGACCGCCTGGCGAAGTATAACCGCCTGCTGCGCATCGAGGAACAGCTGGGCTCTTCTGCCCGCTACGGAGTCTGATACTGCAGCTCCATACCGGCTTTTGTACCCACTGCCCCGGCTCGGAGCACCATTTTCCGGGCCGGTGGCGGTTATTTTGTGGGTTTCAAACATATTTTGTGCTCGCATTTTCTGGAAAGAGCGTTATAATAGCGGCAGCAAGGTATCACCAGCGCGTGGCGCCAGTGCCGAGCATTTTCCAACATAACATAATCCAACATTATGCAGTACACACACGAAGTCGAACAGATGTGTTGCGTCAAGAAGGGCTGCAATCACGGCCCCGCCCCCATCCCTCAGGAGGGTGCCTGGACGCAATCCACCAAGATTGAGGACATCTCCGGCCTTACCCACGGTGTGGG
>CAJGCV010000094.1 GCA_904501915.1 uncultured Akkermansia sp. | reverse complement strand
GTATGTAAATACCACAGCTGCGCTGTGGTATGAAAGTGCAGCTTGCGCTGCACACGAATTACCGCCTGCGGCGGTGCGAAAGCGGCACTGCGTGCCGCATTACAGGCCACGGCGACCCTCCAGAGCACGCATCACGGTAATGGCATCGGCATGGCCGAGGCCGGCGCCTGCGGGCATACCCTGGGCCAGGCGGGTGCAGCGGCAGGGGAGCTTGCCCAGTTGCTCAGCCAGGTAAAGGGCGGTGGCTTCGCCCTCCACATCGCTGCCTACGGCGAGAATCACCTCGCAACCAGGGTGGGCTTTCACGCGGTCGATAAGTTTTTCAATGGCCAGATCTTCGGGCATGACGCCGTCCAGCGGCGAAATTTTGCCGCCCAGGCAGTGGTAAAGTCCGCGGAACGAGCCGCTGCGTTCAATGGGGAGCACATCGGTGGCTTGTTCTACCACGCAGAGCAGGGAAGAATCGCGCGCAGGGTCATCGCAGGCGGTGCATCGGCAGCCTTTTTCGGCAAAGAAACCGCATTCCGGGCAGTTGCCCACGGTTTCTACAGCGGTGGTAAGAGCGGCCGCCAGCTGGTTGGCTTCGTTGCGCCCCTGCTGCAGGAACCAGAGGGCAAGGCGCTCTGCGCCGCGCGTGCCCACGCCGGGCATGCGTTTGAGGGCGCTTATCATATTGAGCACAGAGCGGGGGTAGTCCTGGGGTTTCATGAGCGGCGGCGGAAAAGATGCAGGATTTCAGCCCCGAACCAGCATGCCAAGGCGCAGATAACCGGGGCGGCCATATTCAGCACGCCTCCCCAGAGCACACACAGAATACCTGGCAGCGCCAGTGCGACCACGGCCAGTATACCCACTTGCAGACGCCCGGAAAAGCGCCGCTCACGCAGCAGCACCAGCGTCAGATAGAGGGTGACTCCCAGGCAGAGTCCGAATGTGCCGGCTGGTCCCAGCAGGCTGATTTGCGCTTCTTCTGCGCCGATGTAGAACGGACTGCCGCCCAGGAAGCGTATCTGCTCCAGCTCCAGGTGTTCCATGAGTCCGGCGGCGGTGAGGGCGACTATGAGCACCAGCACGGCGAAACTCAGCCCGGCCCAGCGCAGCAGGAGTCGGTCGGCGGAGGTTATGTGCCGGGGGATGGCAAGTGGGTTCTTCATATACAGCGGGGGTACAGACACGGCGGCAGTGGATGCCCACAGCCGCCGTGCGAAGTGTGTTATGACTTGTGCATCAGTCAACGTAGCGCTTCACAATGAGGGAAGCGTTGTGACCGCCGAAGCCGAAGGAGTTGCTCAGGGCTACGTCGACCTGCATGCTGCGGCCCACGTTCGGGCATACGTCGAGGTCGCATTCGGGGTCCTGGTTGAACACGTTCATGGTAGGCGGCACGAAGTTGTCCTGAATGGCCATGACGCAGGCCAGCAGCTCGATGGCGCCGGCAGCGCCCAGCAGGTGACCGGTGGTGGACTTGGTGGAGCTTACCACGAGACCGTTGGTGGCGTAGTCGCCGAAGGAAGCCTTGATGGCCTTGGTTTCGCAGATGTCACCCAGCGGGGTGGAGGTACCGTGCGTGTTGATGTACTGCACATCCGTGGGCTTGAGTCCGGCGTGTTTGAGAGCCATGTTCATGCAGCGGGCTGCGCCCTCGCCCTCCGGCATGGGGGAGGTGAGGTGGTAGGCATCGGCGCTCAGACCATAGCCGACCAGTTCGGCCAGAATCTTGGCGCCGCGGGCCTTGGCGTGTTCCAGCGTTTCCAGAATGATGATACCGGCACCTTCTGCCATGACGAAGCCGTCGCGGTCTACATCGTAGGGACGGGAGGCGGTGGCAGGGTCATCATTGCGGGTGGAAAGGGCCTTCATGTTGGCGAAACCGGCAATGCCCACAGGCAGGATAGAGGCTTCTGCACCACCGCAGATCATCACGTCGGCATCGCCGAACTTCATGATGCGCCAGGCTTCACCAATGCTGTGGTTGGCGGTGGCACAGGCGGTGGAGATGCTCATGTTCGGGCCGCCGAAGCCGTATTCGATACTCACCATGCCGGAGGCCATGTTGGTAATCATGTACGGAATGCAGAACGGGCTCACACGGCGGGGGCCGGACTTGATGAGAGCTTCGCAGCCTTCACCATGAATACCCAGACCACCAATGCCGGAGCCAATCATCACACCCACGCGGGTCTTGTCCACTGCGTCGAGGTCGAGCCCGGAGTTTTCCAGAGCTTCAGCCACGGCGCCCATGGTGAGCTGCTCGAAGCGGTCGCAGCGGCGCACAGCCTTCGGGTCCTTCTTGAAGAAGGGTGCCGGGTCATACCCACGCACTTCACCTGCAATGTGAATGCTCAGGTTGCTGTCATCGATGAGCGAAATCTTGTCAATACCGGAACGACCGGTCTTCATGCCCTCCCATGTCGCCTCAACACTGTTGCCGAGGGGGGAGAGAGCACCCATGCCTGTAATAACTATGCGACGGTCTGTCATAACGTTTGACTACACGTTACCGTATAGGTGGAGTTAAGTCAAGCATAAAAGATTTGCAATATTCCGGAATTTAACTGAATACGGCAATTTGATTGACTTTCCCGCACCTTCGGGGTTATAATACACGATGCTGGAATGGGAGAAGAACTGACAGCCGGATTGAATTTTCAGGAATGGGTGACATTGCTGACCGCAGCGGGCATATTCGGAGTTCTGCTGTTTACGCGGTTGCAGGCGGAGGTGGCTTTTCTTGGGGGTATGGCGGTGCTGCTGCTCACCGGGGTGCTGGATGCGCGCGAGGCGCTGGCGGGTTTCAGCTCGAGTTCGGTGATAGTGGTGGCGCTGTTGTTTGTGGTGGTGGCGGGGCTGGTGCATACCGGTGTGCTGCACTGGGCGGAAAAGCACGTGCTGGGGCGCCCGAAGAGTTACCGCCAGGCGCTGGCGCGGCTGATGCTACCGGTGGCGGGCATGGCTTCCATTCTGGGGAATACGACGGTGACTACGCTGTTCATCCACGTGGTGAAGTTGTGGTCGCGCCGCCTGAGTGTGGCGCCCAGCCGGCTGCTGATACCGCTGAGCTATGCCGCCGGGCTGGGGGGCGTGTGCACCCTTATCGGCAGCGCTCCGAACCTGATTATCTCCGGGCTGTATACGCAGGAAACCGGGGTGAGCCTGAGCATCTTCACGCCCACGCTGGCGGGTTTGTTCTGCCTGGCAGTGGGGCTGGTGAGCATGCAGGTGCTGCAGCGCTGGCTGCCGGAGCGCAAACCCTCGCGCAGTTTGTCCGGGACCGGTGCCGGCATGCGGTATCGCCATAAGGCATATGTGAGTTTCAGCAGCCGCCTCATTGGCAAACGCCTGGCCGAAACCGGGGTGGAAGTGCAGTTGAATTTTTACCTCCGGGGTGTGGTGCGCCGGGGTGAGTGCCTGCTGGCAGAGCCCGGGCGTGTGCAGCTGCGTGTGGGCGATACCCTGCTGCTTGAGAGTGACTCCAGCACCCCGCCGGACCTGGGACCGGATGTGCACTATGTGACCAGGCGGCTTAAACCGCCTCTGGGCTGGCGTACCGCAGCGTCGGGTATCATTATGGTGGGCATGATGGCGCTGACCACGCTGGGCATGCTCACCCTGCTGCAGGCTGCGTTTCTGGCAGCTGCGGCCACGCTGTTATGCCGTTGCTGCAGTGTGCGTCAGGCGCACGAAAGTATCAACTGGAATGTGCTCATGGTGTTTGCCGGGTCCATCTGCCTGGGCACGGCCATGGATAAGACCGGCGTGGCGGCAGATGTGGCGGCATTGCTGCTCAGCTGGGTGGGAACCCAGCCGCTGGTGATGATGGGGGCAGTCTGTGCAGTAGCTCTGTTTATCACCGAATTCATTGGCAATGCAGCGGCAGCGGCCATCTTCTTCCCTATTGCGTACCGCAGTGCGCTGGCGGTGGGGGCGGACCCGCTCAGCTTCTGCGTGGCGCTCATGATTGCCGTTTCCTGTTGTTTTGCCACGCCTATCGGTTCGCCGCGCCACATGCTCATCTACGGGCCGGGCGGCTACCATTTTGCCGATTTTCTGCGCGTAGGACTGCCTATGGATATCGTTATCCTCGCGGCAGATATCTTCATTGTTTCCCTCCTGTTCCCCCTGACGGGAAGTGCGGGCTAGGATTTACTCTCTATCGCTGTTCCGGATTTCCTGGGTCAGCTTCATGGCGCAGAAATCCGGGCCGCACATGGAGCAGAAGTGCGCCTGCTTGGCGTTGGCGTGGGGCAGGGTCAGGTCGTGGTAGGAACGCGCCTTGTGCGGGTCGAGCGAAAGGTTGAACTGGTCTTCCCAGCGGAACTCAAAGCGGGCTTTTGCCAGTGCGTTGTCGCGCAGCTGGGCTCCGGGGTGCCCCTTGGCAAGGTCTGCCGCGTGGGCGGCCAGCTTGTAGGTCACCACACCTTCGCGCACGTCTTCCTTGTCCGGCAGCCCCAGATGTTCCTTGCGGGTCACATAGCAGAGCATGGCACAGCCTCTCTGGGCAATGATGGCGCCGCCCAGGGCACCGGTGATGTGGTCGTAGCCGGGGGCAATATCGGTAGCCAGCGGCCCGAGGGTGTAGAAGGGGGCTTCGTAGCACCACTCCAGCTGTTTCCGCATGTTTTCCGGCACGAGGTGCAGCGGCACATGCCCCGGCCCTTCATTCATGACCTGCACCCCTTTGTCCCAGGCGCGGCGTGTCAGCTCGCCCTGCACTTCCAGCTCGGCCAGCTGGGCAAAGTCGTTGGCATCGGCAATGCTGCCGGGGCGCAGACCATCGCCGATGGAGATGGCCACATCGTAGGTGGCAAGAATATCGCATATCTCATCCCAATGGGTGTAGAGGAAGTTTTCCTGCTTGTGTATCATCATCCACTTGGCGATGATGGAGCCGCCGCGCGAGACGATGCCCGTGGCGCGGTTGGCGGTGTGGTACACAAAGCGCTCCAGCAGGGCGGCATGCACCGTTACATAGTCCACACCCTGGCGGGCCTGCTCGATGAGCGTATCGCGGAAGATGGGCCAGCTGAGGTGCTCCACCCGCCCGCTGCATTTCTCGAGGCTCTGGTACATGGGTACGGTGCCGATGGGTACCGGGCTGTTGCGCAGAATCCACTCGCGCGTTTTGTGGATGTCCTTACCTGTGGATAAGTCCATGACGGTGTCGGCACCCCAATGGATGGCCCAGCGGAGTTTTTCCACTTCTTCCTCGATGCCGGAGGTGATGGCGGAGTTGCCGATATTGGCATTGATTTTGCAGAGGAAGTTGCGCCCGATAATCATGGGCTCGGCTTCCGGGTGGTTGATATTGACCGGAATGAGCGCGCGGCCGGCGGCAATTTCATCGCGCACGAACTCGGGGGTAAAGAAAGCGGGTATGTTGCCCCCGCGTTGTTCTGCCGGGTGCTGGTAGTGCAGCTGGGAGCGGCGCTCCAGACTCTTCGGGGAGAAGCCAGGCTGGGCCTCCAGTTCACTGGGGCGGGGCATGCCTGTGCCTAATTCATCCAGCAGTTGCTGGGCTTGCTCCGGGCGCGATTTCGCGCTGGGGAACTGGTCGTAAATGGCTTTGAAGGCGGCCTCGCGTCCCAGGTTCTCACGAATGGCCACGTATTCCATTTCCGGGGTGATGATGCCCCTGCGGGCATACTCGCGCTGGGTAGGCGCCTGTTTTAAATCTGTGGCCTGCAGCGCACCCCCGGCATCTCTGCATACATCGCCGCGGGAAAGAATCCACTCCTCCCTCATGCGGGGAAGCCCCTGCTCAGCCTGACCATGAAACTCTGCATCCCCCCAGGGGCCGGAACAATCGTAAATCCTTACCGGGTCATTGGACTCTGTGGTGCCATCGGGAAAGACGGAATCCGACAAGGTCACCTCGCGCATGGCCACCTTGATGTCCGGGAATAACGCGCCAGGTACGTAAATGCGACGGGAACCGGGGTATTTGAGTTCATCAACTGTCATAACTTCATTCTATCACCCGGAGGAAAACTCTTCAAGTCATGCTGTCAGAGATTGTTGCAAATTTAAATTGATTAGTTAAGGAAGCGGCGGTGATGTGAACATTTTGTCACATAGAGTGTGACTTTTGTTTCACAGAAGGACGATTGCGCATGGCGGTGCGCTGTGGTTAACTATCTTCAGTTAACCGCATATTATGCACAAACGCGATACTATTTTCTGCGCAATCTGTAAAGCCGGGGCTTTTGTGGCACTGCTGCTGATGGTGGGCATATTTGCCCAATTGCTGATTCACTCGGCAGATGCCTGGAAGCACTTCGGGATTTCCTTTCTGTGGGGTATTGACTGGGACCCTGCCATGGATATCTATGGGGCGCTGCCTTCCATACTGGGCACCCTGTTCACCACAGGCTTGTCGCTGGCTCTGGCTATACCGCTTGCCTTTGCCGTAGCGCTGCTGATTACAGAGTCGCCGGAGTGGCTGAAGCGTCCGCTGAGCCAGTGTGTGGACCTGCTGGCGGCCATTCCATCGGTGATTTACGGTATGTGGGGCTTGTTTGTACTGGTGCCGCTGATGCAGGAATATGTGCAGCCTTTTCTGGCGGATACTCTGGGTATCATCCACTTGGCCGGGGGTGCCTGGCTGCTGGGTGAGGAGGGTACCGGCAGCGGATTCGGGTTCCTGACCGCCGGGGTTATTCTGGCGCTCATGATTCTGCCTTACATGAGCGCGGTGATGCGAGATGTATTCCGCATGACTCCGCCTGTGCTCCGTGAATCTGCCTACGGGCTGGGCTGCACCCGTCTGGAGACAACGCGCGATGTCGTGCTGCGCTACGGCATACGCGGAATCATTGGTGGCATCTTTATCGGCATGGGACGTGCTCTGGGCGAAACCATGGCGGTGCTCTTTGTGATAGGTAACATGATGGACTGCCCCGCAGGGCTGTTCTCCTGTGGTTCAACGATTGCCACCACCCTGGCCAACAACTTTGCAGAGGCCACCGGCCTGCAGCAGAGTGCGCTCTTTGCGCTGGGGCTTGTGCTGCTGCTCATGAGTTTCAGTATTCAGCTCATCACCCGGTACTACCTGGCACTCACCAGTGCCGGAAGAGGCGAG
>CAJGCV010000093.1 GCA_904501915.1 uncultured Akkermansia sp. | reverse complement strand
GCCGCGAGGTTGATTTCCTCGGGAATCCAGAAATTATTCATCGCCTGGCGGTACCACCCGCTCACCCAGGCGTATTTCATGTTGTTGAAATCGTTCAGGTTGGTGGTATTGCCGTTGATGATGCGGCGGGCGGCGGTATCGGTGTCGCCCTGCGGGTTAAAGAGCGGTCTGCGGGTTAACTGGCACATAATTCACATTCTTCTACTTCTAAGCTCTTGGAACGGATGTAATAGATGGTCTTCACCCCGCATTCCCACGCGAGGATGTAGAGGTTGAGTATCTGGCGGAGGGTGTATTCATGGGTAATGTAGAGGTTCATGCTCTGCGCCTGGTCAATGTGGCGCTGGCGCACCCCGGCGGCGCGAACCGACCACGCCTGGTCGATGTGGTGGGCGTTCTTGTACAGCCAGAGGGTTTGCAGGGTGAGTTCCGGTGCCACGCGGGGCATGAGCCCGCTCTTCTTTTCCTCCAGGAAGAAGAGTTTCATGACCGGGTCGATACCGGCTGTGGTACCGGCGATGATGCTGGTGCTGCTGGTGGGGGCAACGGCGAGCAACCAGGCGTTGCGAAGTCCGTGGGTGGCGACGCGTTGGCGCAATTCCTTCCAATGGGGTGCGGTGTAGCCACGGCGGTCGAAGTACGCGCCGGTCTGCCATTCGCTACCCTCAAAGGCGGCGTAGGCGCCTTTTTCGCGGGCGGTGTCGCAGCTGGCGGAAATAGCAGCGTGGTTAATCTGCTCAAAGAGCTGGTCTGCAAAGTCGAGGTGTTCCTTGGTTTCCCAGTGCAGCCCGAGTCTGGCGAGCATGTGGTGGTAGCCGCTTACGCCCAGACCGATGGGACGCATGGAGCGGTTGGTAATCTCCGCATAAGGCAGGGGGTAGAAGTTCAGGTCAATCACATTGTCCAGCGCACGCACGGCACTGCGGGTGATTTCTGCCACTTCCTGCGGGTTGCGCACATCGATGCGCCCGAGCGAGAGACTGGCCAGGTTGCAGACCACGAAATCTCCGGGCTTGGTGGTGGTGACCACCACGGTTTTTCCCTCCACGGTTCTGACTTCCTGGGAGATGGATTCGATGGCGCTCATATTCTGCGCGATTTCGGTGCAGAGGTTGCTGCAGTAGATGATGCCGCGGTGCTTGTTCGGGTTGGCTCGGTTCACGAGGTCGCGGTTGAAGGCAAAGGGGGTACCGGTTTCCACGGCACTCTTCAGGATGAGTCGCACGATATCCTTGATGGGGACAATGCGTTTGTGAATGCGGCTGTCTGCCACGCAGCTGTGGTAGCGCTCCTCCCATTCATCGCCGTAGCTGTCTTCCAGCGAGTATCCCTTCACGCATTTGATTTCATGCGGGCACATGAGGTACCAGTCGCCCTCGATGTTGTCACGTGCCTGTTGCCAGAAATAGTCCGGGTAACATACCGCAGGGAATACATCGTGCGCTTTCAGGCGGTCGTCCCCGTTATTGGTGCGCAGTGCCAGGAATTCCGGCAAATCGCGGTGCCAGGCGTCGAGGTAGACGGCTACTGCTCCCTGGCGCACCCCCAGCTGGTCCACAGCCACGGCGGTGTCATTGGCCAGGCGAATCCAGCGGATGACCCCGCCCGCTGCACCGGAGAATCCGCGGATAGCACTGCCGCTGGCGCGTACCTTGCCGAAATAGAGCCCCATGCCACCGCCGTATTTGCTGACCTGGGCAAAGTTGTCGATGCTGCGGTAGATCCCCTCCAGACTGTCCGGCACGGTGTCGATGAAGCAGGAGGATAGCTGGTGGAAGGGTTTTCGGGCATTGGCCAGCGTGGGGGTGGCCATGGTGACTTTCAGGGTGCTGAGCATGTCGTAAAAGCGCTGCACCCACTGCAGGCGTTCGTTCTGCTCATTCATGGCGAGGTGCAGGGCGATGCCCAGGAACATTTCCTGCGGGCTTTCCAGCACTGCCCCGGCATGTGTGCGGATGAGGTAGCGCCCGTGCAGCAGCTCCAGACCGGAGTAGTTGAAAAGCTTGTCGCGCTCCGGCCTCAGCATCCTGGCGCAGCGGTCGATTTCTCCCCTGCTGTAGTGCGCCAGGATATACGAGCCGTAGACTCCTTCCTTGGTCAGGTGGGTGAGTTTGTCGTACAGGCTGGTGATGCCGGCTGCCGCTTCGTGTCGGGAGAGCTGGGAGCTGAAGCGCAGCAGCCAGAAACGCGCGGCTACCATTTCCCAGTTCGGGGCATCGCGGGTGGTGAGCTCGGCTGCGGCTTTGATGAGGCAGCCCAGCCCGGCTTCATCGCTCTGCCCGCTTTTGCTGAAGCTGCGGAAGCGGGCAGTGAGCTGGGGCAGGGCGTATTCTTCTTCCGGGAATTCCTGCTGCAGTTCCTTGAGTGTGGCTTCCAGTGCGGAGCGGTCGGTGAAATGTTCCAGCAGATGCTCCCGGGCAGCGCGGGCCCGGCTGCGCTCGTTGCGGTACAGAATGAAATTCTTGGCGGCTTCGTAATAGCCTGCCACCATGAGCTCTGCTTCCACCTGGTCCTGGATGCTTTCCACCGCTATGACACCTTCTCCCCGGCTCAGCAGTGTGCCTTCTATGTCCGCCGCCAGCCGTGCTGTCTCTGCTGAGGCTGATTCCATGCTCACGCTCTCAAACGCCAGGCGTATCACGCGCTCTATCTTCTCCCGGCGGTATTCTTCCACCGCGCCGTTCCTTTTCCGTATCTTCATGGCTCCACTATATCTTGTATGTGCGTCTTCAGTTTACCCATTTATCTTGTTAAGTCAAGTAAAATGGTAGGAAAAAGTAGAATTATTTTCATGAAAGTTTGCTAGTGTATGGTTATAAGGCGAATGGATAAATTGAATAAATGCGTGCGGAAAGGGGCTTGAAATGCCGTGTGAACAGGGAAAGCATTTGACAATACGGGGACTATCTGGTAAATTGCACGCATGAGAGTACGCGCAATCATGATGCTGATGCTGGGGTGTTCTTTTCTGAGTCCGGCTCAGGAGCCGGCGATGAAGGGTGTTGCACCGCAAGCGGATGCTGTGGTGTTCAAGGAAAGCAAAGAGGAACGGGATGCCCGCATGCAGTGGTGGCGCGACGCGAAGTTCGGCATGTTCATCCACTACGGTCTGTATTCCGGTCTGGGGGGCTACTTCAAGGGAATACCGGGTGGCGGCGAGTGGATACAGTGTAATCTGGGGTTGGATACGGACACGTATGCCGCCGAAACCTTGCCTTTGTTCAAACCCGCGCCCGGCTGCACAGATGCCTGGGCAGAGCTTGCGAAGGAAGCTGGCTGCCGTTACATGGTGCTGACCTCGAAACACCATGAAGGTTTCGCCTTGTTTGATGCCGCCAACAGTGACTACTGCACCGGCAAGCTGCTGGAGCGCGATATCGTGAAAGAGTTTACTGATTCCGCACGCGCTGCGGGCATGAAGGTGGGTCTGTACCACAGTGTGATTGACTGGCACCAGAAAGACTACGATAACACCATCTGCCGTGATTTGTGCTACCCCGCAGGGCAGGAACGCATGCTGAAGGAAAAGGAGATTCCCCGCAATCATGCCGCGTATCAGCAATATCTGCATAACCAGGTGCGGCAGTTGGTGCGCAACTACGGCCAGATTGACATCATGTGGTGGGATTATTCCCAAGGCGATCTGTCCGGCGAAGCATGGAAAGCGCAGGAACTCATGCAGACCTGCCGCGATGCGAACCCGGGGGTGCTTTTCAACAATCGCCTGTATGCTTTCAGTGGGTTCGACCCCAGCCAGGACACTAAGGAACTGGACTTTTCGAAGGGCGATTTCTCCACGCCTGAGAAGCGAATTCCTCGAGAAGGGTATCCCGGCCGTGATTGGGAGGCCTGCATGACGGTGGGCAACCGCTGGGGATACCACAGCGAGGACCACCAGAATTGCAAGAGCCCGGAGCGCATTATCTGCCAGCTGCAGGAATGTGCTGCCAAGGGGGGCAATCTGCTGCTCAATATCGGCCCCAGGGCAGATGGTTCCATACCGGAGTGGCAGGTAGAGGTGTTCAAGCGTGTGGGCGCCTGGATGAAAGTGAATGGCGAGGCTGTTTACAACAGCCGTCCGCTGCAGGCCCGTGTTGATTTGCCGGAGGAACTGCTGGCCTCTGTCGTGTGGGATGATATCTACATCTTCCTGCCCAGACGCGCCCCCGGTGAGGAAGAGATGGATTATGTGTTCAGCATACCTTCCAATCAGGTGAATGCGGTTTTCCCCACGATTCTGGGGCAGCCTGATTGCGAAGTGTCCATGGAGCGCGTGGAGGAAGTGGATGATAAGGGCGAAAAACAGTTCTATCTGGATATCACCATTCCTGCAGAAGCCTGGCACGATGCTGTTGAAGGTCTGCCAGTGCTTAAACTGGGATACGACGGTTAACTCTCTACTCTTTACCTTATATGCCATACTCCGCATACAGTCTCCCGCGCGTGGTTGCCGAGCAGTACATTCTTTCTGCTGTGCAATCGGAGGATGTTGACACGGTTACCTATGCTGCTACGCAGAAAAATATGAGCCGCGATGTGCTGCTGCGCAGCCTGCGCCCGGCGGCCATGCAGGATGACCGCAAGGTTCGTTTCTTTGTTGAAACGGCGCGACTGCAGGCCCGGCTGGAACACCCGAATATCGCCGCACCTCTGGAACTGCTGGAGGCGGATGGCACCTGGCACCTTGCCATGGAGCGCATCAAGGGCGAACCGCTGGATATGATGGTGAGCAACGGACGCGTGCTCCCGTCCATTGTTATCTGTGGCCTTTTGCAGCAGCTGTGCCGCGTGTGCGTCTATCTGGATATCGAGCGTGTATCATCTGTTCCTTTTGCTTTGGAGCATACATTCCTCATGGATGTGGGGTTCCGCTTCGATAATATGGCACTTGCCGGACCTCGTGGCCGCAATGCCAGCAAGCGGTATCTCGCGGAAGCATCGCGCCTGATTATACCGTTGCTGGATATGGAAACGCCGCTGGCTATGCACCTGTTGCGTGTGATGGAGCACATGCAGAAGATTGGTTCATGGCGTCCTCTTTCTACCGTGTATTTCGGCGAGGAACTGACCCGTCTGCAGATGGAGATGCTGCGTGCGCAGGAGGGCGAAAAGGCGCTTGTTTCCAACGCGTATACGAAATGAAGTGGAAAAAGACGGTCCTCTGGTTGAATGGTATCATCCTGACCGGCCTGGCAGGTAGTGCCATATGCGGATATTGCTGGCTGTACGGTTGGTCGTGGGGTGATTTGCCCGCATCGCACTATTCTCTTAAGCCGGATGAAGTGCGGCTTCTGCAGAAGCTGGATTCATATCTGATTGGGGAGGGCGTGGAGCATTTTCACGCAGAAGCCATGGAAATGGCTCTGACCATGCATACCGTAGCCGGGGATTTGCCGGAGGAAACGAGTCAATGGGAAGATGACCCGGAAAAAGCATTTTCCTGGTGGGAACGTCAGACGATTCGCTTTGTGACGGATGGTGAGCTTCGCCGGACATTCGGTCAGGCCCGGCGGCATTTACACCAGTTGGTTGAGACCGGGCGGGCGGAAGCCGCCGCTGCTTATCTTGCCATGGCGGCAGTTCATACTCATGATATAGAGCTGGTCAAGCTTATCATTGCGCGTGGGGTAGATGCAAACGGGTCGCATCATAGCGAGGAATACTCAATCCCCTTGATATGTGAGTTTATCCATGGTGCTAATCTGAAGCAGGAATACATGCCTGTTTCAAAACGCCTGGAGCTGCTTGAATGGCTGGTGGCTCATGGGTTGGAGGTCAATGGGGCGCCGAAGAACATGATGATTCCGCTGCTGGAAGGTTCTATCTGGTTTTCCGGTGATGATAAAGGGGAGATTCTGGAGTGGCTGCTGCGTCATGGCTTACAGACGGATTCTGCCGAAATCACCGGTCTGCTGTTGCGCTACCCTGGTACACTGGATACCTTGCAACGGCTGATTCAGGATGCTCTGCTGCCGGCTGTGCCGGCGGAGCTTGTCACGGAGATAGCTGCTTATACACCGCTGCAGATGGTGGCGGCCAATAAGGAGCCATGTCCGGAGACGGTTCGCTGGCTGATTTCGCTCGGACATGGGGTCAACGATATGGCAACGACCGTGATTCCGCGGGACGAAGACGCCGCGGCAGCCGGCGGACGTGAACCTCTTTCTCCGCTGGATGAAACCTTGAAGCAGCTCGTTATCCATGTCGATGAAGAAGCCCGGACAAAACGCCTGGAGGTGCTGGAGATTCTTCTGGAGCATGGTGCCCGGCAGTCGGAAAAGACGCGTGACCTGTTACCCTGCAATGTAGAATTAAAACAGAAAGTTGCCGGGTTGATGGAAAAATACGGCATTTACATTCTGGCTGGTGATGCTCCCTGCAACGCCTGCTGCTCGCCTGATTAACACGGCTCTTCGCTGCGTTTCAGCTCAGAAACGGTCAGTTATGGGCATTTGGCGTTAACATCCGTCAGGTAGTCAAAACTTTCGCTGCTCCTGGTATACAGGAATTTGTGCCCCTTGCGGTGCTTCCCGTTTCTGTCCACCAGCTCCACATAGATACCATCGGCATCGAAGTGGGTCTGAGTCACATCCCATTCCATAATGCGGGAGCAGATGGTGTAGCGCCCCTGGTAGCGCCAGCGCTTGATTTTGCCGCCCGGTATGGCGCGGTATACATGCAGCGTGTAGCTCCAGCAGCCGGCGGCGGTCCATTCCAGCAGCACAAAGGTCTCGTCCTTTTCGTCGGCTATCCAGTTGCAGATACCATCCACTTCCCGGGCACTGTGGTACAGATGCTCGATTTCAAAATCCGTGATAGTGGCTTTATCTTTCCAATTTTGGTTGGATTCCAGATTGTCGAACGCACCCCAGCGGTGCGCAGCTGCCCTGGCAAGCTGGGTTCCGCTGCTGTGGTTTGGTTGTTTGCGGTAGAAGTAATCGCTGCTCCGGTTCACCTTCCGGCGCTTTCCCATATCAGACTTCGAGTCTATTTCAGAAAAGAGCCTGCAGGATTCTTCTTCATTATCGGCAAAATGAAATGTCTTTTCAATTTTGAGACCGTGAGGCTTGCTGATGTAGGTGACCGTTAATTGATGTTCGGTGACCTCCACCCCGGCAGGGAG
>CAJGCV010000092.1 GCA_904501915.1 uncultured Akkermansia sp. | reverse complement strand
TTTACAGGTTCAGGTAATTCCAACTCCTTACGCATGTGGTCTATGTGGGTTTGGGCATTGGTGACATTCCGCTGATGCAGGTTCTTTACTCCACCTCTACCCACGCTGAACAGATACTCCTCAAACTCCTTGGGGCGTTCCAAGTCACGCAGAGCCATGAGAACCTCCTTCATCAGGTTAGTCATGTAAATTCTAGTGTGAACCCCTGTATTCTCTTCTGTTTTATTGTGGAGATTAGTAACTACACGCTTCTTGAAATCCACATCACTCCACTTGAATACTGCAATGTCGCCAACTCGCCAACCTGTCACAGTAAGCAGATAAAAGAAAGCGAACCGCTGAATTCGTGCAGGTTGTTTATACTTCACATTCTCACCTGCCCTTTTGAGGATGTAGGTGAGTTGCTCAAAGTTGAAAATTTCCTTTCTCCCCTCTCCTTTATTCTTCAATCTAAATTCTCGGAATGGGTTTGTAATCTTGTTAGGACTCTTCTTGAACAGGGAAACAATACAGTTGAATGTATACACTAGGTGTGCCCTGTATGTTTTGACAGAAGAGGGAGAGTAGTGTTTGGCAAGATAGTCACAGTAAGACTTTGCCACATCGTCATCCACATCTTTGAGTTCAATGTTGGGATGGTGCGTATCTAACCAATCAGCGAACCTGTTGACATCCCTCCTGCTGTCATTGATTGTCCTAGGAATGAGAGATGATGTGATGCGACTATCTTCCAACAGACGGAGGAAAGAACTCGCGTAAACCTTATCATCTTTGGCAGAAGTTTTAGATGATGGGCGTTTACCTTGCTTTTTAAGTTCTTCAACTCGTTCAATGCTTTTCTGCTGTTCCCTCCTAGCAAACACCAACAGTTCGGCTTCCGCTTCCTTACGAGAGTAGATAGTGCCACACTTTATCTGCCTGTTACCATAGCGACTGTTACCCTTGTAACCTTGGTATGCTTTTTCGTAATCAGTCCACCTAACCTTCACAGTTTTAGTGTCTTTATCATACTTGATTACAATGTCCTGCTTATACCCTTTGTAACTCACGAAAACAGTATACTAAACCTAATACATTCTGTCAACGGCCCTAGTACTGAATTTTTTGTAAAAATTTTAGTAACTTTTGGGTCAAATTTGGGCTAAAAAGTTACAAAAAAGTGTGAAACACAATAATAAAACAACTTCATAATTCGTTGATTTACAAATAAGGAAGAGCCTCGCCACAATGGCAAGGCTCTTCCCCAACTTACTACCTATGAAACTCAGTCCTTCTCGAAATTGGCACCGGGCGCTCTCTCCTTCACCGCGATACCGAGTGAACTGATGTAGTATGGATGCTTCTGCGTAAGCTCCCGTTCAAAATTTTTTTATTCTTTCAATTTTTTTGCTGCAGCAAGCGCCTCTGCAATGGTGGCATCTGCGGCAGAAAGCTCCACTTCCTGCTCCTCCTTACTGGCGGGTTGGAGGTCCCACTCATCCACTTCCTGCTGCGGGGCGTCCTCATCTTCCTCCACCCGGGGAGCCGGCTGCACCAGGGTCTTATCAATCGCGTGCAACTTGCCGGACCAGAGATAAGCGCGGGTTTCCGCAATCAGCACAGGCGTGAGCGCCACCATGCAAATGAGGTTCGGTATAGCCATGAAGGCATTGGCACAGTCTGCAAAATGCCACACCAGGCTGCTCTGCGGGATGATGCAGCCCACAAACACCGCCGCCACCCAGATGAAGCGGTAGGCCGTGATATGGCTGCGCCCGCCCAGGTACTGCACCGCGCGCTCGCCGAAGTACGACCATGCCAGTATGGATGACATCACAAAGGTCAGCAGACTGAACGCCAGAAGCATGGAACCCAGCCCGCCCGCACTGCCAAAGGCATAGAAGGCGATGAGGTCACCATCCGGCGCACGCATGATATAGGGCTCTGCCAGCCCGGCTGTGGTCAGGGTAATGCCAGTGAGGGTGCAGATGACAATGGAATCCCAGAAAGGCGCTGTGGAGGCCACCAGCGCCTGCTGCACAGTATTGGGGGTGCTCACCGGGGCGGAGACAATGGCGGAGGAGCCCATGCCGGCCTCGTTGGAGAACAGGCCGCGGCGCACGCCCACCTGCATGGCGAGCATGATGCTCGAGCCCACAAAACCACCCGTGGCAGCCTGCTCGCTGAACGCACTCTTGCAGATGCATTCCAGCGCCGGCAGCACATACTCGCTGTGCACCGTGAGCACCAGCACGCACGCCACCACATACACCACCACCATCACCGGCACAAAGGAGGAACACACGCGCGCTATGCCGCGCAGACCACCCAGTATCACCAGCCCGGTCACGAATGCCAGCAGCAGCCCCGTAAACCACGTGGGAACCGACATGGCGCTTTCGTTAAGCACACGGGCAGCAGCATTTGCCTGGGTCACATTGCCCACGCCGAAGGCCGCCACCGCGGCACACGCCGCAAACGCCGTGGCAAGCCACTTGCACTTCATCCCGTGCTCAATGGCATACATCGGCCCGCCGACCAGGTTTCCGTCACCATCCAACCGGCGGTAACGCACTGCAAGCAGGCTTTCTGCATAGCGCGAAGCAATACCCAGCACACCGGTAAGCATGCACCAGAACACCGCACCGGGGCCACCCACACCGAGGCCCACAGCCACACCCACAATGTTGCCGGTGCCGATGTTGGCGGCAAGCGAGGTGGCAAGCGAGGCATAGTGCGAAATGCTGTTGCCGGTGGATTTGCGGCGCATTGAGTACGCAATGCCGCGCAGCAGGTAGCGCTGCGGCACCCGCAGCACCACGGTCAGATACAAGTGAACCCCCAGCAGGGCAAATATCAGAAAATAGCCCCACAGAAAGTCATTTACACAAGAGAGAAAAGTATTAAGAATGTCTAACATGACCGACGGTTATGATACCTGACTCAACTTCAATAGTCAAGCTCATGCTTTCACTCGTCAAAAAACCCGGGCATCATGACGCCTGTTCCCTGCGCACAGAGCGGCGGCCCAGCACATAGCCGATGCCTACCAGCAGAAACACCACCATGAAACCACTGGTTGCCAGCAGAATACAATTGATGACAAACGAATTACAGCCTCGCGTAAGCTGGCTGACCTGCTCGTCAGTCAACGCGCATTTCCAGATGCACATGTTGTCAATAGAACAACGGCTCACCCCGCATCCGCCGCCGTAGAAACCGCAGAACTGCATGACGCATAACTGTTTTCTGGGCGTGTTACCCTGGTATTTCAGCTTAATGCGGCGCTTCAACGGCTCACCATCCACATATGCCCGGATTTCGTTCCGCTCACCGTCGATAACCACGGTAATGGTGCTGGTTTCAACCAACAGGTCCGGAATTTTGCCCAGGTTGATGCGCGCACGCGACCCCTGGGTCACAGAATTGCAGAACGAGTCGCACACAAGGTAAAGGGTATCTTTTTTGCCCATCTGCAGGTAAAGGCCCTTTTCCCTGTTCTGTCCATCCGTATACATGGAAAGCATACACGCGCCATCCCTTCCTTTCAGCTCGTGCAAATCAAAGCTCAGCGTGTAGGATTTGCTCTGGCAGTTGCCATTGCCTTTTATATCATCCCGCCAGTACTCGCCATATCCTTCTGCAGTCCCCATGCGCGCAGTGCCTGACTGCGCATGACACGGCAGATGAATGTATATTTCATTCACATCTGCCTCACCCGTATCAAAATCCGAGTAGTAAATCAGTTCTTCCGTAAGATTGTCCGGCGCTTCGCTCATATCAATCGTAACAGCGTGGCTGCACAACCCACACGCCAGCATAAGCGGTAATAAAAAATTCCTCATATGTATGTTAAGTGAACCACACCTCCCGCCCGTTGTACAGAAAAAAACAGGGAAGGCAGCGTTTTCTCGCTGCCTTCCCGTTAGAAATTGATTCGCAGGGGTCAGAATCAGGCCTCGGCGGCTTCCTCAGCAGGAGCCACAACCTCACCCTTAACCACAAGCACCACCTTCACAGTGGCGGTCACCTGGGCGTGCAGCTTGGCTGCCACCTCATAGGTGCCGGACTTCTTGAGCGGCTTCTCCAGCTCAATAGCGTGGCGGTCGATTTCGATGCCCAGAGCAACCAGACCTTCAGCAATCTGCTGGTTGGTGATGGCGCCGAACACCTTGCCATTCTCGCCAGCCTCGAGGGTCAGGTTGACCGTGACGGCAGCAATCTTGGCAGCGATCTCCTGGAAGTTGGCCAGCTCTGCGGCCTCGCGCTCTGCGCGCTTCTTCTGGAGCATGTTGATGAAACGCTGGTTGGCGGGAGTAGCCTCGAACGCAAGACCCTGGGGAATCAGGTAGTTGCGGCCGTAACCAGCCTTCACGGTAACGAGGTCGGCTTCACAGCCCAGACCTTCGATTTTCGTAGCGAGAATAACATTCATGTTTGCCATAACTCAGATATATTGGGTTTGGTGAGCCGCAAAGATGCCCTATTTTGGCCCCGAAGTCAAGACAAAACTCCTGAATTCTCTGCTTTTTCGGGGCTGTTTCAGATTTGCCGACCAATTCTGCTTGTCAAATCAGAATTTGAAGGGCAACAGCCCTTCAAATTTGCACCTGTGCGAAGCGCAGGTATTTCGTCCTTTGCGCAGCAAAGGAATTCATCCACTGCAAAGCAGTGGTTTCTTCCGCCGGTACGGCGGATTTCATACTCGCGCAGCGAGTATTTCATTGAGGGAGTGTAGCGACCGACTGCTGATTGTATTGTTTATTTTATATTCCACGGTCTGCGAAGTAGTCGCCCCGCCTTGCGGGGCTCAATGGATTGCACCTTCGGTGCACGAAATACATCGGCGTTGCCGATGTAAGAAATCCCCATGCTGACGCATGGGGATTTGGCGGAAGATTACTTTGCGTTCACTACTTCGTCCAGCGGAAGGATGATGAAGCCGATACCGCGGTTGCCATTTTTGCCGCTGTTGTGACAGGTTTCGTAGATGACACCCACGTGGTTGTCATCCACCATAGCCTGGCAGGAATAGCCCATGCAGCGGCGCACGTCGTACAGCAGACCGGTGTTCCAGGTCTTGCCGTCGTCGCGCGAAACACGCACCGTCATGTTGCTGCGGCCGTTGATGCGCGGGTTGGAGAACAGGAGCAGGCGGCCATAGCGGGGGGAATCCACGCTGATGATGGAGCCCTGGCAGGTGGGTTCACTCAGGCTCTTGTTGTTGGTTTCGTGCGGCTGCCAGGTCTTGCCGAGGTCGCGGGTCACGTACACGATGCGCTTACCCTGGCGGGCTTCGTTGCGGCAGTTAATCATGATGGCGCCATCCTGCAGTTCCACCACCTGGCATTCGGAGGTGGAGTGCGGCACGCCGGTGCCGTACACCCAGTTCTTACCGCCATCCACCGAGTAGCAGATGGTGCTCATGCAGCGGGGGTTGGCCGCGCGGTCCCATATCTGGGCGGGGAAGACGATGGTGCCATCCTTCAGCACAATGCCATTGCCCGGGCCAGCCAGAATCGTGGTCCACTCCGCCTTCTTGATCTGGCGGGTCGGGTTCACATAATCCTTGCACCAGGTCTTGCCATCGTCATCAGAATACACCATGCCCCACTGGCCGGTCTTATCCTTGTCAAACCCGGTCTGCGAGGTCCAGAGCGATGCGCCGCCGCTGAAATGGCACACCAGCGACTGCATCCAGATGCGCCCGGTCTTATCCTGCAGGATACAGGGGTCACCGCAGCCGTTGTTGTGGCCGGGGCCGGCATCCATACTCACCTCGGGCATGGTCCAGCTCTGGCCGCCGTCCGTCGAACGCACCGTGGCCACATCAATATCGGCGCAGAGGTCGCCCTCGTGGTGGTAGCGCGCATCAAAACACGCCACCAGCGCACCACTGGCCGTGCGAATCATCCCCGGAATGCGGAATGCCACACACGGGCGCGGCGCAGCGCCTGCAGGCTGGTTCCCCACGGCATCACCCGGGAAAGCCAGCATGGTGCCCACGCGCTGCGTCACCGGCTGCTGGTGGGGCGCATATTCCTGGCCGCCAATCACAGCCTGTACCTCAGTGAAACAAATCTGCGAGCCGACAGGCGCAGTACCCGCAGGCTGCACATCCAGCCACAAGCGGTTCGTGCTGCCATCCAGCACGGCGTTATCTGCATGAATCACCACCGTGCCATCTGCCAGCGGTACACCCTTGCCATACACTGTACTGTGGCTGAAGTCAAGACCATCATCACTGCCGCTGCGCAGCGTCACGCTTTCCACATAGGCGGGGTCAGACACTCTCAGACTCACCCGCTGAACCGCCTTGGGCTCCTGTGCCCCCGTGGTCTGCACTTCCAGCGCCAGCGCCGGGTTGAATACCGCGCGCTTCATAATCGGGAACACGCCGGGGTGGTGCACGCGCACATCCTGCACTTCCATGGTGCCTGCCATCAGCGTCAGGTCATCCACCAGCGCGCCACCCCCCTGGGGTGCCGTGCACTCAAAACGCAGTGCCACAGTGCCGGCCGGCATCTCCCACTCCAGATGGTTGTGGTAACCGCCCACACCACTCTTCTCAATGCGGGCTACCTCCTTATTCCCATCCTTCGTTACCGCCACCACGCGGAATTGGAACGGATTCCGCGCAGTCCAGCGCTCCACCCAGCAGGAACCCGGCGTCTTCACCTCCAGCGGCTTTGCCAGCTGAATCACCGCACTGTGATTCTCGCCACCGTGCAATCTCAATGCCTGCGCGCTCTGCCGCCCGTGCCCGCGGTTTATCTCCGCATGCCCGGCCTCTGCCGTCATCACGCCATATGCTGTCTCCAGCCGGGTAAAATTCCCTGCCGGCATCTGGTCAAACTTCTCCGTTGCGCCTGCCACACCGCAAGCCAGCATTCCCATGAAAATCTTCTTATACATAGGCTCATAACTACCACATTCGCTCCGGAAATACAAGAAAAAAACGGGCGCCCGCCTGACCCACGTGTCCCAAAGATTTGGGACACGTAGATTTACGATTTACAATTTACAATTTACGATTTGAAAGTTAGCGGCTTACGCCGATATACCCGCAAGCGAACGCTTACTGCCGATGGTGGAGCAAGTGATACTCCAACGCGATTTTTCACGCAGAACACTATGCCTTTATGTCGTTTAAGACTCTTTTCCCATAATCTTT
>CAJGCV010000091.1 GCA_904501915.1 uncultured Akkermansia sp. | reverse complement strand
GGTCAGGTTGCGGATGCCCTGCTGGCAGCGCCAGTGGAACTTGCACCAGATGCGTTCGTTCTGCGCGTTGATGAGCGAGAAGGTGTGGCTGCCGAAGCCGTGCATGTGGCGGAAGCCGTCCGGGATGCCGCGGTCGCTCATAACGATGGTAATCTGGTGGAAGGCCTCGGGCAGGGAGGTCCAGAAATCCCAGTTTGCGGCGGGGCTGTGCAGCCCGCTGGCGGGGTGGCGCTTGATGGCGTGGTTCAGATCGGCAAACTGGCGCGGGTCGCGCAGGAAGAAGACCGGGGTGTTGTTACCCACGAGGTCCCAGTTGCCCTGCTGGGTGTAGAACTTGACCGCGAATCCTCGTATATCGCGCTCGGCATCGGCGGCGCCGCGTTCGCCTGCCACGGTGGAGAAGCGCACGAAGACTTCGGTTTCCTTGCCGATGCTGGAGAATAAATCAGCGCAGGTGTATCGGGTGATGTCATGCGTAGCGCGAAAGATGCCGAAAGCGCCGAAGCCCTTGGCGTGCATGCGGCGCTCCGGGATGACCTCTCGGTTCAGGTGGCTGAGCTTTTCGAAAAGCCAGGTATCCTGCATGAGCATCGGACCGCGCGGGCCGATGGTGAGGGACCGGTTATTATCGGCCACCGGAGTCCCGGCGGCAGTAGTGAGCTTGTGGTTCATAGAGTGCGATTCTAGCCACTGCTGCTTTGTTATTCAAGACGTTAGTGGCAAATGAGCTTAAACAGTTGGTCGCCTTTCCCCCATCCGGCAGAATCCCCTGAAGCAAACAGCGGCACCGCCATACCCTGGCGATGCCGCTGACCTGTATATCCTGATTCTCTATTCTATCAGAAAGTGTAGCTGGCGCCCACGTTCACGCGGTGCTCGCGCGAGTCATCCAGGGCGTTGAAACCGTAGCTGGCACTGGCGCTCCAGCGGTCGTTGAAGCGGTAGGTGGCCCCAGCCTCAATGCCTATGCCGGAACGACCCGGGTTCTCACCTGTGCCGCTCAGCCCATCCATGCGGATGACCGGGTTGCTGCGCACCATGTCGTTCATGTAGCGCAACTCGCCATGCACCACCAGACGGCGGCAACCGGTGCCTGTGGCAACGATTTCGGCGCCCTTCTCATCGGTCACAGTCTCGCTGCCGGGCACTCCCCACACCACATAGCTGGCACCCACACCCAGTTCTCCACGCAGGTTCTGGATGGAGCCGGTCTTCATGCCGTCCACAGTGTCAGATTCGTTGGTGTAGTACTCCAGCCCGCCGAACACACTCATGCACAGGCGGTCGCTGAGCTTCTTGTTCCAGCTCAGGCGGGAGTTGAGCTGCAGGCTGTCCTGCTCCCAGCTGGTGGAGGCGATTTCGGACTCGCCCTGGCCGTAGGCCACCACCCAGTCCAGGCTCAGGCAGCTGGTGCTGCTCAGCTTCTTGAGACCATGTTCGCCGTACAGGGCAATGTAGGTACCGGTCTGGTCCAGCGTGCTCCAGCCGGTCGGCTTGGTGTCACTCTCCACATAGCCCAGGGCCACGCCCACGCTGCTCTTTTCGCCCAGCTTCACATCCACACCCATGGCAGCGCCCTTCAGGTCAATGTCGGAGCCGGCAATGTCGTGATAGCCACCCAGCAGGGCAGCCCAGGCCGTGCCGCGGCCATTGGCAATGCAGCCGGTATTGGTGCGCTGTCCACGCACCGCGTTCACAAAGGCGCGGCTTGCTGTGGCGTGGCCCCAGTTGCCCACGGTGAACAGGTCGGCATAGCGCTGGTCGAACACGGAGAGCAGGGTGATGGTCGTATCTGTCGCCTCGTACTGCACCTGGCCATAGTACTTCACGGTGAAGTTCTTCGTGTCCAGTGCGGAACCTGCCCCGGCCGTGACGATTTCCTGGCCGGCGTGGTAGCCACGGCCTTGCAGCGTGATGGTTGTCCCATCCTCCAGTGTCAGCGTGCCGTTCATGGTCAGCACGGAACCACCATTGAGCACAATGTCGGTGCGCACGGTGGTGGCGGCGGAAATCTGGTCGGGGTGAGCTGCACCAGCGGCAACGGCGAGCGTGCCGACGGTCAGCGTTTCGCCAGCCAGCGTGCGGATGTTGCCGCTTCCAACAAGGGTGACCATGTTGGCATTGGCATCGCCATCCAGACTCAGGTTGCCGCTGACATCCACATTGCCTTCGTATGCAGAGGCATTGCACAGCGTACAACCCGTCACGTTGATGTAGTTGCTGACAGCCTGGTTATTGAGGTCCAGCTTGCCTTGATTGTCCAGATGTACTTTGGATTTGCCAAGCGTGGCACCATCCCCCACCTTCAGTGTGGCTTTGTTGATGACAACCGCGCCCGTCTGGGTGTTCTCTGTGCCGCTGATGGTGACTTCCGCACCATCGCTCACCACGACCGAGGCATCGCCGGAAAGCTTGCCGGAAACTTCAGCCTTTGCTCCATTGGTCACCACCACTTCCGTATCGCCTGCGATATCGCCGCCCACTTTGGTCGGGGTAGATGGATTGGATTCGAGAACGGCGATGGTGCCGCCCGTGGCTTCCAGTTTGGTCACATCGGTGTCGGCAAGCAGGACACCGCCCTTCATCTGCACGGCTACGTCTTGTGTGCCCTTGCTTTCGCTGATGCTCTTGATCTTGCTGAAGCTGGCTTCGTGGCCGTCTTCGTTGATGTGGTAGGTGCTGTAGTCCACCTGCAAGGCATTGCCGGAGGTGGAGAGGGCATAGGTGGTGCCATCGACAGTCAGTGTTGTGCCAGCCCCCACCGTCAGTTCCCCGCCGTCTTTGTTGTCAACCACGACAAGGCCGGTGGCTCCTTCGCGGAGGAAGCCGTTGTTGCCTTCCTTGTTATCTACGCAGAGGTGGGTGGAGTCAATGTCGGTTGTCTCCAATGTATCAGCATCAGCCGAATATGTGCCTTCGATGGTCAGGTTGCCACCATTCTGAATGGCTCCAGACAAATTAGCGGTGATACCGTCAGCTGTCGAAATGGTCGTTTCTCCCAATGTGACAACGGGTTTATCCGTGTCCAGCGCTCCGGGAGAATCCAGTACCAGGTCTTTGTCTGTGAAATCAACCACATCCTTCTTCTTCAGCGTGCCGGTGAGATAGAGTTCCTTTTCATTGGTATAATCCCAAGCAAGAGCTTCCGTGTCCCATACCAGGTTGCTGGCTGCCAGGGTTACCTTTTGCAACCCTGCAATGTTCTCCTCGGTGATGCCGGAACTTACATTGGCAAAGTAGACGCTGAACTGACCGTCATCGGTTACCTTGGAAAGGAAATCATCACTATACGTCAGGGTTACGCTGTTGGCACTGGTATCAATAGACAGAGTATTTGTCGTGATAGCCGGTGTTGCTGAGGTATTGGCCTCCAGGGTAATCGATGCGCCGTTGCGCACAACGTATTCGTCCTCGATAACAATAGAAGCATTACCCCCTTTCATGGTCAGTGCAGAGGCATCCTGAACCAGTACATTTGTTGTAATGCTGCCGGTGTTGATGATGTCGGCTGTCTCGGTATACATTCTTCCGGTAACATGCAGAGTCCCTTCATTATTGAGGAGGGGGCGATCCATCTTGGCGGCGTCATCCGGCCACAGCTGCATGGCATCCGCTGTAAACGTGGCGCCCTTCTTGTTGTGGATTTCGCCACTGTACACGTAGAATGTTCTGTTTTGTGCAACACTGACATTCACTGTGCCGTAGTTGGTGAGGGTTACCCCGCTGCGGACAACGGTGAACTCACCCGTGAAGTTGAGTGTTGAACTGCTGTCGGAAACCTCTATGTTAACCTTATTATTCTCGTCCTTCGTATCTGAGCCAAGGTAGTTTTTGTCGCTGCCTACATTGACCGTGCCTCCATTTTTGATAATGAGGTTGGTTTCTGTATTATTGCTGTGTACGCCAAAATAGGAGTAACTTACGCGTTTGGTATTATCGTCCTTGATTGAGAACACTGCCTCCTCACCATTAACGGTGATGTTGGAAACGGTGTTGTCATAATAGGAAGTGACAAAACCATCCGCGCCACCTACACCATCTTCATACGCATACACATCAACGGATGCATACGATTTGACGGTGATTTCAGAAGTGGAATTCTCCATCCAGCCCATGACAAAGTCTGTGCCGAAATATCCACCGTTGGTACCGCTGTAGCCCATCTGCACCTTGCTGGCTCGTTCTTGTTCGCCGCTTACGGTCAGCGAACCTTCACCCATGAAGAAAGAACCATGGTTGGCCAGCAGGGTGGAGCCTCCGGACACATTCACATCACCTCGGCCAAAAAGGACACCGCTGCCATTTTGGGCTTCATGATAAGTGCCCTTATAACCTGTATCATTGCCATTGTGGGTCGCACCGATGCTGAATACCTCGCAGTCGCCAGCCGTCATTTCAGAACCATTGGTGAGATTCAGGGTGCCGCTGCCATCGGCGTTGCCCACAATTCGGAAAGCCTCGTCCTTATTCACGAATGTGGCCTTGTTGAACGTAACGACAGCATCGTCACCGCCAATGTTCAATGAACCAGCGCCTGCAGAACCAGGATAAACAGTCAGAGTCGTGGGTGTCGTGCCGTCTCCCACCTTCAATTCGCCACCGCGTACATATATGGAGGCATACTTTTTCACCGTTCCTGTTGCAGTAACTACACCATCACCATCTTTGGTAAGTACTGCAGGGGTTTCCGGAGCCTCTGCATCGGTCACCAGGGTGCCACTCGTAATGCTTTCTGTAGGTGTAAGTGTCGCATAGGATGCTTCCATCATCGTTGCGGCAAGCACAGCCACCAACAGTTTTTTGGGTAAATGAAATTTCATAAGACTTGAATATTCTGTTTTAAAAATAAGGTACAGCCTGAAGCCGTACCTTTGTGATACTCTATCGCATTTTATATGCGATGTATACATATTACCTAAAATAAGGCTTTTGCGTTAATCCTGGCATAATAGACGCCCCCTTGACCAGCATCACCCTCTAAAATGATAGGATTGACAAATCAATGCATTACAAAGAAAGTGCTGTACATCGCATATAAAATGCGATGCGCAGCAGGGCAACAGGAGAGGGGAAGGCTGAACTCCAATGTTCAGAGGTGGTCATGTGGTGCGGAAAGTCGAAAGGAAAGGCATGAAATGAGGAGTCTGGGGGAGGCACAGGATTCTGCATTGGCGGAGAAGCAGCGGGGGGGCCATGCTGTTATCGCTCAGCGGAGTGCTCCAATCATGAAAAACGCAGCGTTTCATGAGAAACGCTGCGTTGATAATTTATAACTGCTGACTGTCAGGTTATCAGAACTGCAGGTGAGCCTGAATACCTGTGGCGCTCACCGTGCTCACGCTGCGGTAGGCGGGGTCAATGTAAAGCTGGTAATAGGGTGCTATGGAGATATAGCTGTTGAGCTGCACACGGTAGGTGAACTCCAGCACCTTTTCATACTCGTTCACGAGGCGCTGAGAGTATGTGTCGGAGCCTTTGTATACACCGAAGGCGGCGCCGAAGTAGTCATCCGGACGGGAGGGAACAAGGCGCAGCGTGGTGCCGCCCCACAGTTCCTTGCGGGCTCGCTGGTGCTCGCTGCTGGCGCAGGAGATGCGGCCGTATACTTTCACGCGGTCAGAGATGTCGTACTCCACGCCGGTCATGAGACCCACGGAGTCATGCTGCTCATCGCGGCCGATGGCGTTGGGCGTTTCCATGCTGCAGAAGAAGGGCAGGATGCGCCAGGTGCCTTTGCCCTCGGCAAAGCGGTGTCCGTATTCGGCCACCACGGCATAACCGTTCGTGTTGTCGAAATTGATGGGGTTTTCGCCCAGGCCTACGCCGGTGGCGATAACGGCGGCGGTTACGAAGTTGTTCTCATTGATTTCATGCTGCAGCACTGCGCCGGGAGTGCCGTAGTACATGGGAACAACGGGGGATTTCTCGAAACCGTCATTAGCGAAGCGGGCGTGGTCGATGCGGTCAAAGTACATGCTCATCCAGATGGCGCCGGCATTCAGGCAAGTGCGTTTGTTGTTGAAGAACTGGCGCACGGTGGCGTTCATGATGTAAAGCCCGGCAGGTCCCACCAGGTCGGTGTGGTGCCCGGTGGCGGTGCCGAAGCCGCCATCGTAGAAGAATGCCTTGCTGTCGGAATCATCATCCAGCCCCCAGGAGCCGGCTACCGCCAGGTTCAGCCAGGTGCCGCCGTTGACTTCATCCTTGATGATGCGCTGATTTGCGGCTGCGAAGAAGAGCGCTACGTAGTTGTCAGAGTTGAAGCCCGGTTCCAGGTGGCTCACGCCCCAGTACCCACCGAAGATTTCCATGGTGAATGTGGTGCCGGTCTTGTCGTACAGAGCGCGCTTGTAGGTGGGGGCATCCTCGCCGGGAATCATCAGCCCGCCATCGTAGAACATGTGGTAGCTGTCGCAGGTGGACTCACCCGCATGGGCCATGCCGGCCAGAGCCAGCAGGGTAATAATTGTTTTTTTGAAATGCATGATGCTGATATTTGGAATGTGGTTTCTGTAACAGTTAGATTATGTGTTTTTGCGTTGAATGTCAATGCTAAACTCTCGCGACAAAAGGAAAACCGCCAGGTGTTGAAGCCTGGCGGTTCTGCGATACGAAGTATAAGATTCGAACTTATGACCCCATCCGTGTGAAGGATGTGCTCTACCACTGAGCTAACTTCGCTTTCTGTGGTTGCTCCCGACTGGGTGCGCCGAGATATTACACGATGTGCTGTTGGATTGCAAGCCTTTTTTTGCGTTTTTTTTGCAATGGAATCGTTTGGTGACCACTGTTGGCTGAATACGAATATGTTTTGACGAAAAACAAAAAGCCCGCCATGGGAATGGCGGGCCTTCAGAACTAGCCCCGGCGGGAATCGAACCCACATCAAAGGTACCGGAAACCTTCGTCCTATCCATTG
This sequence comes from uncultured Akkermansia sp., assembly GCA_904501915.1. Taxonomy (GTDB): domain Bacteria; phylum Verrucomicrobiota; class Verrucomicrobiia; order Verrucomicrobiales; family Akkermansiaceae; genus Akkermansia. The sequence continues at coordinate 270 of CAJGCV010000091.1, read as the reverse complement.
AACGACGGGGCCGCTGAACTGAGCAGATATTGCCACAGCCGGCGCAGTGTGTCAAGCGGTGAATTTGACATGCGGACGCATAGCTCTAATGCGCGTGATTACAAGAGATGCAGGGGTGCGAGGGTAAATGGTAAAAATTGACAGGATAAATGTGAATTGCAAGGTTAAAAGCGACATAGAAGGAAAAAAGTCGTAGTTAAGCGGAGATTCTGTTAAAATGGTAAGAATAGACCTTGGAAAGTTGCCATGCGGAGCTACCATCATGCAACT
>CAJGCV010000090.1 GCA_904501915.1 uncultured Akkermansia sp. | reverse complement strand
CAAACGTAGTCACCAGGTAGAGGCCCTCCTTATCAATGACCTTCTCCACCTTCGGCAAGTTCAACTCACGCCGGGCTTCCTGGTACGCGCGGGACTCATACAGCGCACGCGCTTCCTCAATCTCCCGGAACATCGTGGCGGCCATCAGGCGGTTTGCCTCCGCAGACTGCGGGTCTTTCCATGCCTCCGCACGCGCCTTGATAGCCGCATCCACGCGCTCACCGGCATCCGGCATGGCGGCAATGTTGCGCGCCTCCTCCTGGCCGATACCCTGAGCCATCAGGTGCTCCACATGCTTACTGTACCCGGCGGCCGCAGCCTTAATCACAGGAGACTGCACACCGCTCAACCCGGCACCGAAAATCACTGTGGCCGCCAGCTGCTCCGGCTTGAACATCTGCTTCAGTTCGGCAGCATACTCGCTCCAGTCATACTTACCGCCCACATCAGCCCAGCGCAGCACGCCATTGCGGATACCCCACTGCAGCAGCGCCTCCGCCGTGGGCTCCAGCGCACTTTCCTCCAGCACGCCCGCGCCCACTTCCAGCGCCGCGCGTGCATAGAACGAACCCAGCAGCGTGTTCCGAACCGAACCATACCCCGGAATCTTCTCCAGCAACCTGGCCGATGCAGAGAACCGAGCCCAACCGCCGAAAGCAATCTTCTCCACGGCCACCGAAGTAGCGGCATCGATGAACGCGCTCCACTCAGCCGTGCCCTCCTTCAGTCCCGTGAAATACGCAGCATTCTTCTTCTCATCGTAAGATTCAGCCAAAGCAACCCACGTACCCACATAGGGAACAAAGAACGGCGCCGTCTGGCCAATTACCGAGCCCAGCGCATTAGCCGTCTTAGCAAAGAAATCCGCCGCCTCCGCCGTCTCATTACCCTGCGCCTGGGCAGCATCCAGCATACCGCGCATGCGGGCATACACCGCATCATTCTTCCAACGGGTACGCATCTCCTCGATATTCTCCCCCAGCTCATGCTGCACAGCCTGGCTCGCCGCATCATCGCCGGCCATAGCCAGCGCAGCCGCCGTATCAGCCTGCACCATCATCCCCAGCACACCCTGGATATCCTTCTTGCGGCGCTTCACCGGATTCCCCAGCGCCAGCAGCATATTGTGCAGGAACTTGTACTCCTCGCCACTCTGGCCCTTGGCCTCCTGCATCAGCGAGAACAGCGCACCCTGGAACATACCCACCGCCTTCTCATTCAGCAGCAGATTGCCAGCTTCATCCGCATCCGAAAGCGCCGCCACCACACCATTAGCCAGGCCCTGGTCCACCATCTGCTTCAGCCCCTCCTCTGCCGTGCCGGCAAAAGCATCGCGCAGCAAGCCCATGGCCACACCGGCCTTCTCCGTGGCCACCGGGTCAAACTCCTTCGTATACACCGCGTGCTGCTCCGGCGAAAGCCGCTCCGCCAGCTGAGCTGGGCTCACCCGCCCGGCCACCACATCCGCCGCAGCCTGGCTCACCACAGCCTTATTGGCCTGCCAGGCAGCGCGCCGCTCCAGCAGCTGCTTGTACTCACCCTCCACCTCTGCCATGTAATCATCATAAACAGCAGCGAAGGCATCCGTGCGCGTCTGGCACTCCGGCAGCGGCTTGTTCCGCTTCAGGAAATACGCACCAGGCTCTTGCTGCAGCTCCGGGAACGCGTAGCGCAGCACCGTCTGACCCTGAACAGCCCGCGCATTCAGCGCATCCAGCCGGCGCACATTCGCACTCAAATCCTCCAGCTCCGGATTCTGTTTCAGGCGCTCATGCACCGCCGCATCCTCATACCGGCCTGAAAGCAGAAAAGCATTCAACTCCTCGCGCCGCTGCTCAGGCGAAGGGCCTGCCATCTGCGGAATCGGCAGCGGTGCCGGTGCAGGCGCATTTTCTGCATGTTCCTGCTCATTCTCCAAAACCTGCTCTGCGCCGTAATCCGGCAGCTCATCCAACCAATCAAGTTCGTTAGCCATATCAATAAAAAACCGTTTAATTATTCTTCAGGGAAAAGTTCATTCTGCTCCACCGGAACCAGGCCGTCATCCGGCACATCAGGAGGCAAGGCATCATCCGCTTTCTTCTTATCCTTCTTTTCGCCGGCAGCAAAGCGGATACTGGCGCGTTTCGCATGCGTGTTATTCAGCCGCACCATCGCCACATCTGACAAAGCAAAGCCATCCACCTCACCCACGCGCACCGGCACCGGCAAATAAGCACGGCTCCCCGGCAGCGTCACATGCGCCACAGGATTTTCACCAAACTTCTTCACCAGCTTATCATACTGCTCCTGCGTCACATACAGAGCCTCCTCATCAGACTCCACCTTACTCACGCCGTACAGCCGCTCCATATCAGCCTTGGAGCGTTCCTGAACCACCACCGGTCTTTGCTGCGCCTTGTATTCAGCATACCGTTTCCATTGTGATTCCTTTCCACTGACCCCACTCTGCTCAGTAAACACAGCGGCTGCTCCATCAGCTTCAATCCGCCCGCGCTGGTTCTCCGCAGCATCGCGGGCAGCAGACTCAAATTTTTCTTCTGCGTCCGCATCATCCCAGGATGATGCCACATTCATATCAATCTCCGTGTCATGTTGTTCGGAATAAGTCAGGAGATACCCCATGCACTTCTCATAAGCCTGGCTATAACTTGCATTCGGGTTAGCCGCACTCCAGCGGGCCATGGCATTCCTCACATCGTGCAGAATAGCCGCCTTGCGGTCTCCCAGCAGGGTGGCAGCCTCTGCATTCAGTTCAGCATCATCCTTAAACTCAGCCTTGCGATACGCCGCCATTCCCGCTGCCCAGGGTGCAATCTGCTCATCCGTCAGGGAGTTCAGGAACGCATCCGTGCTGAATCGCATCTGCCCCTCCTGCTCCACGGCTCCAAGCCAGGTCTGGGCCTGCTGGCGGCAGCGCAGGCGCACCGTGTACTCATTCAGGCCGTAGCCGGTCTGCGGGTCGCTCCACTTCTTCACCATGTAGCCCACCCACATCTCCGCCTCTTCCTCATCCTGCGGCACCGGGCACGCCGCCACCTCCGCGTCAAAAGCCTCACGAATCTCACCGGTAAACTTCCCATAAGTCCCCTCCCGGTTATAATGCTCACGCCACTTGTACTCCTGCTCCGTAGCGCCATTGCGAACCTTGAAACGCGGCTTCACCACCTGGCCCTGGGCAATCGCCTGCTTCTCCTTCTCCGTAAAATCCTCCTGCTCCGCGCGCATAGCCGCAGCCCGATGAGCCAGCGCATACACCCTCTCCAGGCGCACCGCATCCATATCCGCATACTGGCCGCGGCCCATACGCAGCATCACGCCGGTGGGGTCATTCACCGCCTCATTCATCAGCACCTTGTACCCCTCATCCTGCATCTTTGCGTGCTGTCTTTCATTAAACTCCAGCATCTTCACGTGCGCCTCACGCTCCATCAGTAGGCCGGCATCCACCTGATTGGCCAGCTCATACTGGTAGCCGCGGGCATCGCCCAGCTTCTCAGCCTCCTCCAGCGCGGCCTCACCGGCCCGCCGGATGCCGTGAAGCTGATGCTGTTTCACCAGCCCTTCCACGTGGCGGCGGGTCTCACTCTCAAAATCAGCATACTGCTGCTCATACTTCGCCAGGCGCTGCGCGCTCCAGAACTTAGGCCGAATCTTATCCACCTCATCCTGGGCGCGGTAGGCCATCGCCTCCAGTTTCTCCTCATCCACCTCACCATCTGCTCGCAGCAAACTCAGCTTAGTTCCAGGCGCAGCCGAAAGCCCCTCCCGCAACTTCTGCTCATACCTCCCTCTCGCCTCTCGCAGCTTTCGCATAGCCTCAGCACCGGCCTCGTAATCCATGAGCCGCTGAGCTTCACTTACAACACCCTGCTGAGCATCTGCTCCACTCATCACAGCACGCTGCACCGCCGAACCATCATATTCCACCTGCCGCACGCGCAAATCACCATGTGCAGCCTGGCTGATATTCAGTCCCGCCCCGTTGTAATATCCATCATTCATAACCTGTCAATATCGTAAAATCTCATATCCGAATGCTTACCCACCAGGCTACGCACCCAGCACGCACGCTCATAACCAAAAACACCCTTGTTAGCCCTGGCAAAACGCAGAATCTTCCTCAAATCACCGCAGGCAAACAAAACATGCGCCACGCCATCCTCCACCCGGAAACAAAGCATAAACGCATCATCCTGCACCATCGTGCCGCCCGTGCAAAGCACCTCCAGGCACATTGCCTCATAACCTTCTCCGCCCAGCAAGGCATAAGCCTGTTCAGTCGCATTCATTTTGCCCGCCGCGCCAAACGTTCCATCCTGTTCATGAACTCAGCATAATCGTAGACACGCCGCTCCTCCTCCTCCTGACCGCTCCCGAAACCACGCCGGAAACTCAGCCGGTCAAAACGGCCGGAGGCAAAAGTCATCCTGGCAGCCCAGGCCAGGCCACTGAGGTCCCCATACGCATACGCCACATAAAGCTCCCGCTCATCCTCCGGACGAGGATACGCCATGATAAACACCCACGGCATAGCCACTACCCACCCGCCCTGACTCAGGCAGAGATTCAGCCACGTCTCAGCGATGCCTTCGCCCTCCACCTCATCCAGCAGGCGAGCCCCATCAATAACCGCGTTACCCGTTATTTCAGCCATGAATCCACTCCCTTAGCAATGACAGCAGCCAGGTCTTTCTCAGCCTGTTCGTTTCTTCCACCCTGGCTCTCCAGCGTGCCCGGCAACCCGGCAGAATAAACGCTGGCCAGCCCAGCACCAACCTGCGCCCCCGCCGAGCCACCAATCAGACCTCCTGCAGCAGAAAGCGCCGCCGTTACCAGAGCACCCTTCTGTGCATTGTGAGCATACATCTTGTGCACACGCGCCTGATCTTCGCTGTACACAGCCGAAGCCTCAGCCCCCATCATGGCCAGTTCACCGCTCCGCCGCAGCATCGTAGCTCCGAACCGGGCAGAAACATCCTGATTGCTGCGGGAAGTCACCATATCCTGCGCCTCCTGCTCAAACCGGGCCAGCACACTCACCTCAGCCTGGCTTCCGCTGCCCTCCGTAGTGAAACCGCTGGCAGCTCGCGCCGCCTGCACAGCAGCACCGGCCTGGCGTTGAATCTTACGCAGACGGCTCATATTCTCAGCAGCCTGCTCACCCGCCACCTTATTCTCCAATTCCAGGCGCGCAGCCTGGCCATACGCCTTAGCCCGGTCGGCCTCACCTTGCGCTCTCGCCACGCGGGCGTTCGCCTGGGATACACGGGCGTTCGCCTTATGGCTCGCGGCCATCCCAAGATTACCAAAAACCTCTCCCATTTCATCAAGCAGTTATCGAATTCTCCATAATCAGATCAAGCGGATGCTGGTCATTACTCGCGTCCTGCTTCGCATCCATCAGCATGGCCTCTCGCAGCACACCTTCGGCCTTCTCCAGCAACTCCTGGCGTTTCATCTCATTGCCGCTCACGCAACCAATAATGGAAGCGGCAAGATGGTAAATCAGCGCCTGGGCAAAATCCGGCATATCGTCAGGAATATACCCCATAGCGGCATGCTCGCTGGAAGTATAAATCACACACACCTCTCCAGACACCAAGCCATCAACCTCCGGCACAATCACCGCCCCATACTTGCGCCATCGGCGCAACCCGGACAACTCCACAATACTCAGGCAATCTTCCGGCAGCGCCCACCCGGCATCCACCTTCGCCAGAGACACACGCTTACGCGCAAAACTCCAATCATGCCGCTTCAGCAGAAACAAAAAAGTCTGCCGGAAATACAGCTCGCATGCATCGTATCCGGGCGTACCGGTCACATAATCGTGCTCGCCAACCTCATGCAGAGCCATCTGACACACTTCACTCTTATCCATACGTGAAGCATACCACGCACACCTCAGAAAAACCTATTCCCGCATACGCAACTCACCTCAGCCACTCCTCAGCCACTCCTCAGCCACTCCGCACCCAGAGCTACGCCTGCTCCGCGTCCCCAGCTGCCAGACTCATCGTCTGCAAAAAACTCATGACCCACTAGCCCCAACTTGAACGCCTCACAGAAATAGCGGAACGCATCCGCACCGTGAGAATGCCGGTCATGCAAAGGCTCCTGCTTCCTGGCATTCCCCCCCTCCGGAGCCCACTGATAATTCTCCAGCGAGCGCACACCACCCGGCAGCTCCTCAGTCTTCCACCGCACCGGCTCCAGAGTCCGCTCATGAAACACACAGCTCAGCAGCACCTCACGGCACGCCTGCAGCGAAGTATGCAGCGAACTCGTCACCGGCAGACTCCTCACACTGAACCCGGCCTCCTTCAGCTGCCCTTCCACACTCAGAGCACCCCACTGCTGGTGCCGGGCATCATGCGGCACAAAATGCTTCGTTACTCGCGTAGCGTCCCTCTCCTCCCATGCTCGCACCACCCCCACATAATGGTCAGTCTGCTGGCCCTTGCAGGCGTAATAATCTACGCAGTAGAACTTCCCATCACTCCCCACCTGAATCAACCATAAGCAAGTATAATCCGAAAGCCCTAAGTCCCAGGAAACATACACCGGCCGGCGCCGCTGCACCTCAAACTCCACACCGACGCGTCCCTGCGACTGCAGCCAGCTCATCTCCTGCGCGAAAATCGCACCCTCCGGCACCGCATCAAAAGCCTCATCCGGCGTGGTTGGAAACTCCTGGCGAATACCCACCGGGCCCAGAGCTCGATACTGGCTGGCATACCACGCCTTCTGCTCACTGCTCAGCCGCCCCACAAACGGCACAATACTCTCAAAATACCGCTCCAGCACCTCACGCTCAGCCCAGCCCGCCTTATCATCCGGCTCCGGCAACTCATCCCAGAATCGCGCCGGCAGCCGGTAGCCATCCTCCTCAGTCCAGTTAAAGAAATGGAATCGGTAATCCAGCGGCGAAAGCTCACGCTTTCCCTCGTTGGCCATCGCCTGGCGCACCATCATATAATTATCGCCGGCGCGCCCACCTTCATGCGTACTCTCTTTTATGATGTACCGCCCCGCCACCACTGTGTTCAGCGCGCCATTCTTGATTTCCTTGGCGCGTTGCGGCATGCGGGCGGAAACATACGCCATCTCCGATACATGCAGCATCTGCAGAGTACCACCGCGCACCGTAGCCTTAGCCTCCACCGAACTGCCATTAACCCAGCGCACCTCCCCGGTCTTCGGCTTATCCTCATACGGCACACTCTCCTTCAGCTCCTTGCCTATCTGCGCCAGCGCTCTATCCTCATCAGTCGGATTCTCCGGCAAATAATCCAGGCACCGGTAAGCCAGCACAATCTTCTCCAGCTTCTTGTGCGCCTCCTTCTCGCTCT
>CAJGCV010000089.1 GCA_904501915.1 uncultured Akkermansia sp. | reverse complement strand
GCTTCTGCTGGTCGTCCTGCTTCTGCTGGTCATCCTGCTTCTGCTGGTCGTCCTGCTTCTGCTGGTCATCCTGCTTCTGCTGGTCATCCTGCTTCTGCTGGTCGTCCTGCTTCTGCTGGTCATCCTGCTTCTGCTGGTCATCCTGCTTCTGCTGGTCATCCTGCTTCTGCTGGTCATCCTGCTTCTGCTGGTCGTCCTGCTTCTGCTGGTCGTCCTGCTTCTGCTGTTGCTTCAGCCGTTCAATTTCCTCTTCCAGTTTTTTGATGAGCGTTTCTATACCCGCAATGTTTTTCTTAGCGGGCGTGAGCAAGGGCTGGATTTTCAGTGCATCGCGGTAGGGCTGAATGTCCTGTTTGAGCGAATCGACAATGTGCTGCAGTGCTTCGGGGGTTACCTGTGGGGCTGTTTGTTCTTCTTCTTCTATGCCTTCTGCTGCACCTGCACCATAGAGCTTACGCAGTTCTTCAAATGTGCGGGCTGCGTTAATCTGCCCCAGCTGATAGAGTGCAGCGGCTTGAAGCGGCTTGTCTTCATCCAGCAGAGCAAGTGAAAATGCTTCTTTTGCTTTTGCCTCTTCGTTTGCCTGCATGTGGTTGATTCCCCGTGCGTATGCATTGGCGGATTCCTGTGATGGAGCTGCTTGAATTTGCGGTGTCATGCTACCAATCGCCAGAAGTAGAATGACTGCTCTGGAGCGGCGCCATTCAGTGCTGCAGAGCATGGTGAGCACCAGTAAAATAAGCGCGGTTACGGCAAAGGGGGTGAACAGGTCGTTAGGTACTTTATTGACGGAGAATGCTTCTTCGTGCTTGTCGAGTTTCCGGACGGCAGCCTGAGTGAAAGCTGTGAGATTGGCATTGGAATCCATGACGAAGTAATCACCGCCGGTGGCTTCTGCGAAACGTCGCAGGGATTCGGTATTAAGCTTGCTGATGACATGCTTGCCGTTGGCATCCTGCCACAGCCCGTTGTCGCCACGGGGATCAGGTATGGGACCACCTGCGGCTGTGCCTATGCCGACTGTGATAACCAGCAGCTTGCTCTCTTTGGCTTCTTCTGCCACCTCTAGTGAGGAATTGACAGTGTCTTCACCATCGCTGAGAATCACCAGGGCGTTTGTGCTGCCTTTGGGGGTGCTGCGTTTGAAATCCTGCATGGCTTTGCGGAGTACAAGCCCGAAATTCGTACCACCTACGCCGGCCCAGTTGCGGTTCACCTGTTCCAGCGCATCGCGCAGGGCGGTGTGGTCGTAAGTGAGCGGCACGACAAGGTCTGCCTCGCCAGAGAAGACGATGAGCCCGATTTTGTCGCCGGGCAGGGCATCAATCAGCTCGTAGGCCGCGGCGCGCGCTTCATCCAGGCGGGAGGGCTTTACGTCCTCCGTTTCCATGGAACGGGAGATATCCAGCGCAATGAGCAGGTTGCGCCCGGTGGTGGTGGCTCCGCCTTCCCGATAGCCATTGATAGGGCGGGCGAGTGCAATGATAGTGCAGGTGAGCGCCAGCAGGGCGAATGTGGCCGGCAGCGCGGTGCGCCACAGGGGGCGCCTGCTCACCAGCTCACGGTGCTGGGCTGAAACCAGTCTGCGCCATCCCTGGCCTGTGCTGCGCCACGCGAGCACCACCAGACCTGCCAGTACGGGTACAAGCAGAAGAAACCAAAGAATGCTGGGATGAAGGAAGCTCATGGTGCAGAATCAGGGGGCTGGTCTGGGGCGGGCAAAGTTGAGCCCGATGCCCAGGATAAGGAAGAGTGCGGCGGCTGCAAGCGGCCAGGGGAAAAGTTCATCGAAACTGATGAGGGTTCGGCGTTTTGCCTCGGTTTTTTCCAGTTTGTCGATGCTTTCAAAAGCCTTCTGCAGCCGCGCGCCACTGCTGGCGCGGTAGAATTGACCTCCGGTGATTCTGGCAATCTCGCGCAGCGTCTTCTCGTCGAACGTATCAACGTTGGCAGTATAGCGGGAGATTCGTTCATCCTTGCCAATGGCGATGGTGAAAATCTTGATGCCGAGCTCAGCGGCCTGTCTGGCGGCATCGATGGGTGAGATGCTGCCGCGGTTGCTCATGCCGTCAGTCACCAGAATAATGACTTTGCTCTTGGTTTCCTTGCGCTCGTCGAGTCGAAGGGCTGCGGAGGCAATGGCCGTGCCGATGGCGGTGCCGTCTTCTGCGATGTAGCCGGGGCGGCGGTTATCTGCCAGATAAAACTCGCGGATGATGTAGCGCACAATGCCGTGGTCAAGCGTGAGCGGACTGCAGAGTTTTGCCTTGCCTGCAAAGGCGACAAGGCCGATGCGGTCGTTCGGGCGGCCGGCAATGAACTCACTGATGACGTATTTGGCTGCGGTCAGGCGGTCGATGGCGGCGCGTTGCGTGCGTCCTCGTTCGTCCTTGGCTGCAAAAAGCATGTCGCGGCTGGCCATGGAGCCGGAAAGGTCACAGGCTATCATGATGTCAATGCCGCTGACCGTTTCTTCCGTATGCTCGTTTCTCCACTGCGGGCGCGCAAGCGCAACCATGAGTGCCGCCATGGCAAGGACCATGCAGATGGGGCCGATGCGCCCGGCCAGCGTGGCAGGGCGGCGCATTTGGGCAGCTGCAAAGCGTATGGTCGGGTGCACCAGGCTGGCTGTGGTGCCTTGCCTCCGGCGCAGAAAGAGGAATAGAAGCACGACCGGCAGCGCCCAGAGCCAGGCTGGTTGGGCAAAGGTGAATTCACGCGTGGCTTCAACCACAGGTGCTGTAGCATTGGCGAGCATCATGCCGGGACCTCCTCTTTGCGGGATTGTTGCTGTGCTGTATCAATACGGGCTACCAGGTTCCGTGCGCTTTCCACGAGTGCGTGGGCGCGCGTGGCATCAGTGGCGGTTTCGCCTGCGTATTTGAACTCTGCCAGGTGTTCCAGCAAATCTCTGGTTTCCAGCTGGCAGCTTACCGGTACATTGGCCAAGGAATCCATTCGCTGGGAAAATTCTTCGTGCGTTTCGTACAAGGCGGGGTCCTGCGTCTGCCCTGCCAGATATGAGCGCAGAATCATGGAAAGCCGCAGGGCACATTCGCGCAGCGGGGGAAGCTGGGCATCCAGTTCTGCTATGGAAGCCAGCGCTTCCTGCAGCGGTGTCACAGCCGGTACGGCTGGTTTACGGTTGCGCCGGTAGAGCCACCAGGCGGTCAGCGCTGCCAGGGGAATCGCAATGGCACACACCCAGAGCAGGGGTGCCCAGAATTCCTGCACCATGAACTGGCCTGCCGGAATATCTTTCTCCAATGTGGGAATGGCCTGTAAAATATCGTTTCCCATGGTTTAATGTGCGAAGAGCCTGCTGCGGCGGTTGAACATTTTGCGAAGCGCGGGGATGAATTCCTGCGTGGTGAGCAAATCGAGAGAGTCGATGCCCAGCTGGTTGAAGACGCGCTGCCACTCAACCCGGTGTGCCTGCAGGGCGCGGGCATGTGCCTGGCGAAGGGCTGTGTTGCTCAGGTCGCCTTCGAATAATTCGCCGGTTTCCGGGTCGCGGAAGCAGATGCGTCCTGCCGCCGGCAGTTCCAGTTCTGCCGGGTCATTCACGCGCACAGGAATGAGCTCGTGCCGGAAATTCAGTTTGCCAATGGATTGTTTATCAGGTGCTGCCAGGAAATCACTGATGAGAAAGACCATGGCGCTCTTGCGCTGGGTGCGCAGAATTTCGGCGGCGAGTTCCTCTACGGTGTCATCTGTTCCTGCTGTGGGGGAACTGAGGATTTCCCGCACAACGCGCTGACATTGTTTCATGCCTTTTGCCGGGGGGAGATAGAAGTGCGGTTTGTGACCGAAAAGCAGCAGGCCGACCTTGTCGCCATTGAGCGCTGCGCTGTATGCCAGCACGGCGGCTATCTGTGCGGCGTATTCGCGCTTGGTATCGGCGATGCCGGCGCTGGCGTAGTCCATGCTGCCGCTCACATCCACCGCCAGAAGCAGCACTTGCTCGCGCTCTTCGTGGAATGTCCTTACGTAAGGCGTACCGGTGCGGGCTGTGACTTTCCAGTCGATAAAGCGGGGTTCATCCCCGGCTCGGTATTCGCGGAAATCATCGAAATCAAGCCCCTGACCACGGAAACCCGAGCGGTATTGCCCGGCAAAGGTGGCGGTGGACATGCGGCGCGCCTGCAGCTCAATGCGGCGCACTTTTTCCATGATTTCCTGCGTTTTATCCATAGCGGTTTACGGCACGGGTACCTTGGACAGGATGCTGTCGATGACGTTGTCGCTGGTCTTGTTGGCGGCTTCGGCTTCGTAGGAAAGCAGAATGCGGTGGCGCAGAATATCGTGCGCCAGGTCTTTTACGTCCTGCGGGGTCACGTAGCCGCGCTGGCGGGTGAAGGCCAGTGCCTTGGCTGCCAGGGCAATGTTGATGGTGGCGCGGGGGGATGCACCGGCGCGCACCATGCCTTCCAGCCGGGCATCCACTTTTTCCGGGGTTCGGGTAGCGCGCACCAGGTCTACGATGTAGCGTTGCACGGCGGGGTCGATGAAAATCTGGTCCATAAGCGCGCGTGATTCTTCGATTTCCTGTACGGTGACTACCTGGCTGGTGTGAGGTGTGGCCATGGTGCTGCTCATCATTTCCAGCACCTTGAGCTCTTCATCACGGCTGGGATAATCCACCACTACCTTGAAGAGGAATCGGTCGAGCTGGGCTTCCGGCAGCTGGTAGGTGCCTTCCTGCTCAATGGGGTTCTGTGTAGCCAGCACCAGGAAGGGGTTGGGCAGGGGGTAGCTGCACTCACCCAGCGTCACCTGACGTTCCTGCATGGCTTCCAGCAGGGCGCTCTGCACCTTGGCTGGCGCACGGTTGATTTCGTCTGCCAGAATCAGATTCGCAAATACCGGGCCTTTCTTGGCGGTGAACTGGCGCTCTTCCGGATTATATATCATGGTGCCCAGCAGGTCTGCGGGCAGCAGATCCGGCGTGAACTGAATGCGCGAGAATGCGGCCTGCATGGTGCCGGCCAGCGCTTTCACGGAAAGGGTTTTGGCAAGACCCGGCACACCTTCCAGTAGTACGTGGCCTTTGCAGAGGAGACTCAGAATCAAACGGTTCACGAGTTTCTGCTGGCCAACTACCACCTTGGCCATTTCCTGTTTCACGGCGCTTACCCATGCGGATTTCTGCGCTATTTGTTCATTGAATTCCTGTGTGTTCATGGTCGTGGTTTGCGCCCAAGTTTACCACTTGCGCGCCTGTTGGCAAGATTGTACAATGTCAGTTGACGCAGTTTACCGGCAGCTTGTTCAATCATGAGTACAACTGTTATTTCAATATGCCGTATTTATTCGTTGCCAAAAGCCACCCGGTTTGCTATGATTTAAGCATGCAGAACATCATTAGCATGGGAGAACCGGTAGTGCAGCAACTCACGCATGAGTGGTATGGAAACGCCATTGCTGCACCTGTGGAATATAGCTTTACGGTAGAGGGAGAATACCTCGTATTCCGGGCATCCCAGGCTGCGCCAGTCTCCATTCATCCAGAAGCTGTACCTGGTGAGTTCAAAGAAGAACTCTGGATGTATGATACCGCAGAATTCTTTGTAGCAGACGCTGATGCTAAACAGTACCTGGAGTTCAACCTGTGCCCGAATGGTGCCTGGTGGGCCTGTGCTTTCAATGCACCGCGCGTGCGTGACGCTGCTGCCGGGGTGCCGGTCGGGGTCATTACCTCCGGTGATGTTTCGGCGACCGGCTGGAGTTGCTCTGCCCGCATTCCTCTTTCCTATCTTCGTAGTATCGATATCGATGTGACCAGCTGCCGTCTGGCTGCGACCTGCATTTTGAACAGCCCTGACTACCTGTTCCTTACCACATCTGATGACCAGAGCGGCGAGCCGGATTTCCACCGTCCGCTCAGCTGGGCTGTTGCTCGTGTCGTGTAAATAAGAACAGTGGCCGTTATTCGCGTCTGCGATTCAGGGTGCCATGTTTCTGGCAGCCTTGAACGTGAGCTCGCTTCTGGCCGGTATGCTGCGCATGCTGCCGGTGTTGATGTCGTATCCCTGACGAGCCTCTCTCAAAACCCTTTCAAAGGTTCCGAATTTAGTCAGGTGGAGTTTCTTTCCATCGCAGTCTGTGGCCAGCCGGATGGATGCGAGCACCGCCTCTACTGCGGCAGAGGCGGTGGCTCGGGTAGCACCAGGACCCATGTATCGCTGAACCCTGGCTATGAGTTGCTTTTTATTCACTTGTTTTTCAATGCGTCGCGGATTTCTCGCAGCAGCAGAATGTCCTCCGGGGTGGGAGGAGGCTCCGGTGCCGGGGCAGGGGCTGCCGGTTCTTCCTTCTTCACGCGCAGCTTGCATACCAGGCGTACCGCCCAGAAGATGGTAAGGGCAATGATGAGGAAATCCAGCACGGTCTGGCAGAATACACCATATTTGATGACCGGGACTCCTTCCTCTGCACTTAGGGCATAGGTGAGCTCTGCCAGATTCTTGGTGTCACCGGTAAGCATCGAGACTGCCGGCATGATGATATCATTCACCAGAGACGTGACAATTTTGCCGAACGCACCGCCGATGATGACACCCACGGCCATATCGACTACGTTCCCTTTCAGGGCAAACTTCTTGAATTCTTCTACCCAGGCAGGTTTGAGTTTGTTTATCATATGCGTAGCTGATCAGATTTTCTTGAATGCCTTGGTGCCCCATTCCGTGCAGGACCAGGTGATGCCGTCTTCGCTGGTGAAAATGCATACGCCACCGGTGGCTACCTTGATGTCGTGTTCTGCGCAGAACCCTGCGTAGTCGCCTGTGATGACCGGCGCAAAGCGGATGGTGCCGTTGGAGGAGACGCAGAGCATGATTTCGCCGTCCTTCACTTCGGAGGCGAGGCTCATCCAGTTATCGCGGATTTGTTGCACATCCACTTTCCAACCGCTGGGGACGGTTGCATCGGCATTCCACTTGTCGATGATGGCTTCGCCTTTAGCTGCAATTTCCTCCGGGGTAAGGGTGGCGGGGTCGATACCTTCTGCCTTGGCGGCTTCGGCGCCCAGGCGCGCCATGACCTGTTCCTCAGTCTTATTTTCATCGGGGCCGTAGTCCACCTCGATGAAACGGTGGTCGGGCTCCACCGGGCAGGTGCAGCCTGCTGCCTCTGCTGCAAGGGCGGCTGTGCCCATGGTGCGCTTCAGCGGGGCAGCCAGTATGCGTGTGGGCACCAGTCCCAGTTTCTTCAGATACAGGCCGACACCTTTGCCGCGTTCTTCTTCAACGAGGGGCAGGTCGGTGTGGCATCCCACGCGGGTGGGTGTTTCTCCTTTGGCAAAAGTGTTACCGTGGCGGGCTATGATGAGTGTTTTCATGGTATGATAAAATGGTATTGTT
>CAJGCV010000088.1 GCA_904501915.1 uncultured Akkermansia sp. | reverse complement strand
TTTTTGTTAAACGAAGCGGACGGGGCTCGAACCCGCGACCTCAGCCGTGACAGGGCTGCGCTCTAACCAAACTGAGCTACCGCTCCGTCGGATTTACCGATTCACCGCTTTGCAGCGGGAACGGGCGCATTATACAGATGCGTTCATACCAATGCAAGCCTTTTTTTAGAAAATTCTTGCATACGGACGGGAAATTGCTAGAATAAAGGCGTATTATTTGACTTAAAACGATGAAACGCAAGGATGTTGAGCAGATGCAGGCGGCTGGGTTGATATCTGCCGAGCAGGCAGTGGCGATAACCGAGCATTTCCATTTGAATGCCAGCCGTGGGCACCAGTATGTGGTGCGTATCATGGCTGGATTGGCCGGGGCGTTGATTCTGGGTGGCATTGTGATGCTGATTTCGGCGAACTGGGAGTTGATTCCGAATGCGGTGAAGATGTCGGTGGCGATGCTGATGCTGCTGGGGGCATGGCTGGTGTGGCTGCGCACGCGGGTGAATCATCCCTATGTGGCAGAGGTTTTTGCTCTGATTGGCGGTGGTATGTGGTTGGGTTGCATTGCGCTGTATGGGCAGATGTTCCAGTTGCAGAATCCGTTTGCCGAGGGGTGTATGCTGTTTTTCCTGGGGGTGGTTGCGATTCCGTTTATTGTGCGTTCGCAGGTGCTGATGCTGTTGGTGGCGGTGACGAGCTGCGTGCTGCTGGGTGCGCTGGCTGCTAACCGGGAAACGTGGTTGAGCTTGGCGCCCTGGCTGCATGATGATTCGGCCATCGTGGCGGCCATGGGGCTGCTGTTCATGCTGTGGTGGGTGCTGGCAGAGCGCTGGCGCGGGGTAAAGGGGTTTTACCGCTATTATACGTGGCTGAGTATTCCCGCGTTGCTCAGTTATCTCTGGATGGTGCAGGTTCCGTTGTTCTACCATGGGATAAGCTCGGTCGAGAAGGGCGCGGTGGTACCCTCGCTGCTGGGGGCGATTCCTGTGCTGCTGGCGGTGGCGCGTCCCCGGGCATACGAGTGGCGGCACTGGTGGATTGTGGTGCTGCTGTTCTCGCTTCCTTTGCCTATGGGGTATTGGTGCGAGGCGGAGCTGCTGGGGGTGCTGTGCGGCTTTGGTATAGGTGGCGGGCTGATGTATCTGGGCTCGTGTGTAAAGCGGCTGGCCTGGGTGAACTTTGGTGCGATGATGGTGCTGCTTTCGGGCTTTGCCTTGATCGCAAATGTGCTGGGGTCACTTTCCGGGTCCGGTCTGGTACTGATTTTTGCCGGTCTGATGATGCTGGGGCTGGTGTGGCTGCTGGAGAAGCAGCGTCGCATGCTGGCAAAATCCATCAAGGAGGTTAAATGAGAAAATTTGTTGAGTATATGAAAACAGATAAGCGTTTGATTCTGTTGTTTGCAGTGGTGGCGGCCCAGCTGCTCTGGCTGGCGTGGAATTATGTGGACCGCACGCGTGAGCTGGCGAATGCGCCGTGTCTGCTGATTGACTGTACGGATTACGACCCTCGCGATTTGTTCCGCGGGGATTACGTGAGCCTGTCTGTTATGCAATCTGTGCCGCTGGATAAGGCTGGCAAATCCATTCATTGGGATGCCGATTTCTGCAAGCGGGTGAACACCCACTATGAGTGGGATTCTGATAAGAAAGAGCACAAGGAGCACCCGGTGGTGAATCCTCTGCCGGAGCGTGCTCCGCAGATGGAAGATTCCCTGGCGCTGCAGGATGCCTATGAGACTCCTGTGGCTGTGTTCTGGCGCAAGGATACCGAGGGTATCTGCCGTGTGGCTCGTTTTGAAAAGCCGGGTTCTGCAGCCGATGCAGCGGCGGCAGATGAAACACGCTGCAAGATGTGGATGAGCGTGCGTTTCTGGACCCGGAAACGGGAGGATGGCCAGTGGGAAGCCGATATCTCGGTGAGGCTCTCGTTCTTTTCCCAGACCTGGAAGAACCTCCGTTTCTATGTGGAGGAGGGGACGGGCGATTTGCGTCGCATCTGGATGAATGAACTGGGTGAAAAATGGGATGAGTTCCCAGCAACCCGCATTCGCCGCACGGTGGATGTGGCTATACGCGAGAATGCTGCCCCTGTGCCGCGCATGCTGTATCTCAACGGCGTGCCCTATCCCGAGGCGGTGGAACAGATCCGCAACCGCACCTTCAAGTGGCTGGATGCCCCGGTGGAGACGAATGCCCGATAATGCCGGGTGGATTATGCTTCGAAGCGCGGGACTTTAGTCCCGCCTAAAGAAACTCGCGTGGCGCCGTAGCGGGCAGGGCGTACATAAAGCGTGCGCCGTAGAATTTATTGGTCACGCGGGAGTCCAGGATGGTGACGATGCCGGTATCGGTCCTGGAGCGGATGAGCCGACCGATGCCCTGGCGGAATTTGAGCACGGCTTCGGGCAGGGAGTAGTCGCGGAAAGCATTGCCGCCGTGCGCGGTGATGTCTTCGATGCGCGCTTCCACCAGCGGGTTGCCGGGGGATTCAAAGGGGATTTTGGTGACAATGACGTTGGAGAGCGCCTCGCCGGGCACGTCCACGCCAGTCCAGAAACTGTCGGTGCCCAGCAGGACGCTGCCGATGTTTTCGCGGAAGCTGTGTACCATCTGGCTGCGGTTCAGCTCATCGCCCTGCACGAGAAGCGGCCAGCCGCGCTCCTGGCAGAACGGGCGCAGCCGCACGGCCATGGCCCGCATCAGGTTGTAGCTGGTGAAGAGCACAAAGGCGCGCCCCTGCGATTCATCCAGCGAGCGCATAATCCAGTCTGCCAGGGCTGGCTGGTATTCCTCATCCTCGCTGGCGGGCGGGGGCGGGGGCATGCTGCGCGCCACCATGATGCGCATCTGCTTTTCAAAATCGAAGGGACTGCCGATTTGCAGCGGTCGCGCGCTTTCGGCGCCCACGCGACCGGCAAAGTAGCCCATGCCGCGTTCGCCGGTGGAGAGGGTGGCGCTGGTGCAGATGCAGCTGCGGCCAGCCTCGAAGAGTTTCTCGCGCAGCACGGGTGCCACGTTGATGAGCGCGCCGCGCATGGTGGTATACTGGCCATCCAGCCCGTGGCTTTCCACCCAGTAGACGGTGGTGGCAGCATTGGTGAGCTTCACCATTTCGGTGGCGGCTTCATCGTATGCCATGATGCGGGCTGCGGTGTCCAGCAGCTCGGCTTTGGTGAGGTCGTTTTCCTCCATGGCGGCCATGTCCTTGATTTCGGCAAAGAGTTGTTTCAGAACCGGGGAGAGGAGGTTTTCTGTCCATTCCGGCTGGCGCAGGCGCACGGTGCCATGGTGCGCCTCCAGCTGGCAATCTGCCCGCGCGGCGGTGAAGAATTCCCCCACGGCGGCCTGCGCTTCCTCAATGAGCTGCAACACGGTGGGCGAGGCGTTGTGGCGCATGCTGCCCTTGTGGGTGTGCGGGTTGTAGAGGCGCAGCAGTTCGTATTTCATTTCCGCTTCGTTCAGCGAGAGCCCGAGCTGGTTTGCTGCCACGTTTTCAATGGTGTGCGCTTCGTCCAGAATGACAAAATCGTTCGGGAAGATGAAGCCGGGCGGACCCTCTGGTTCCACGGCCATCATTTCATCTGCCAGGGAGAGCAGACCGAAAAAAAGCGTGTGGTTGAGCACCACCACCTGGGCTTCCTGCACCCGGCGGCGGGCTGCCTGGTACGGGCAGTCATAGCCGCAGTTGCGGGGTGTGCAGACGTGGTTTTCGCTGCATACCTGCGCCCATACCTTCGGGGAGATATTGAGCTCGTGCGGCAGTTCTGCCAGTGAGCCCTCGCCGCAGTCCTTGGACCAGGCGAGTAAATCATAGAGCTGTTTGGTTTCTGCCTGGTTGAAGAGGTCATCTGCCTGTTCCATGGCGCGGCGCAGGCGGGTGCGGCAGAGGTAATTGGCGCGCCCTTTGAGCAGGGCTGCATCGAAATGGCAGTTGAGCGCGCGCGCCACCGTGGGGATGTCCTTGTGGAAAAGCTGCTCCTGCAGGTTGATGGTGTGGGTTGAGATAACAGCCTTGCGCCCGTTATCCAGCGCAAAGCGGATGGCGGGTATCAGGTACGCCAGAGATTTGCCCACGCCGGTGCCTGCCTCTGCCAGCAGGGCTCTCTCGGTTTCCAGCGTTTCCGCCACGGCCACCGCCATCTGCTGCTGCTCCGGGCGGAACTCAAACCCGCGGGCATGCGACAGCAGACCGGTCTCAGAGAAATCGAGCAGGGTTTGTTCGCTCAGCAGCCCCATGAGTGGGAGTCCTTTCAGCGCAGCACGCGGTCACCGGTGCCGGGTAAATCCAGATACAGCGGCAGATTGGGGAAGAATGAACGCAGCATGTTCACATCGGTGTTGCCGTCGATGAAGTACCACTTGTTCAGCTCTGTGCCGCGGGGCATGCTCTTGTCGATGATGACTTCGTCTCGCACGGCGTAGATGTAGCTGCGGCGTTCAATGCGGGTGCGCCCGCCGTTCTGCGCCGGCGTGCTGACTACCAGTGTGGTGGGTAGCACGACAATGCGGCTGCGTTCCTGCGTGTTGCCGATTTTTTCGGCACGGATTCTGCCGGCTGTGTCGCGGCGCACCTGGCTGACGACTGCCATGGGCGGCGTGACCACATATTCGGAGGTGGCCTCTCCCACGGTGTAGCTTTCCACCTTCACGCCCTGTTTCTTCATTTCCTCGCTCATGCGTGCATAGCGGGCGCGCAGGGCTTTATCGTTTGCTGCCATGCGTGCGCGCGCCTGAACCACATTTTCCCGCTCAATACCCTGCACCCGGCGGGCTCGTGCTGCTTCACCCTCGCGTCCGCGCGTTGCTAGACTGTCTGCATAGGTGCGGCGCAGCGGGGGGTACATGGAGTCCACCGCCCAGCTCATATCGCAGTTGCGCACAGCGGCTCCATACTGGCGGGCGGCATCGCGTGCGGAGTTGGCGGCTTCACTGGCAGCCTGGCACACACCGGCCAGCACTACGGCGGTAGCAAACAAGGGGAAAATCTTCATGCCTTTCATGTTAGCATACCCCGCCCACCCTGCGCAAGCAGGAATGCTGTTCTAAATGCAGGTTGGGGAATGTGGAACGCAGAAGTCGGGAATCTGCCTATCACAGCGCTTCGGCGGATAACCGCCACCCACTGTACAATTTCAAGGTTAAGGAAGCGGGGCCTTCCTTTAAGCGTAAGAAATAGAGTTGATTAACTATATTTGTGTAAAAAGCAAGATTCAATCTTGTTTTTTACACAAAATTGTTTAATCAATTTACAGTAAAATTTCTGCGGCTTCTAGTTTCTTGGCGGAGGCTCGGCCTTTGGCGGCGAGGGCGGGGGCAAAGAGGGAGAGTCGGAACTCCGCGACCATGAAGCCATAGGCCTGCCAGGCGGGGGAGTCAGTGTGGCGGTCGTACTCGGCAAAGAACCGGGATGATACGGCGGCGTTGAGGGAGGCGATGCGTTCCAGCTCCTTGGCGGCGGGTTGCTGGGCAATGCGCTTGATGCGCTCCTGCAGGCCGCGGAGGAAGCGTGAATAATCGGCCAGCTGAGCCGGTTCGGCAGAGGAAAGGAACCAGGAGCGGGTGAGCCACTGCCACTCTCGCTGCACGTCCTCGGCAATCTGGGCACCGAAGCGGTCGCGCCCGGCTACCAGGCAATACTGGCGCACGGCGGCATCGGTAGCTGCCAGTTGCTCCCAGAGCTTGCCGAGCGGGCCGGCGATGCGGTCGTATACCGATTCGCGCATGCGGAGGCACGCGGCATCGAACTCCGCTGCGGTGCGGGGCAGGGGGGCTGCCAGCGCAGCATCCATGGCGGCGTACACGGTATCGTGCAGGTTGTTTTTCGGAACTTGCCCCACCGTGGTGAGTGCCAGTCTGGCTTCCATGCTGCGGATGGGGAGTTTCTTACGGATGCTGTTCAGGAAATCGCCATGCTTAATGAGAGCCAGCCTGCGCACGGCGCGGCGGTGGTGCAGCGCTGCTTCCTCTGCACTGGGGAATACATGCAGTTTCACCAGGTCGCCATCTTCGTGCAGGGCGGGGTAGCCGGTGCCGTTGCCCACTTCCACGGTGGCGGGCAGGTCGCCGCAATCCCAGCGGGTCATGGGTGTAGAAGAGAACGAACGGGCCGCTTTTTTGGCGAAGCGTTTTTCCTGGTAGCTGGCCAGTTTCTCGCGAAGAATGTCTGCGTGGGTGCCGAGGGCGAGCTCGTTGCCCTTATCATCGCACACCCAGATTTTGGTGATGAATTCCGGCGGGAGCTTGCCCATGTCCACCTGTGAGGCGTTGCAGAACTTATTGCTGCGGCGCATGGCGAACTCCGCCAGCGCCTGGGGCAGCGGGCGGTCCGGCTCGCGGTCGAACCAGTCCTCTGCAAAATCATCGGCCGCGGAGCTGATGGGCATGAGGAACATGCGCACATCCTTGGGCAGGGTGCGCAGCAGAATCTCCGCCCTGTCTGCAAGGTGCGCGGGTACCCCCCATTGCGGCAGCCAGTCGGGAAAATCGGCCAGCTGGTCGATATGTACCCCGATGGTCACGCCATCGTCTGCTTCGCCAGGGGCGTGGTTGTAATAGACATCGTATTTCTCGCCCGCGTGCTCGATTTCATCCGGGTAGAGGTCGGCGCGTACCTCATCTTCGCCGGGGTAGACACAATCCTCGTACGGTACGCAGAGCAGTTTCGGATTGCGCGGCTCCATCTTGTCGCGCCAGCGGCGCAGTGCCTGCTCGGAGCAGATATCGGCAGGAATCACGGAATCGAAGAAGCGGAACACGCCCTCGCTGCACCAGATGAGGTCGCGGCGGCGGAGTTTCGATTCGACCAGCCGCACTTTTTCGCGCATTTTTTCGAGATGCTTCAGGTAGGGGGCGCGGTCTTTCATTTCGCCGGCCATGATGCCATCTCGAATCATGATTTCGCGGGCGGCGGCGGGGTTGTAGCGGGCGTAGCTCACGCGGCGACCGTCGATGATGGTGAGCCCGCCGCAGGTCACTCGTTCCTTGGCAAATACCTGGCCACTGGCTTTGTCCCAGATGGCGTCGTAGGCATGGTGGGCGCAGAGCTGCGGGGCAATCTGCTCCACCCAGACCGGGTCGAGCACGGCGGCGCGGCGCATGTAGAGGCGCGTGGTCTCCACCAGCTCCGCGCCCATGAGCCATTCTGCCCTCTTCTTGCGCTTGAAGAGCCCCGAACCGGGGAAAATCGAGAAATCGCGGCCACCTGCGCCGCGGTACACCTTATCCTCCGGACGCCAGAAGCCAATCTGCAGCGGTGCGCCTGCCAGCAGGGAGCGGTGAATCATCTCTGAGGTGGCCTGTTTGGACTCTTCGGGCAGGGCGGGGATGCGCCAGTGCATGGTGTCCTGCAGGGCAGAGCCGAGGTCCTGCACCAGGTTGTGCCACTCGACCATGCGCAGGAAATTG
>CAJGCV010000087.1 GCA_904501915.1 uncultured Akkermansia sp. | reverse complement strand
GGCAGGGCGGCAATCACGTCCTCTGCCGGGAAGGGACGGTACAGACGCACCTTCAGCACGCCGATGTCCTCGCTGAGAGCCTGCACGGTCTCAAGGCATGCTTCAGCGCCGGAACCCATGATGATGATGACGCGGGTAGCCTCCGGTCTGCCGATGTATTCCACCAGGTTGTAGCAGCGGCCGGTCAGCTCGCCGAATTTCTTCATGGCTTTCTTCACAATGCCGGGCACGGCATTGTAGAACTTGTTGACGGTTTCGCGACCCTGGAAGTACACGTCGGGGTTCTGGGCGGTGCCGCGGATGACGGGGGCATCCGGGGTGAGGGCGCGGGCGTGGAAGGCATCCACCAGGTCCTGGTCAATCATGCCGCGCAGCTGCTCGTCGGTGATGTCGGCAATCTTGCCCACCTCGTGAGAGGTGCGGAAACCATCGAAGAAGTTGATGAAGGGCACGCGGCTTTCCAGCGTGGCGGCGTGGGCGATGGCGGCCATATCCGGAGCTTCCTGGGTGGAAGCGCCGCAAAGCATGGCAAAACCGGTGGAGCGGGCGCTCATCACGTCGCTGTGGTCGCCGAAGATGGAAAGACCCTGGGCTGCGAGTGCGCGGGCGGCAATGTGGAAGACGCAGGGAGTCAGCTCACCGGCAATCTTGAACATATTCGGAATCATGAGCAGCAGGCCCTGGGAGGCCGTGAAGGTGGTGGCCATGGAGCCGGTCTGCAGTGCGCCGTGCACAGCGCCGGCAGCACCTGCCTCAGATTCCATCTCTACGATGCTGGGAACCGTGCCCCAGAGATTCTTGCGATCTACAGCGGTCCAGGCCTCTGCCGATTCGCCCATCGGAGAGGATGGGGTGATGGGGTAGATGGCGGCCACTTCAGAGCAACGGTACGCTACGGAGGCTACTGCCTCGTTGGCGTCAATAGTGCTATATGTTGTGTTCATGGTGGTTACAATGTTTAGGAAAATGTTGCAAACAGGGGACAGTACCCCTCATGCGTGAAATTCTGTTTCCACGAGCCATATACTACACCCGCAAGGGGGCAAAAGCAACCAAAAAAGGCTGCCCGGGGTAGAAAATTGGCTGCAGGGTGTATGCTATGCGTTTGCAGATGCTCAATTTGTGTCAGAAGAGGCGTTTTTCCTTACCGGCTTCCGTGCCTTCCAGGTAGCGCACATAGCGGCTTACGCCGGCACCATAGGGGGAGGAGAGCCGGAGGTCAGCCTCGCTGTCTTCGAGCCTGGAGGAGGTGCGCAGCCAGTTGAAGAGCAGATACAGCCCCAGCAATCCCAGCAGGAAGCCCAGCGGATACACCACGGCAGCCACCAGCACCGGGTTTTCAATCAGTTCGCGGATGCGGTCTTTCACGCTGCGCTTTTTCGCTTTCTGAGTTTCTGCAAAATCAATCTCGATCAGGCGTATATTGTCGGCGCTGCGGGTGGCAATGGGTTTGAAATCCGCAGAGAGGGGGGTAATGAGGCTGCTCAGGCAGTGCAGGGCATCCATGAGCCCTTCTGCGCTGCCATCTGCGGCGGCTGCGCGCACTTTCTGCAGCCAGGCGTGCCGCTGGTCATCTGTGGGGTTGATTTCCTTGTACTCCAGTTCAATAGCCTCGGGTCTGCCTATGGGGAAACGCAGGAGAACGGCGTATTCGTATGCCTGGGTGACGCCGTCAATCAGCGAGCCGATGGGGAATTCGCTGGTGATTTCCTGGCTGCCTTTGAATATGGTGGTGTAGATTTTGAACCTGGCGTTAGCGTTGAGATTGCGCAGCACGTGTTCAACGTCGTCGCGTTCAACGGTAGAGAACAGTTGTTGCGGGTCATTGAGTATGGTTCCGTGCGGCGGCTTTGAGTATGTTTTGACGTAGTCGCTCAGGATGCGCGTGTCGCTTTCCTCACGTTTTTCAATGGGACGCGGGCGCGGGGTCTGGCGGGCACGCTGGCGGCGCAGTTCGCGCTGCTGCCGCTGCAGTTCCTTGCGTCTGGCTGCCTCTGCCTTGATTTCTTCCGGTGTGGGTTTGGCAGGGAAGAGAGAGACGTAGCCGGTGATGAGTTCTCCGGCCATCAGGTGGCGGTAATCATCTGCCCTCCAGTGGGGAAGCTCGCTGTCTGCAGTGGTGGTCTGCACCACCTGCGGATGTGTGGGGGCTGCTTCTTCCGCCAGGGTGTGAGTGCTCAGCAGCATGCCGAGCGCAGCGCTGAGCGCCAGTGCTTTCTGGGCCTGGCGGAGCCGGCGGTTGACGGAGCGTGCACGGGTGGATAAGCGGCGTGCCGCGGCGCGCATCACGCGTTTGAGTCCTGCCACCATAGCGCGTTCGCGGAACTGGAGTTTCGCGCATTTGATGCAGGTGTTGATGCTGTCCGGGTCAATGAAGGGGTCGAGTTTGTACCCCCAGGAGAAGCAAGCCATTTCCAGCTGCACATCCATGACCAGAATGAGCATCCATTCCTGTTTCACGGGGGGCGGCAGGGGATGCAGCGCATCCATCACGTAGTCGCGCACGGCCTGCCATGCCCGGGAAAACCAGCCCTGGCGGGGTTCTTCCTGCTGGCGGTGCTCGCCGGGGCGGCGTTCGCGCAGTTCGGCATCTTCGATGGCTTTGTGCAGCTCTCGTTTGCCGAAGGAGGGGTGGTGAATGCGTGCGTGGTTCAGAATCCAGTGTGCGTGGGTACGCAGTTCCTGAACCTGCCCTACGTCTGTAATATAAATGCAGAGCGCAACCGGGCGAATCCGGCGCTCGAGGCGTTCCAGGGTGCGCATGAGCTCCTGGCGTTCCTGGTGGGTCAGCGCGCCTGCGGCATCTACCACGCGGGTGAATTCTACCTGGCCGTAGCCGAAAATCTCATCTGCCTGGCTGATATCATAGCCGCAGGCCGGACATTGGTCCTCGGCGCCGGCGTGAATGGTGGCAGAGCATTTAGGGCATATGGGCATCGCGTTTGTTATAGCGGGTTTTTCTAACCAGGTGAAGATTTATTATTGTCATGGTCCGGCAGCAGGCCTCGGCGTGTCCCGGCATGTGTTTCTGCGCGGCTGCCGGCTGCGGGTAATATGGCTTTGCGTCAGGCCGGGGCGGGGAAGTCAGCCGAGTTGCTCGAAGAAACCACCGCCGAGGAGCTTTTCGCCGCGGAGGGAGTCCGGTTCGTAAAAGGCGCAGACCTGCCCGAGAGCGAGGGCGCGCACAGGGGTATCAAAATCGAGCTGCACTTTGCCGTTGCCCAGGTGGGTGCAGGTGGCATGCACCGCGGCGGCGCGGTAGCGGGGCTGTGCCATGACGCGTTCGGGCAGGGGAGCCAGGGTGTTGGAAATGCTGCCGACAATGGCACGCGAGGTGTAGAGCCCCGGGGTATCCTGGCCTTCGTAACCGAGGATGAGGCGGTTGCGCTGTAAATCTTTGCCGACAACAACGTAAGCCACGCCTTCTCTGGGGGAGGCAATGTGGTGGCCCTTGCGCTGCCCCATGGTGAAGAGGTGCAGACCGTCATGACGGCCGAGTTTGCGGCCCTGGAGGTCAACGATGTCGCCCGGATTATCAGGCAGGTAGTGGCGCAGGAAGTCGCTCATTTTCACCTGGCCGATGAAGCAGATGCCCTGGGAATCTTTTTTTTCTGCGTTGGGCAGGTTGAAGCGCCGGGCAATTTCGCGCACCTGGGGTTTGGTGATGCCGCCCACGGGGAAGATGGCGTGAGCCACCTGCTCCGGGCGCATGAGAGCAAGGAAGTAGGACTGGTCCTTGTTAGTATCAGCTCCGCGGAGGATGTAGCTGCCTTCGCCGGGAGTGTCAAGGCGCTGGGCGTAGTGACCGGTGGCTACACCGGAAAAGCCTTGTTCCAGGGCGTAGTCGAGCAGCACGCCGAACTTCATTTCGCGGTTGCAGAGAACATCCGGATTCGGGGTGGAGCCGGTGCGGTAGCCTTCAATCAGGTAATTGACAATGCGTTGGCGGTATTGCTCTATCAAATCCACCACGCGGAACTCGATGCCCAGCTTGCGGCAGACGTCGAGGGCGTCTTCAATATCGCGTTCCCAGGGGCATTCACCAGGTATGTTTTCCTCATTAACCCAGTTCTTCATGTAGGCCGCCACAACCTCGTGCCCTTGCTCCACCAGAAGGGCTGCTGCAGCGGCGCTGTCCACGCCGCCGCTGAGGGCTGTGAGAATGCGGGCCATGCCGGGGGAAGCTTATTCTTCTTCCTTGAGAGGAGAAGGCGGAACCTGCTCCTTGGGTTTGCAGATCCCCTGGTTGGCAAGGCCGGCAAGCATGCTCTGCATGGCCTGTACGATAAAGCCGCTGCGGTCAATCATGTTGTGCTTGCAAAGGATTTCCATTTCCTGGATAAGCTCTTCGGGGCAACGGAATGAGATGGTGCGTGTTTTCATGGTCTGCTGGGGGTATGCTAGCAGATTCAATGCTGGTTTTCAAGGGGAAATTCTTACATGCCGCGGTATTGGATGCCGGCACGGCGGGCTGCCTTCTTCTCGGCCTCACTGAGCGGGCGGGTAGAGGCCAGCACCATGGGCGCGGGCGGTGTGCCGGGACGCCCCAGCAGCACCCGCCCCAGCCAGTTGAGCAGGCGTGCCAGTCTCAGGCGCTTCATGTATGCTCCTGCGCGCTGGATGCATTTCAGCGGGCCGTCGGCATCATCCACCGCGATGACAACGCCGTCGCACACCACGGCACAATGCCCGATGCCCAGGGCCTCGATTTCTGCTGCCATGGCGGCGGCGTGTGCGGCATCGGTGGGAATGTGGCCGGGGTCTTCGCCTTCCTGTGCGGGCAGGGGTACTTCCATGGCATGCAGGGTGATGCCGTGGGTATTGCAGAGGCGGGTCACCTCTTCTTTCTGGAAAAGGATGGTGCGGTTGGCTTCGAAGACAATGTGATTGACGTTCGCTTTGATGGCGTTGCGAATCGTGCCGGTGCCGATGCAAGGCACATCGAAGCGCATATCGTGCCCGGGTTTGGTAACTTTGCAGAGCGTGACGCCATGGGCACGGTGACCGCCGGCATGCAGGCATTCATTGGTGCCTTTGAATGCTTCAACACACACGACCTTGTGGCCGTGCACAATGATGCTCTGGCCAATGTCCAGCCGGGCAATTTCCCGGGCCTGTGCCAGCCCGAACCTCGCTTCATCCAGTTGTTCCGGGGTGGGGGGTGGCCCGGCAATGTGTCCGGGGGCGGGCAGTTGTTCCTCCATGAATGTGATGGAGGGGAGCACCTCCATGCCTTTAGAGTGAATGAAGTCACACACCGTGCCGAATATGGTGTGGGCGTTGCGGCGGTCCAGCGTTTTGAGCAGGCGGCGGGCGGTGGCATCCGGCCACATGGTGTATATGCACGAGGGCTTGATCTGCCCTGTGAGCATGACATGTGTCACACCATGCTTCAGAAAGAAATCTGCCGGCCCTTCAATGGAGCCTACGCGGAAGCATTCGTAGGCGTCGCTCATGCCGGGAATTTCAGGGCCCACGGCGCCACGCATGCCGGCAGAGACAACACGAACCCCTGCGCGGTGCGCGCCGGTGATGACCTGGCGCGGGAATTCTCCTGCGCAGGCAATGACGCCCAGCACCATGTCTTTGGGGTATTCGCTCATGCCTCGTGCGTTACAGGAATTCCGGATGCTCCAGGAAATGCGCAATGCGCAGCATCAGGCGGCCTATGTCGCCGCCATCCATGACACGGTGGTCAAACGAAGCCACAATGTGTGCTTGTTCCACCGGCAGGAAACACTCTACTTCATCGCTCCACACGGGAACTTTCTGCACAGCGCCCACACCCAGAATCAGACTTTCGCTGGGCAGGGGCATGGGGGTGGCATTGGTCAGCCCGAAGCCGCCGAAGTTGGATACCGTGGCAATGCCGCCACCCTGGTAGGCGGGGTCAAGCCGGCGGTCGCGCGCCTGGACTACCACTTTGTTGTATTCGTCGATGAGTTCATCCAGCGTATACTCGTTCACGTTGCGCAGCACGGGCACCATGACGCCGTCTGCCACCTGCACGGCAACGCCCAGGTCAATGCGGCGCGGGGTGAGAATGCGGCCACCCACCATGTAGCCGGCGCATTCCGGGTGTTCTGCCAGCGCCAGAGCCAGTGCGCGCAGGAAGTAGAGAGTGACACCGGGTTTGCGCGGGTGGTTCTTGCGGTGCAGGATGATGGGTGCCATGAAAATCGGGCGGCTGCAGCTGGCAATGGGGCGGCGCCAGGTGCGCTGCATGCTGCTGGCCACGCTCTTGCGCATGGGGGAGGCCACGTGCGAGGGCCAGCCGTCCACGTAGTTCACAAAGCTTTCGAAGTCATCAATGGTGATGCGGCCATTCGGTCCGGTGCCGATGACGTATGCCATATCGGCTTCTGTGATGCCGATTTCGTCCATGCGGGCGCGTACGCGGGGGGAGAGGAAACGCCCGCCGCTCTTGCCCATGGGCACAGGAAGTCCGCGGCCTCCGGCACCCAGGGGTTTGCGTGCGCTGCTGCCGCCGGGCATGCCTTCGCGGAATTCGCCTTCAGTGCGGAAGTGTGCGCCGTCCTGGTTGCTGCTGGTTTCCTTGGTGGGGGCAGCCGGGGTGGCAGGGGTGGCGTTTTCATCCAGCGGGGTGGCGCCGGAGCGCTCGATTTCTTCCTCCGTGGCTTCAATAATGCCCATGACCGCCCCCACGGGGACGGTTTCGCCGGCGCTGACATCGAGCGAAACGATGGTGCCGCCGCATACCGTGGTGACGCCCATGACTGCTTTGTTGGTTTCGACCTCAAAGACCTCCTGGTCGGCTTGTACGGTATCGCCAGGCTGCACCAGCATTTGCATGATGGTGGCTTCGGCAATGGATTCGCCCAGCTGGGGCATGAGAATAGCTACTTTCGGCATGGTGGGAAAGGGGTGGGGAGGTGGTGGTTAGAGGGAAATGAGGTAGCGGGCTGCATCGGCAATGGTGGCGGCACTCGGGCGGTGAGCCTTCCACAAATCCGGGTGGGCGGGGATGGGGGTGTCGTGCGAGCTCAGGCGCAGTGGCGGGGCATCCAGCAGTTGGAATCCATGTGTGGAAACCTGCGAGATGACTTCGGCTGCCACGCCGCCCCAGGGGAAGTCTTCGCTCACCACCAGCAGGCGCGCTGTGCGGGCTACGGAGTCCAGAATGGTGGCGGTGTCCAGCGGTTTTACGGTGCGCAGGTCGACCACTTCCAGTTCATAGCCGCTGGTGGCGGCCAGTTCATCAGCTGCGCGCAGAGCCTCAGGCACCATGGCGGAGAAGGCCACCACGGTAGCGTGTTTGCCGGGGCGGGCTATGCGCGCCTGGCCGATGGGCAGGGGGGCCGGGTCCTGCCAAGTGTCGGCTTTCAACCAGCGGTACAGGAACTTGTGCTCCAGGAAGATAACGGGGTCCGGAATCAGCACGGCCTGCTTGAGCATGTAGTAGGCATCTGCCACGGTGGCGGGGGTGAATACATGCAACCCGGGGAAGTGGGCAAAGAGGGCTTCCATGCTCTGGCTGTGGTAAGGACCGCCGCCAGGGGTGCCGCCGCAGGGCATGCGCAGGGTCAGGTTGATGGGCATGCCGGTGCGGTAGTAG
>CAJGCV010000086.1 GCA_904501915.1 uncultured Akkermansia sp. | reverse complement strand
CTGGCTTGCAAGGTTGCTGGAGTACACGCGCTCGCCTGTAATCAAGCTGGCCAGAGCCGCAATACCTTCTCCCAGCACCGGCACAGCAGACAGCGGGCCGGTGAGCGTGCTGGTGCCCGCAGATGCCAGGTGCGTGCCCAGATCATCGTCATCTCCCTGGAGGTAGCTAATCAGGAACGAAATCGCGGCATTGACCAGGCCGAATGATACCCAGGCCGCAACCGGACTCACACGCTCGCCACGCACCGCCTGGGCACTCATCAGCCCCAGCTTGTTGATGCTTTCGCTCTTCATGGCGAAGGACATCTTGCCCAGCATACCGCTGCCATTCTGGAAAATGCCCTTCTGCGTGCGGGTCTGTGGCTGGGCTCCCAGCTCCAGCATCCGGCCAACTGCCTGCAGCGCCCCTTCACGCAGCTGCTCCTCAGTCAGCAGCCCGCCATGCTGCTCATTGAGCTTCTTGCTGGCGGCGTAGAATGCATTGGCCAGCGCGCGCGCAGTCTTCCGGTTCAGCCAGGCATCCAGCTTTTCTATCTGCTCGCCCAGTTTCTCGCTGGGCAAAGCCAGCGCACTGCGCTTACGCCCGGCATCCATGTGTCCCTGCGTGGCCACGCCCTTGCCCACCGGCGTGCGGCGGGCCTGGAAATACGGACTGTTCTCCAAATCCTTGTCAGAGATGGGTCCGCCAGCCACAGCATTGCCCAGGAACTCCAGGAATCCAATATGCCGGTGAGCCACCTCTCGCACGCCGTCCTCCTGCTCCTTGATAGCCTCCGGCACATACCCGGCAGCATAGCCATGAAGCAGCGCACTGCTCTGCTTCATGAGCACATAGCCGTTACCATTCAGCACGCTGGCCGCCCATGCCCCGGTAAAGAATCCCTGCCAGTGGCTCAGGTTCATAAACGCGCTCATGTTATCCAGCGGAGCGCCGTCTATCACATCCAGCCAGGCCACCAGCTTCTTCATCACATCATCGCCCAGGTAGGCTTTCAGCTTCGTGGCAAACTCGCGCTGCAGCAGCAGCTTCCTCCAGCGGTCCGTAATATGACTGGTAAAGATATAATTATCCTGCTCCAGACTCGCCGCCAGGAACACCATGCTTGCCCCCATATCCCACTTGGCCGCCTCCTGGTGGTGGGCCACGCGGTTTATCAGCATGCCGTACTTACCGCCGCCCACGCCATTCACCTTGCTATCGGTCAGCGGATTCTTATCCTGCACCGCCAGGCGGTCAAAACTCGCGCGGAAATAATTATCACGGAACTTGAAGGGGATGCCCTCACGCGCCTCAAACACCTGCGCTACCGTAAGCCCCTGCTCATGCAGTTTCTCACGCAGTGCATAGCCATATCGCAGCCCTGCCGGGCCCACATAATCATACAGCTGGCGAATCTTCTCAGGAGTATTCAGGCCTTCCCGGTACAGCAAGCCCGCTTCCATCACCTCACCAGGCCGGCCAAACACCGTCTGATAATCACTCTGCTCATGCAGCAGGATAGCATACAAGGCACCATCCCGGCTACAGGTCAGCGTCCTGGCGCGTCCCTTGTCCTCATACTCGCCACGAACAGTCACCTTGCCGCTGCTCTTGCGCGGATTCTCCTTGTACTCCTTCACCGCCTTCCGCAGCTCCGGCAGCAAAGCCTCCGGCACCATCGGGCGCTCACGGCGCAGATTGCGCTTCAACCGCTTTTCGTCAGCCTCACGCTCGGCCCACTGCTTTTCGCGCTCCTCCTTGCCCAGGGTCAGCCAGGCTTCCGCGGCCTCCACCGTCATCTCCACCTCGCACCAGGCCATGGGCGATAGAACAATGCCGGTATCATGCGGAGTGTCGAAATCAGCCAGCCACTTTTCACAAGCCAGCTCACCCTTGCGTCCACTCACCTTCTGCACCAGCCCATACATCCAGCCCATGCGGGCCTTTTCAGCATTCAGCAGCGCAGCGTTCGCATCAGTCATCTCCTGGATGCGGTCAAAGCAGAACCCCTCTCCCAGGCGGGAACTCAAAGCCAGCATCAGCTGACTGTAACTCATGCACCCATACGGCAGACGGCGCAGCGCCTTCCGCAGCTTCGTGTGTTCTGCATTGCGCGTTTCACTGACCGTCCGGTCAGTCGGCAGCGCTCGCCCCATCTCCCGAGCCAGGAACTCGATCTCCGCCTTGCGCTTATCCAGCACACGCTGCCAGCTGCTCCGCCCGGTAGCGCAGAACAGCACCATGGCCTGGTACGCAGCCACCGCCTGCTGCAGGCTCATGCCCTTCCAGCCGCCGTAAAGGCTCAGCTCGGCCATCTCTGACTCCAGCACAGCCGCGCGGTCAGCATCGGCATTACTCAGCTTGCCCTGCATGCCGTCCAGCTCTTCGCGCACGGTTTCTGCATCCATGGCCAGATATTGCTCATACTTCGCCAGCTTTTCATAATCCACCGCGCTCATCTTGCCGCGCTTACTCTTCTTGCCCTGTTCCTCCTTGGCCTTGGCATGCTGGATAACCTTGCCCATCTTCGCCCACAGCTCATCCTTGGCAAACTTCGCCAGCTGCCCGCGCACCTGCTGCAGCACCTTCACCATCACCTCGTTCAGCTTCTGCTCACCAATACTGGCCAGCATCGCCTCCGCTTCGGCATTATCAGCGGCCATGGCCGTCTCATTCAGCATCTTCTTGCGGAACGCATCCAGAATCTTTGCATTGCCCTTCAGCGCCCCCGCCGCCGGCAGCTGGCCAGTCTCAGCCATGCCAGCATACACGCTGGCCCATTGCATCAGCGTATGCACATTGCCGCGGTATCCATCCGGCAGCACCTTGCGGGCGCTGCTCAGCAGAGCCTGCACCGCACCGAACATCTCCGCGCCGGTGCGGGTATCTGCACGCCCCTCCTTGCTGGCAGCCACCCGGTTCCAGTTGGCAATCTGCGCGTTGAAATCCTTTATCAGGTCAGCCGCCCGCGTCACCTTCATGGCGCTGCCCTCCAGCAGTCCCTGCGCGGCCTCAGACATGCTGGTCACGGAAAAGCCTACCTTGCTATCATTCACCAATCCTGCCAGCGCAGCCTTACGGCCCTCCTCTGTGCCATCATGGAAGCGAGGACGAATACCATTCTCACGCAGCCCGGCCATCACAGCCTTATTCTTCTTCAGGCTCTCCGGCATCACGGCATACTCCCACTCATTCATCCGCACCGCACGCTGGGGAACAGCCTCCATGTAGTCGGACGGGAGAGAAAAAGCCCTACTCAGCAAATCCATTGCCGCCTCTACATGCTCATCCTGCCATCCATCCTTGCTCTCATTCAGCTTGCGTTTCACCGCTTCGCGGGAAGGCATATTGCGACTTCCCTGCACAAGCTCCAACAGCCGCCACATAGCGCTCTCTGCAATCTCAAAACGCCCATATCTACGACCTGCACCAAGCTCCCACGCAAGGCGTTCAAACGCACTATACGCATCCTCATATTCAGCCTTGGCTTTCTCGTGTTCCTCAGAGCCAACTACACGTTCTCGATTAGACTGAATCTCCTTCATGCTTCGCAGCTCCTCGGATACAACAGCAATGAAAAGGCCAGGTGAAAGCGAGCTGAACTCGCCACCTCGACTCTTTTCCTCACGCATGTATTTCATCAGGTTCTTCAGGTTATATGACTCATGACCCCACCATTCATCCACAACTTCGCCCCTCCAGTTGCGACGAACAAACTTCCGGGAAAATATCTTTTCGCCTCGGAATCTCGATAGCTGCTCCTCACACCAGGCATTATACGCCTTGCGATGCCGCTCAGCATACGCCACAAATCGCTTTCCATTCTCTACTGCATCCGGCACCTTCTTTGTTGTAAACTTCCGCACAGCGTCAACATACACCTGCGCTTTCATTTGCAACGCGTCCTGGGAGATATTTCGATAATGTTCTGCGGTCTTGTTTTCGTTCTTCTCCTCATAATAACGAATCATCAACGCACGAAGTTTATTCAGAATTTCATCCGTGTAATGGTACGAGAAAAGCATCGTATCCTTTGGAAACATTTTTTCCCAAGGCTTCAGAACTTTATACAGCTCTTTTTTTATCATGCCAACCTGTTCCTTCAGCTTAGGCTTCGGTGCATACTCTGCCTGAGTGATTGCCCAGTATGCCATCATGGCTCGATTGCTGCTCCAATCAGCAGCGTAAGCATCCATCACCTTCTCGTTGTAATCATCACGGAACAAACCTGTATTAAGACCATCGCTATAATCCAACCCGTACGGAGAAATCTTCTCCAAAACATCTGCTTTCAGTTTTGCCGCATCAGCATCATTCTTCTTACGATACATTACAGGCGGCATTTTGCCGGTGTAAGCATCGTGCATATACACCTTTGCACGCTTGCGCGGGTCCACCATCTCAGGCCGTCCCACCAGCATGATGCCATCAGTACCGCCCCAGCTGTACGGCTTATCCAGGCGCGTCACCGCCACGCTAGGCATCGGCATGCCGCCCAGCTCCAGCGCTGCCAGGAACTTCTCCGGGCTCAGGCTATGCACAGCCGCCAGGTTGCGGGTAACGGAGAAATTAGCCTTCGCCTCCACAGGCTGCTGGAATATCACATTTCCGGAAGAATCTCTAATCTGAACATCATAAATATTGACTTGCGCCGGAGACTGTGCTACATTGCCCGTAGAGGCTTGTCCATTAGTGCCAGCGGAAGTCGTAACAGCGTTATTCTGCGACTTGCCGACAGGAATTTGGGTCGTCCCGCTGTTGGGCGGAAATTGGAATAGTACGCGTCCAATTACAAGCTCTCCCGCTTGCGGGAGGCGGTTCATTTGAACAGGGTAGCATGAGACAATAGAATAGCACCCATCATCCTCTATTAGCTGAGCAACCAGCTTGCTGTCATTTCCATCGTACTCACCCTTGAAATCATAGCGCCCATACGCGCCACCTCTGATTTTTACAAGATTAGCAAGCGTATTATACAGGTGCAATAACGGAGTCTCCCCCTTCTCTGCATAATCATCAAAATGATTCAGCATGTGAATAAGGCCGAATCCCTCATGTTCACGCTTATTCTGCTTACCTACTCTTAACCGAATAGGAAGGTTTTTAATTCTTCTGGAAGCCAGCAGACTTTGCGTCTTGGCATCTTGCGGAAACTCATACCAATTCAGATTACCATTAGGCGTAGTGATAAAGGTATCTGCGTCAAGCTTATTACCGTTAATATCCGTAGCATATGAACGCTGCAGAACGCGTGGAGTATACGTTGAGAACCCAAACGTCCCCGTAGCCTCAGCCGCAGCATCACGCGCCTGCTGCTCCAGCTCCTCAGCCGTGGGCCCGGCCAGCTCAGCCGCAGCAGCCTTGTCCCTGGCATAATCCCCTATCGGGTCAACATCACTCTTGCCATCCCAGGTCAGCGCACGGAAGCGGATTTTTTCATGGAACCCGCATTTCTCATAGGCGGCCTTCAGCTCATTCAGCTCAGCCAGGCGCT
Source organism: uncultured Akkermansia sp. (assembly GCA_904501915.1). Taxonomy (GTDB): domain Bacteria; phylum Verrucomicrobiota; class Verrucomicrobiia; order Verrucomicrobiales; family Akkermansiaceae; genus Akkermansia. Next base: position 2,217 of record CAJGCV010000086.1, on the reverse strand, counting down.
GCTTCGGATCCATATCCAGTCCCACGCTGATACCCTCCTGCTCGCTCACGCCACCCTTACCCAGGGAACGCGCCTTAGTCACCGCGGCAATATGCTTGTTAATCACCTCAATGCTCCGGGCAATAAACTCAGCGCTCCGCTCCAGAGCCTCGTCAAAACTCTCCCCGAAACTCAGCAGCCCCTGGGTAGCCTCACCATCAGCATCAGCATGAGCCATCAGCTGCAACTTCGCCGCCACATGCTCCAGGCTCTTGCCCTTGGCTAGGTCAGCCGCGGCCATGGCCTGCATCGCATCGATACGGCTTGCATCCGGCATGTGCATGGTCAGCCGGCAGATAGCCTCCGCCGTGCGCGGGTCAATGGCGCGGCTCTGGAAACGGCTCCACAAATCCTCGCGAGCCTCGCGTCCAATCAGAATACCACGGGCAGACTTTGTGCCGCCACGCGTCAGGCCGCGCCGCGTCAGCTCCTCATCGGAGAGCTGCGTCTCGCGCACATAGATAGCGGCGGTCAGCTCGTCCGCCTGGTCATCCTGCATGTTCTGCTCGTAGTCCAGCAGCCGGGCCCACTTCGCATCATGAGCAGCATCCTCCGGGTACACATACGCGGCGATCATCTCCGTATTGGTGCGCTTGGCCAGGTCAAGACGATGCCGTCCGGAAATCACCTCCAGCGTACCATTGCGGCGTTGCCACACATACACCGGCGGTGCATCCTGGCGGTAGTCACCCACCAGAGGATTCACCACGCCCTTCTTGTTACTGCCCACCTTCACCTGGGGAGCATCCGGCGAGAGATGCAGCCTGGCCACCGGCACCATACCCAGCCAGGCACGCGCGCCGATATTATAGCAAGCCCCCTTCGGGAACGCGGCACGCACATCCTCCGGCAAATCGCCGGCAGGGGAGAAAGTCTGCTCATCCATACTGCCATCCTCCCGCGGCGGCAGCACACTCTTCACATCCTCCGCAGGGCGCACACGCTCCTGCTCACGCGCATCCGCGGCATCCTGCTCCGCCTGCACCTCGCTGGCGGTGGGGGTCATATCGCCGGTGAGCATCCTGTAACGCGCCCGCGCATCCTTGTAGGCCTGCACATCCACCGCTTCCAGCTCTGCGCTCTGGAAAAGACTGGCAGCCTTATGCCCAATCTCCGCCAGCACATCCTCAATATCCTGGCTTATATTCCCGCGCTCACGCCCGGTCTTGTAAGCCTCTGCCAGCTCCACAATCGCCGCCGCATCCTCCAGCGCGCGCATGTGCCACTTCACCAGGTCTTTCACCCAGGCAGGCAGCGGCAGAGCATCCGCATTCACCACCGTGTACGCGCTGGCCAGCTTGCTCATGCCCTCCGTAATCTTTCCTTGCAGCGTGGCGGCATCCAGGCCGTCATGGCCATCATAAAAATTCAGCTTGAAACCCAGCTGCTTCACCGCCTTCTGGGCATCGCGCAGCAGCGCATGCCAGGCGCGGAGCTTCGCCGGGTCATTCCCGGTCACCTTCTTCTGGGCATGCTCAATCACATCCTCCAGCACTTCGCGCGTCTCCACCTGCCCACGCGCGGCCAGCAGCAGCGTGTCGGCCTTAGTTGTGCCGGCAGCAGGAGTAACATTCAGCACGCGGGTGGAATCTGCACCCTCCTCACCGGTTGTCTCGCGGGCCGTGGCCAGGCGCTCCTGGAACGCCCGCTCCAGCTGCAGCCAATGCCCCAGCGGCATGTACCGGCTCAGCGCAGCAAAAGGCGTGGCCAGCGCTTCCTGCTCGCTCATGCCGGAAGCCTTGCGCGCCTCCATCTCATCCAGCGCCAGCTCGGCCGCATACTTGAACTCCTCCAGCCCCATAGCGCCGGCTTCAGAAATAACCTGCTCCCCGCTCTCCGGATTCTTCGCATCGGCCATATCCTCCACCACCACCTCGCCGCTCATTTCAGCGGCACGCAGCAGGGCATTGGCACCCATGGCACTCTGTGCCCGGTGAATCCGCATGCGCTCCTCCTGCTGGATATAATGCCCCAGCATCTCCAGCAGCTGCTGCTCGCCCACCTCACCGTGGAAAAGCTCGTGGCCATCTGCCCGGTCAAACGTAGTCACCAGGTAGAGGCCCTCCTTATCAATGACCTTCTCCACCTTCGGCAAGTTCAACTCACGCCGGGCTTCCTGGTACGCGCGGGACTCATACAGCGCACGCGCTTCCTCAATCTCCCGGAACATCGTGGCGG
>CAJGCV010000085.1 GCA_904501915.1 uncultured Akkermansia sp. | reverse complement strand
GCCACGGCGCGGCTGGGAATGTCGATGCACACCTCCTGGGATTCCGGGAACTCCAGTTCACTTTCGAACAGCGCCAGACGGCGGCCATCAGTTGCCACGAGGGTGAGCTTGCCATCCTGGAAGCAGGTGTAGATGCCGTTGAGCACGTAGCGCGTGCCGTCGTTGGAAATGGCGAATTCGGTAAAGGCAAATCCCTTGTTGAGCACGCCCTGCTGCACCTTGAATTCGCGGGCTTCCTTGAATACCGGCAGACCAGGGAACTCATTGGCGGGCAGACCATTGAGCTTGAACTGGGCGCGGTTGCAGCGGATGGTCGCCACTGTGCCGCTGACCTCGAGGCTCACTTCACCATCGCGCAGCTCGCGGATGATGCTCTGCAGCTTCTTGGCGGGAAGGGTGATGGAGCCGGCCTTCTCAACGATGCAGGGCACCTTGGTGACGATGGTCAGTTCCATGCTGGTGGTCGTAAGCTTCAGTTCGCCATCGGCAGCTTCCAGCAGCACGTTGGAGAGAATGGGCATGCTGGGGCGGGTGGATACCACACCGGCCACTTTATTGATGCCGTCAAGCAGAACTTGTTTTGCGAGTGAAAATTTCATGAAGAATCTCCTTTGTTGAGCTCATTTTATCTTTTCTCACTGCGGCTTGCAAGCATAATTTCATTAATTCGCAAGATTTTCTATAACTTTTTTTGTAACGGTACAATATATTGTGTTTCTTGTTTTGCTGGGACGATATTTTCCGATGCGTTGAAACAGGGAAGCCAGCGCCATGAATCCCATGCGGTGAATCGGCGGGTTGAATGTGCAGATGTGCCCGGCTCTTTGAGAAGTGCGAAGCATAAAGTCATGCCGGTTGGTGACTGCAGGCGTATCCTCTTGATAACAAATGATGAGTTGCAAGACTCGCGGAATTATCACTTCGTACCTCCCACCTCGTACTACGGACCTGAGCATCTTAACGGCTTGACAAACGGTGTGTCCGGCAGGTATGATGCTGGCATGAAACCGATACTCGTGCTGATGGCTCCCGGATTTGAGGAGATTGAACTGGTGGCGCCCATTGACATTCTGCGGCGGCTGGAGATTCCGGTGGTTACTGCCGGGGTGCAGGGACGCTCTGTGGAGGGCGCGCACGGCGTGGTGATGCAGGCCGAGATGCTCATGGTGGATGTGAATACAGCGGATTATGATGGTATCATCCTGCCGGGTGGTCCGGCTTCATGGCTGCTGCGTGACACACCGGCGGTGCTGGGCCTGGTGCGCGAGATGCACGCCGCCGGCAAGCTGGTGGCGGCTATCTGCGCTGCTCCCATTGCGCTGGAGGCTGCCGGGGTGCTCAAGGGCCGCCGCTGCACCTGCTACCCCGGTGTGGAAGGCGAGTTGAAGTCTGCTGCCGAGGTGCTGGCTGAACCCGCTGTGACGGATGGCCAGCTGGTGACTGGCCGTGGTCCCGGTGCTGCGCTGGAGTTCGGCTTTGCGCTGGGGATTGCCCTGGGTAAGGCAGAGCAGGTGTCATCGCTCAGAAAAGCTATGTGCGTGTAATTTTCCGCTCGCCGTTGGCTCGCCAAAGTCCGAATTTGAAGGGCAACAGCCCTTCAAATTTGCACCTGTGCGAAGCGCAGGTATTTCGTCCTTTGCGCAGCAAAGGAATTCATCCACTGCAAAGCAGTGGTTTCTTCCGCCGGTACGGCGGGTTTCATACTCGCGCGCGAGTATTTCATTGAGGGAGCGTAGCGACCGACTGATGATTGTATTGTTTATTTTATATTCCTCGGTCTGCGAAGCAGTCGCCCCGCTTTGCGGGGCTCAATGAATTGCACCTTCGGTGCACGAAATACCGCAGTTCCTGCGGTATGAAATGCGGCAAAGCCGCATGAAATACATCGACGTTGCCGATGTAAGAAATCCCCATGCTGACGCATGGGGATAAGCAATAATAACCAGGGACGCCTCTGTTTCCACGCATATAGCGGAGGACTTACGATACTCAAGCTATTACGCTTTGCAAAATCTGCACTTTACAATCTATTTTTTCTTCTTCTTTTTTCCGGATTTCTTACCCTTTTTTGTTTTTCCGGCAGACTTGCCAGCGCCTGAATTCAGGCCAGCAGCGGGTTTCACATCCACATCCTTGCCGGTCACCACCGTTTCCAGCGGCAGGCGGATGAAGCCGATACCGCGGTAATCCGTCTTATCATTCCGGTGGCAGGTTTCGTAAATAATACCCACATGCTCAGGGTCGGTCATGGCGATGCAGGAATAGCCCATGCAGCCGCGTGCATCATAAAGCACACCATCGTTCCAGGTCAGCCCCTCGTCGCGGGAGGCGCGGATGCTCATGTTGCTGCGGCCGTGAATCCAGGGGTTCGAGAACAGAAGCAGGCGGCCATACTTCTTCGTCTTCACCGCCACCAGGGAAGCCTGGCAGGTGGGGTCGTTGAGCGTCTTGCAGTTCGTTTCATGCGCTTCCCAGGTTTCGCCCAGGTCATCCGTCACATACACGATGCGCTTGCCGCCATATGCCTCATTGCGGCAATTGAGCATCAGCCTGCCATCCTTCAGCTCCACCACCTGGCATTCCGAAGTCTTAGCCGGCACACCATTCCCCATCTTCCAGTGTTTGCCGCCATCCTTAGAATAACAAATGGTGCTGCGGCAGTTGGGGTTGGCACCGTGCTGCCATATCTGCGCCGGGAACACAATCACCCCGGACTTCGTGCAGATACCATTGCCCGGCCCCGCCAGAATCAGGTGCCACTCGTCCTTCTTCACCTGCTCAGTTACATTCACAATCTTGCTCCAGGTCTTACCCTCATCATCGGAATACACCATCTCCCACTGCCCGGTCTTGTCCGGAGCAGTGCCCTGCCCGGATGCATTGATGGCACGCGCGCCGGGGGCAAAGTGACAGGCCAGCGCCTGCATCCAGATGCGGCCCTTCTTATCCTGCAGAATGCAGGGGTCACCACAGCCATTGGCCATGCCGGGGCCGGAATCCATGTTCACCTGCGGCAGCGTCCAGGTCTGTCCGCCATCCGTAGAACGCACCACCGCCACATCAATATCGCGGCAAAGGTCTACCTCATTATCATAGCGGGCATCAAAGCAGCCGATAAGCGTGCCCTTGCGGGTCTGAATCAGGCCGGGAATACGGAACGCGGCGCAATCGCGCGCCCCGCCCTCCAGCTGGCCCACCTTGTCGCCGGGGTAGCCCAGCATGATACCGATGCGCTGGGTAACCGGCTCCATTTCAGGTTCAATATGCCTGCCTCCGATATCCAGCTTCACATTGCTCAGCGTCACCTTGGAACCAATGACAGAGGCCTCGCTGGGCTCCACATCCAGCCAGAGATTATTTTCGCCACCCTCCAGCTGCCGGGCAGACTTAATCCGCACCTTGCCACTCTCATCCGGGGCAGCAGAGCCATACTCCACACTATCCCTGAAATTCATACCATCGGCACTGCCACTGCGCAAGGTCACCTTCTTCACCTGGCCAGGGTCATCCACCGTCAGCTCCAGGCAATCAATGCTGATGGCATCCTCTGCGCCCTCGGTCTGCACACCAATCTTCACCGCGGGGTTAAAGAGTGCGCGCTTCATGACGGGCCACACACCGGGATTGTGCACCTTCACCTCGCCCAACTTCATCTTGCCAATCATCAGCGTCAGGTCATCAATCATCACACCGGAGCCATCCGGCGTATTCGCCACCAGGCGCAGCGCCTTCGTGCCGGCTGGCAGCGTCACATCAATCTTATGGTGGAAACCACCAGCGCCAAGCCCCTTCAACTCCTTCAACACCTTCTCGTCAGATGCCGTGACAGCCACCACGTTCACACTGAACGGGTCCTTCTTCGTCCAGCGCTCCATCCAGAACGTGCAGCGCACATCCTTCTGCAGCGAATTCGTCAGATTAATATCCACACGTTTTCCCTCGCCGCCCAGCAGACGCAGTGAGTGGCTACCCGTGCGCGCGCGTTTGTAAATCTCCACGTGGCCAGCCGCTGCACTCAGCTTACCATACTCCAGCTCACCACTCGTTGTCGCACCTGCGGGCAACTTCTCAAAACTTTCTGTGCCCCAGGCCACCCCGCAGGCCAGCAATCCGAAAAGGAATGTTCTCATCATATACCGCATCCTACCAGAAACCACACCGCGCTGCAAGCAAGAAAACACGTAACATGTTCAAGGTCACACGTGTCCCAAAGATTTGGGACACGTGGATTTACGATTTTTTGATTTACGATTTACGATTGAAAAGTTAGCGGCTTACGCCGATATGCTCTTGAGCGAATGCTTACTGCCGATGGTGGGGCAGATTATACTCCGGCGCGATTTTTCACGCAGAACACTGTGCCTTTATGTCGTTTAAGGCTATTTTCCCATAATCTTCGGGACACATGTAGTTCAAGGTGCCACATGTGTCCCGAAGATGTTAAACGTGAGGATTTGCGATTTACGAAAATGGATTAATCGAGCGCCAGGCGGTTAACCGTACACCAACCTACAGGATACAAGATAAAAATGCTGCAGATTCATTACACCAGCCCATTAGAACGGTTCTCATTTACGGTTTATCGAGATGCTGGAATTACCCTTCTACCCGGGTTTTGGCTCAAATAAGACCATTTTTTGCCGGGTATACAGGCATATATCCTCCTATAAGTTGGTATAATTTTTTATAACTCTGGTATAATACCTCCTCTTTGTATGGCTTCTAGGGATGATTTAAGAAAAAAACTCCTTTAACCAGTGCAGCAGTGTGCTCTGAATACGCACACCCCACCATGCGAGGAGGCCTTTTTTACCCTTCTACCCGGGTTTTGGCGCAAATAAGACCATTTTTTGCCGGGTATATAGGCATATATCTTCCTATAAGTGGGTATAATTTTTTATAACTCCGGGATTTATCCGTCTTCGATAAACAGGCGAGCAAGCTGATTTACGAGTTGTTGGATGTGGCGCGGGCATTGCCCGCCGATAACCGCGTTTCGCCCGATTAATCAATGTTCGTAAATCGCGCGTATGCGCGACAATGGGCTGACTCAATAGCCGCTTGACCTGCTGCGCGCGGGCGCATAGAATGGTTGGCAAACTTGAATATCATTTTTGATTATGGCAAATACTCACCAGTTCCAGACGGAGGTCCGGCAGTTGCTGGACATTGTGATTCATGCATTTTACAGTGACCGCGAGGTTTTTGTGCGCGAGTTGGTTTCGAATGCATCTGATGCGCTGGAGAAGTTGCGGTTGAAGCAGCTGACACAAGCGGATGTGTATGAACCGGAGCGCGAGCTGCGCATCAGTATCAGCACGGATGAGGAGGCGGGTACGCTGACGATTGCGGACAGCGGTATCGGCATGACGGAGGATGAGGTGGTGGAGTTCCTGGGGACGATTGCGCACTCTGGCACGAAGAAGTTCCTGGAGGCGATGAAGGAGAGCAAGGGCGGCACGCAGGACCTCATCGGCCAGTTCGGTGTGGGTTTCTACAGTGTGTTCATGGCGGCTGAGAAGGTGGAGGTGACGACGCGTTCGTGGCAGCCGGGTGCAGCACCGGTGAAGTGGGTGAGCGATGGTGAGGAGGGTTACGAGCTGGCTGAGGCGGCAGCGGATACGCCGCGCGGCACGAGTATCCTGATTCACCTGAAGGAGGATGCGAAGAGTTTTGCGAAGGGTGACCACACGCGCTATATTCTTTCCAAGTACAGCAATTTTGTGGGTTTCCCGATTGATTTCAATGGCGAGCATCTGAACACGGTGCAGGCTATCTGGATGAAGAACAGGAAGGATGTGAAGCCGGAGGAGTACGAGGGGTTCTACCAGTTCATCGCGCACACGGAAAGCAAACCGCTGAGTTATATGCATTTCAGCGCAGATGCGCCGATTGTGCTGAATTCTGTGCTGTTTGTGCCGGAGGAGAACCCGGAGGCCATGGGATTCGGGCGCTGCGAGCCTATGGTTTCGCTGTATTGCCACAAGGTTCTGATTGACAGCAAGCCGGAGAAGCTGCTGCCGGAGTGGCTGCGTTTCCTGGCGGGTGTGGTGGATAGTGAGGATCTGCCGCTGAATATCTCGCGCGAGATGCTGCAGGATAATTCCCTGCTGCGGAAGGTGGCGGGTATCATCACGAAGCGTTTCATCAAGCACCTGGAGGGTGTGGCAAAGAATGAGGCTGAGACCTACGAGAAGTTCTGGCGCACCTTCTCCCGCTATATCAAGGAGGGTGTGGTGACCAGCTGGGAACACAAGGATGCGCTGGGTAAGCTGATCCGCTTTGAGTCCACATTCACCGAGCCGGGTAAGCTGACGAGCTTTGAGGACTATGTGTCGCGCATGAAGGAGACCCAGAAGGATATTTATGTGCTTTATGGCGCAAGCCGCAGCCAGCTGGAGAATTCTCCGTATCTGGATGCGCTGAAGGCACGCGGATTTGAGGTGGGCTTCTTCACCGAGGGCGGTGACCAGTTTGTGGTGGAAAGCCTGATGAAGTTCGGCGAGAAGGAAATCAAGTCCATCGACCGCGCAGGGCTGGAGCTGCCGCCGCTGGAGGCGCAGCCGGACCAGCCGGGGCTGGATGAGACGGAGGCTGACGCGCTGACCTCCTGGGTGAGCGATACGTTCACGGAGCGTTTCAGCAAGGTTTCCGTGAGCGACCGTGTGACGAGTGCTCCGGCCATTGCGCTGCAGGGCGAGGGCGATATTTCCCCGGAAATCAAGGCGTATCTGCGCGCCATGGGGCAGGATGTGCCTGAAACGCACCCTGAAATTGCGTTTAACCCGCATAACCCGATTGTGATGAAGCTGGCAGAGCTGCGCAACACCGACGAGGCACTGGCAACACTGCTGGCAGACCAGCTTATCAACACGGCGTTGCTCCGCGCCGGTATGCTGGATGACCCGGCCAAGCTGGCAGATAACTCCCAGGCCCTGCTGGAGAAGTTGCTGAACAAGTAAGGGATACGCAGGTATTCCTGCGTTTTTACGCCTGCGCCGCTGCAGTTTCTGCCGGCGCAGGCGAATCTTTTGGGGGATTTACGATTGATTACCGCTGCTGTGCTGTGGTATGAGCTCCGGGCGTTGTGCCAAAGTGTCCTCTTTTAATTGCTCCGGCAATAAAACATGATTGTTCGAGGCGTAGCGAACACTGGCTTTACGAAAGAAGTTTTTCACTTTCTCCGGATTGCTTTTTGTTTCTTCCATGTGCTCGACAATTTGCATGCGAAGCTCCTCTTTATTAGCTTCCGGCTCACGCTGCCCAACACCAGACTTAAGATCGCCATCTACCAACTCATCAGGGTTGAGTTCCGGAGAATATGCAGGCAAGTAGAAAATCTTTATCTCATCTCGATGGCGAGCAGCCCACGCTCTGACTATTTTCGCATGGTGAATCCTTAGATTGTCAACTATCAAAACCACCTTTTTACTTGGACTATTATGTATTACGGCTTTTGCAAAGCGTAATAACTTGAGTATCGTAAGTCCTCCGCTATATGAGTGGAAACAGAGGCGTCCCTGGTTATTATTGCTTGTCCTCAACGACAAATTGGAATCTTTGTCGGGCTGAAAGCCCGAGGAATTTTGAGCCCACAAGGTGGGTGAAAGAACACTAGCCGGGGGTAAGCCCGCAAAGCGGGCGCAGCCCCCGGAATGCGACAAAATAAAATGGAGCCCCGGAGGGGTGACAGAAAGCACAGCATCAGTGTATTGCATCGCTTTCTGCCACCCCTCCGGGGCTCCGATATTTTTTTTCAATATACCGGGGGCTGCGAGCGCTGACGCGCTCTTACCCCCGGCTAGTGTTCTTACGCCCCCAATTGCCGGGGCTGATTTTCCGCT
>CAJGCV010000084.1 GCA_904501915.1 uncultured Akkermansia sp. | reverse complement strand
GACCGGCTCCGGGAATGCGCGTTCCCACATGAGCGGCAGGCAGGAGATATTCACCATGAACTCCGTCACCCCGCTGCGCAGGTAGTGGTCCATGGTGTGCTGGATGAGCGGCTTCTGAAAAACCGGCATCAGCGGCTTGGGGAGAATATGAGTAAGCGGAGCCAGACGCGTGCCCAGACCGGCACCAAGAATGAATGCTTGCATAAGAAGTTACCAGAGATGTGGAAGATTCAGTTTTATCGCACAGATGCCCATGATGAGGTTGGCCACCGCATGCATCACCACCAGGGCGGTCAGGCGTTTCGTGTAAACCATCAGCGCATAGGCGATGCTGCCATAAACAAAAGCCCCGGCATAATCCACCGGACGGTGCACCAGCATGAAAGCCAGTGTCACCACGGCATAGCCCAGCCAGCTACCCTGCCCCAGCGGAACAGTCTGCGGAAAATCGCGGTTCACGCACCAGCGCATCAGATACCCACGCCAGAAAAATTCCTCCACCAGAGCCACGATGATAACTGCCCGGGCAAAACGGAACGCGTACTCCACCCACACCGCTGCAGCATTATCACCAAAGACCACCCCCGGCTCAAACCCGGGCTCGGCAGGAATCCACCCGGTCACATAGGGCACCAGCCAGAACCCGATTCCTACCACACCGGCCACTGCCCCCAGCAGGCTGCCCCTCAGAGACCAATCCCACTCCACCCCGCGGCGGACATACCACAGATACCCGGCACACACCAGCACCTGCAGCGGGTAAATCCACATTTCCGGCGCGCGGCGGTACCAGGCCACACTGGGGTGATCCCATGCCCAGGATGCGTCCACCCCCCAGAGCAGAAGATTCAGTGCCAGAAACAGAACGAACGGCACAACGCAGGTGCGAAACAGTTTTTGCTCAGACATAGCAAAAGTACGAAGGACGAGGTGGGAAGTACGAAGTGTAAAGTTACGCGGACTGACATCCGCCGGATTTTTTCATATTCCGGCGCTTTGTGATACATGAAGCGGTAATGATTGCGGTCAGCTCATTGGCTTCGTTCATCAAGGCTTCTATTTTGTGTCGTTTCACCAATTCACACGCCGCGAGCATATCCATCCAGAACTCAGCTTCGTCCGATTCCTCTTCACATATTTTCAGTTTATTCAGATAATCCTTGTCAGATTTCGCTCGACCAGATGCCCGATAATTCGCAGCAACAGACGAGGCGCAACGGAAAAGCTGGTCGCGTATGTGAAAAGCCTCAGGAGTATTCGGCAACGAAGTACAGAGCTTGAACACCCGCAACGCAAACGCACGTGTGCGCTGCGTTAACGTCTCTCTGAAGTCCAGGCCATTATTCATCTTCCTGCAACCTGCGGACGTAAGTCCGCGTAACTTTACACTTCGTACTTCCCACCTCGTACTTCGTACTTTCTGCGAATCACTTCAGTGATTCGCAGAAACGCGCCATCTTGTCGCAGGCCTGCTCAAGCAGATTCTGAGCAGTGGCATAGCAGCAGCGCAGGTAGCCCTCGCCGCAGGCACCGAAAGCAGTGCCGGGTACAGCTGCCACCTTATGCTCCATCAGCAGACGGAGAGCGAACTCCTTGGATGAAATACCGAAACGCTGAATGCTGGGGAAGGTGTAGAACGCACCGCCGGGCAGATGACAATCCATACCCATGTCATTGAAACGACCCACAATATAGTCGCGGCGCTTGTGATAGCTTTCGCGCATCTCCAGCATGGCATCCACACCGTTCTCCAGAGCTTCGATACCAGCCTCCTGCGAGGTAATGGTCGGGCAGATCATGGTGTAGGAATGCACCTTCATCATCTGCTCGATGAGTTCCTTCGGGCCACAGGCATAACCCAGTCGCAGACCGGTCATGGCAAAGGCCTTGGAGAAGCCGTGCAGCAGCAGTGTGCGTTCCTTCATACCCGGCAGCGAAGCGATGGAGGTATGTTCCTCCTCATCATAACGAAGCTCGGAATAAATCTCATCCGTGAGCACAAACAAATCATGTTTGATGCAGATGGCGGCAATCTCTTCCAGCGTCTTGCGCGGGGCAATGGAGCCGGTGGGATTCGTGGGGAAGTTCAGCATCAGCACCTTGGTGCGCGGGGTGATGGCTGCTTCCAGCTTCGCGGGATTCAGCGCAAAAAGGTCATCGATGCTCGTTTCCACGGCCCTGGGTATGCCATAAGCCATCATCACCGTGGGGGCATAGCTCACGTAGCAGGGCTCGTGATACAGCACCTCATCCCCAGGATTCAGCAGGCAGCGCAGCGCCAGGTCGATAGCCTCGCTCACGCCCACCGTGGGTAGAATTTCGCACAGCGGATCATACTCCACATGAAAAAAGCCCTGCACATAAGTGCTGATAGCGCGGCGCAGGGATTCCAGGCCGTAGTTACTGGTGTAGGTGGTGTGCCCACGCTCCAGCGAACGGATGGCGGCTTCGCGGATATTCCACGGGGTCACGAAATCGGGCTCGCCCACCCCCAGGGAGATGATATCCTTGCTGCCTGTAGCCAGGTCAAAGAACTCGCGGATACCCGAGCGGGGCATATCCGTGACCTGTTTGGAAAGCATTTTGCTCCAGTCCATAATCAGGGGATGATGTTAAGACGTTCAGCCTCCGGCTCCTCAGCGTAGATGAGGCCGTTGTTCTTGTAAGTCTTGAGACGGAAATGCGTAGCAGTGGAAATCACATTCTGCATGCTGGCCAGGTTCTCGCTCACAAAGCGGGCCACCTCCAGCAGCGTGGGAGCTTCCACCATCACCAGCAGGTCATAGCCACCGGAAATCAGATACAGGCTGCGCACCTCCTTGAAACGGGCAATGCGGGAGGCCAGGCGGTCAAAACCGCCGCCGCGCTCGGGAGTGCAGCGCACTTCGATGAATGCGGAAACGCCCTCGCCGTCATCATTCACAATGGCCTGGTAACCCACAATGCGGCCTGCCTTCTCAAGCGCAGCTCGCTTGGCGGCCACGGTTGCAACATCCACACCAAGGCGGTCTGCAATCTGCTGGTCGCTCAATCGCGCGTCCGCCTCCAACAACTTAAGAAGGGCATCCTGTGTCATAGCTTAGCTCATCATACCACCCTGCCCCGTTAAGTCAACCTCAAATTACGCCAACTATAGCACGATGCTTTCCGGAAAATCACAGTGGCGCAGGATGCCCCACATCTTGTCTATGTAGGCCAGTGTGTAGAAGTTCTCAAAATAGTGGAAGTAATACGCGCCCAGCGGAGTAAGGCGGTAGCCATTGCCCTCGTGCACAATATACCCCAGCCACCGGGCCAGACGGAACTCCGCTCCGAACTCCTTCTCCAGTTCCGTACCGAAGAAGTCCCGGAAATCCGAGCGGCTCACGCTGGTGGTATACGCCCTCCAGAAAAGGTAATAGAGCATGCGCTGCCGCCGGCTGAAACGTGTGGTAAGTGCGGTGGGCAACTGCCCGGCACGTATGCGTTCAATATAAGCCTTGACTGAGAATGTGTTTATCTTGAAACTATCGCGCAGCAGAGTGGTAGCCGAGCAGCCGAACCCCAGGAAGGTGTCGCGGGTCATGCTGGAGTAGCGATGCCCGCCCGGGGTGGCAAAGGTCCAGATAGAATCCCGCACCAGCCCCTTGGATTCGCAGTAGGCGGTCAGTTTATCCAGCAGGCGGTGTTTCTGTCTGCCGGGCATGGCATGCACCGGACTGCCGGTGAAGGAGAAATCAATGAAGGGATATACCGCCACGTGATTAGCACCATGGGCAAAGGCTGTGTCCAGATCCCGGCGGATGTGCTCTATCTTCTGCCCGGGCAAGGCGAAGATGAAATCCATGCTCACCGTCTCAAATGGCACCGCCGCCAACGCAGCGGCCAGTTTCTCCGGCTGAGGTGCGGGGCGTCCAAGACACCGGGCAAACTCCGGCAGAAAACTCTGGATGCCGATACTGATACGCGTCACCCCCGCCTCACGAAGAAGGCTCAGCGTTTTCACATTCACATCTGCTGGATGCAGCTCAGCTCCCACGCCGTCGGTGATATCAAAGTACTGCCGCAGCGCCTCGATAATACGCCCCAGCTCCGCAGCCAACAGCGCGGGAGTACCGCCGCCAAAGTACAAGCTGCTCACCCGGGTGCGCTCACCTCGCATGCGCCCCACCATCTCAATTTCCTGCAGCAGCGCTGCGGTGTAGGCGCCGGCTGCTTCGGGGGTATAGCGTTCCTTGCAATAAGGGCAGAAATTGCACAGCGTACGGCAGAACGGGATGTGTACATACAGTCCCAACCCGGGGCAATCGTCGTAATCCAGCACCTCATCATTATCCGCCGTGAAGCGGAACGGCTCAGGGCTCCGGGTCAGCCAGGTGCGCGCAGCTGTGGTCAGAAGGTTCATGAATCAGACGTATCGGGTGTAGGTGCGCAGCATTTCAGTTATCACGCGCAGGTTCCCACGGAAAACCAGCGCATATTCAGCCGCAAAGAAGTAGCCGCATTCATCGCAGAGACCCGGCACATGAATGCAGCGCCCGCAGGTGGAAAGCTCGCCGTTTTCCATCACCACACACTGGTAACAGGGAGTGGGGAAATTATTATCAATAATATACGGGAAGGCGCTGCGCAGGTTGAAGATGGGGTATCCCTCATCCATCAGCTGCCCGATTTCCGCACAGCAGGCCACTTTATCCTCACGGGTAAGCACCAGGTCCCGGGTGTCTGGATAGGGCGTGTGGAAATTGAAAGAGACAGCCCGCACATTCGGCTGGGTGCGCGCTACATCGCACACACTGCGGATGCAGCCTTTGTTAATCTGGTTCACGGCCATGTACAGGCATATGTTATCCGACGTTGCCTGCTCGATATTCCGCATGATAAGGTCATAGGTATTGCCACGGATGATGTTGTGGTGCTCCTTATCACCATCCAGGCTCAGCAGAATCAAATCCGCCTCCGGTAAATCCAAACCCTGCGTGCCGTTGGTCACAATGTTCACGATACGGAACCCCATTTCCTTTGCCTCGCGCACCAGGTCACGTATGGTTTTGCCACTATCCTTCCACAGGAATGTCTCACCGCCGCAGAAGAACAGAATCCGCACCCCCATGGAGTACAGCTGCTCCATTTCGACCTTCACCTGGGCATAAGGGTGTATAATGGCGGTCAGATTATTCACCGAGCAATGCTTGCAGCGCAGGTTGCACCGGTCTGTCACGATGATGGTGCCCAATATCGGCTTCTTCCGCCGGAACAGCACCGTCGTGAGGCCAAAGAGAGAAAACTCCAATAAGGTAGATGCTTTCATTTGCTTCAAGCTTAATGAAAAGGATACCATAAGTAAAGGAAAAATTGACGAGAGAGGTGCTTTATGGCATATTGGCAGCATGGCACGCTGGGCTTACATCCTCCACCTGACACATCAGCTGCTCTGGACCAGACGAGGAGCACAGCGCATTGTCGCCAGCGTCTGCGTAACAGGTATTGCCCTGGGACTCATGCTGCAAATTGTCGTGCGCGGCGTCATGGATGGCATGGTGAGGGAAATCGACGCAGGCGTGCATGCCTGCATGCCGGATTTACTCATCACCAGTCGCTCCGGCATCCTGCCGGGTTCCCTGCCACTCCCCGCCACCTGTACCGCCACCCTCTGCCAGGCCGGCATCGCAGCCACCCCGCACGGACTCAACCGTTACATCACCTGGCACAACCCCGAGCTCATCGCCCCGCTCATCATCAGCGGTCAGGGCAAACTCAACCCCGGCAACGCCCTCATCTCGCAAAGTCTTGCAGAAAAAGCGAAACTGAAACCAGGCGACACCCTGCCCATCCAATTCCCCGGCGACACACAGATTTTCAGCATACAAGGTATCTACCGGGTGCCGGGACGCATGCTGGTGCCCGATATTCTGCTACCCCACTCCCTGGAGGCCGGCACCCCGGCACTTGCCATTAACCTGTCAGAGCAGCGCCATATCAACACCATCATCCAAAACCTGCAAAAATCAGCGCCCGAGGTCGAAATTCACCCCACACACGCCGACACCGCGGCATGGCTCAGCATCATCCAGCGAGCCAAGCAAACCATGGGATTCATCCTCTACCTCTGCACCGCTCTCGCCGCCTTTGCCAGTGGAGCCCTGCTCTGGGTCATCTGTCTGCAACGGCGACACGAACTCAGCATCATGGCAGCCTACGGCATGCCCCCGGGCAAACTCCGCGCCATCATCCTCTGCATGGCGGGCAGCGTTGCCGCCAGCGGTATTGCGCTGGGACTCCCGCTTGCCTGGGCAACTCTGCATTGGCGCGAAGCCATCCGCGAAATCCTGGCAGAAATCGGTGTGCAAGCCTTCCCGGTAGAAGTGCTGGACATGTCCTTGCCCGCCCACACCACACCGGGACTTTACCTGACGCACGCGTTCTTTACCTTTGCCATGGTGCTTCTGAGCTCAGTACCAGCCCTGCGACTTATCCTCCGCACGAGCTCACATGCTCCACAGCAGTAATTACAATTGCAACCCGGCGGGTATACGTTTCCGGCCTTCTGCTATCGCATCTTCCTTGAGCTGCAAGATCACACCCAGCAGCAGATAGGGTTGAGTGCCGTCCGGAGCATCCGGTTTCAAAACGCTTTTTCATTTCCATCTTCAGTTTGATTATTTGATACGACCCACGGCAAAATAAACCGATGTATAAGGAGCCCGACGGTCGGCCACATCACTATACCAGGTAATGGGGTACACCACTTCAAAGGCAACCACTCCATCCATAACGGGCAATTCGAGCGGTTTCCCGGTCTGAACAGGCAGCCACAGGTATCCCTGAGATTCGCACCACTGCTGTGGCGCATTACCACTCTGCCAGACAGCTTCGGCATCAGAGTTACCACGTTCGGGCTCCGGTCTCACCGCTATTCCCAGCGCGGGGGAGTCTTCAGCAAAGCAGATTTCCAGACTGGAAGCATCCGAGGCATCCGGCAACTCAAGCGTAAACTCATCGCTGAAATGCGCGTGTTCGCCATTTCCTGCATCAAAAGAAATCCGGCAGGAGCCATCCTCTACTACCGGGCCATAATTCTGATGAAACTCTACTTCACTCGCGACCAGTCGCATACCAAAGCGGCCATTGCTCCAATCATCTGTCAGGCGCATGAAACATTTCTGCGCAAGAGACACATGCCAGGTCGGTTCTACAGAAACGGAGGAACAGGAATCCAGGCACAAGGCATATCGGACCGGGGTACCAATCCCCTTATACCCGCCGAGAAATATCAGAAGCGAACCCACTGCCAGCAGTCTTTCAAATCTCCATACCCTTCCCCGGAACGCGCACGCCAGCCAGTATACTCCGCACAACACAAGTAACAGCAGAAGCATACCGGAAGCCACCTGAACCAGAAGATTCATCAACCACCGAAGCTCCATCACCAGCGCCACAGGCAACACGCAAAACACGCACAGCCAGCTCAGCCCACATGCCCAGCACACGCCACGCATGAGGATTTTCCACACTTGCTGTAGTTTTTCAACCTCCATTCCAAAGCGAATCTAACACACTGCTATCTAACAATCAAGTAGAAATGAGAATAAGAGGTTTGATAATTGGCTGCAGCGGAGACGGAAGCTTTATTGTCGGGGCACGGGACTTTTAGTCCCGATGCAGAGGGACGGGGCCTCTTGCTTCCCTATGAATGGCTCTGTGTTTTGCCCCGGTTGTATTGGGAACGATATCCATGCTGTGCATGGACGATATTTGTGTGCTGCGCACACAAACGATGAAGCCCGCAATCCTTTCGGATTGCGGGCTTCATTTACCCTGGCAGCTATCTACCCTGCCACGGCGTAGCCCCGGCACGGGGCGAAGACGGGTCTCGCGGGCCTGCGATAGCAGGCGTAGGTCTCGGCGTAG
>CAJGCV010000083.1 GCA_904501915.1 uncultured Akkermansia sp. | reverse complement strand
GCTGCGCGAGTATGAAATCCGCCGTACCGGCGGAAGAAACCACTGCTTTGCAGTGGATGAATTCCTTTGCTGCGCAAAGGACGAAATACCTGCGCTTCGCACAGGTGCAAATTTGAAGGGCTATTGCCCTTCAAATTCCCATTTGACTGGCAGAATGAGTCAGCAAATCTGAAACAGGCGCAAAACAGCCACCACAAGCCAAATTTGCTTGACCTGACTCCAGCTTGAGTGTATGCTACAGGTTAACGGCATGGCGCCGGTTGATTTTACTATGAAAGCAGTACTTCTTTTCCCCGGTCAGGGTGCCCAGAAAGTGGGCATGGGTAAGGATTTTTATGAAGCATATCCCGCGGCTCGCGAGATGATGGATGCCGCAGACGCAGCGCTGGGTTATCCGCTCACAAAGGTGATGTTTGAAGGCCCGGATGATGAACTGACCCGCACCTGCAACTGCCAGCCGGCTCTCTTCCTGCATGGTCTGGCCATTTACAAGGTGCTCAGCAGCCTGGTGGATATTGAACCCGTGGCAGCAGCCGGTCTTTCCCTGGGCGAATTCACCGCCCACGCTGCAGCTGGCACGTTCAGCATGGAGGACGGTCTTAAACTCGTTCAGAAGCGCGGCGCTCTCATGGAGGAAGCTTGCCAGGCGGCTCCCAGCACCATGGCCGCCATGATTGGCGGCAGTGATGAAGCCGTGGCAAATCTCGCCGCTGAGTGTGATATTGACGTAGCCAATTACAACTGCCCCGGGCAGACGGTGGTTTCCGGTTCTGTTGAAGGTGTTGACAAGGCCGTTGCCGGGGCCAAGGCCGCCGGTATCAAGATTGCCAAGAAGCTCAACGTGGCAGGAGCCTACCACAGCCGCTTCATGAAGAGCGCCCAGACCGCTCTGCGCCCCGAGCTGGAGGCTACCCCCATGGTCACCCCGGTCGTTCCCGTTTACTGCAACTACGAAGCCCGCACCGTCACCGGACCGGATGATGTGCGCGCCATGCTGGGCGAACAGGTATGCGGTTCTGTGCGCTGGGCTGCCTGCATGCAGGACCTCATCGATAAAGGTGAACGCCTCTTCATCGAAATGGGCCCCGGCAACACACTTGCCGGCATGATGAGTCGCATCTGCAAGGAAGCCAAGGTCATTTCTATCCAGGATATTGCTTCCCTTGAAGCTGCCGTGGCTGAACTCAAGACCTTGTAAACCACCTCAATTACAGCAACAAAAAAGCCCTGCGGATTGCAGGGCTTTTTTGTTGTAAGAAGCAAGAGTCCAACCGCCTGACATTCGGCCTGAGTGACTGATTTTTTTCGTAAATCGTAAATCAAAAATCGTAAATCATTTATATCCATCCGAGGCCAACGGCCTGGCGCACGCGTGTGAGCACCTTGGCGGCTTCCTCACGGGCGCGGGCAGCACCGGTATTCAGCACATCGTCCACGTATTCCGGGTGTGCGAGAATCCACTCTCGCTTCTCTCGCGCTGCGCGGAAGTATTCCCAATATGCCTCAAAGAGGTCCTTCTTGAACTGCCCGTAGCCGACACCGCCGGCATGGTGCGCATCCACCATGGCCTGGTATTGCTCCGGCGAGGCAAAGAGTTTGTAGAGAGCCAGGATGATGGAATTCTCCGTGGGCTTCGGGTCTTCAAGCGGGGTGGCATCCGTCACCACCTTTTTGTTAATGAGTTTGCGTAAGGGCTTTTCTTCGCCGAAAATGGGCAGAGTGTTGCCGTAGCTTTTGCTCATTTTCTGCCCATCCAGCCCGGGAACTACGGCCGTGGCTTCGCTGATGATGGCTTCGGGCATCTTCAGCAAACCTTCGCCAAAGGCATCGTTTATCTTGCCTGCCAGGTCACGCGTTACCTCCAGGTGTTGCTTCTGGTCCTTGCCCACGGGCACGGCGTCGGAATCATACAGTAGAATATCTGCCGCCATGAGGGCTGGGTAAGCAAACAGCGCATGGCTGGCGGCAAACCCCTTGGCCACCTTGTCCTTGTATGAGTGGCAACGCTCCAGCAGCCCCATGGGGCACAGGGTGGAAAGTATCCATGCCAGCTCATTCACCTCCGGTACGGCTGATTGCGCAAAGAAAACCGCCTTCTGCGGGTCGAGCCCGCATGCCAGAAAATCCACCGCCAGTCCGCGTGTATTGTCGCGCAGCTTCTCTGCACTTTCCATGGTGGTCATGGCGTGGTAATTGGCAATGAAGTAGAACGCTTCTCCTTTTTCCTGCAACCGCACGGCGGGTTCAATCGCTCCGAAATAGTTGCCGATGTGAAGCTGACCGCTGGGCTGTAATCCTGTGAGGAATCGCATATATGTGTGTGTATGTTGTATTTTGAAAATCAGGGTTCGGAATCACTCTGGGTGAGCATGGAATGCAGATACCGCTGCAGACTTTCGGCGGTATAAGCTCCTTCGATGCTGCGCAGCTTCACACCTTCCGTGTAGAATATGGTGGTAGGCACTTTAGTCAGGTTGTATTCATTCGCCAGGGTCGGGTATGCATCTGCATCTATCTCCACCACCTGCACTCCGCCTTTTTCCATTTCAGCAAGCTGCTGCAGAGACTTGCGCATGGAGTTGCTGTGCCGGCACCAGGGGGCGGTGAAACACAGCAGTAACGTGCGTCCGGACACTTCGGTCACCTGCCGCATATCCTCCCCCTCATACACGCTGTACAATTTAAACCGCGGCGTGCCATTCAGAGTGGCAGGCACCTGCTTATCTGTGCGCACCAGCGCCTGCAGCGATTCCCGCTGCGGATTCGGCGCTGGCTTTGTCGGCGTGGTGAATTGCGAGGCCCGCTCACGCTTCTCCTGGTCTGATTCCCCGCAACTCACACAGAGCTGAGAAATCAGCAGCAGGGCTACCAGGCGTGCAATCCGTTTCATGCCCCCTATCTTGCCACTTTTCGCCTGTACTGTCAACCTTTCTGCGCGTTCTCCACCTCTCTCCGCATAGAAAACACGTTAAAATGCCCGGGCAGCGCAGGCGGGAGTTTCACTGTCCGACAGGACAATTTCACGTGCGAGCAGGTTCGCACACTTTTCATGAGGTCATTACCCCGGGAAAAAGCGTTTGACGAACGGCTCCTGCACGGCAAAGAGCGCTTCGCGGTCCGCCGGTTCGTAATCCAGGTAACCGTGCAGATGGGTGAGACCGTGCACCATATAGCGGAAGAGTTCTTCCTCTCTCTCTATGCCGTGAGCCGCAGCATACGAAGCGGCAGTATCGCAACTGACGAGCACTTCACCATAGGGAAAGGTAATGGCATCTGTTGCAGTGGGGTCATCCAGAAACTCAGCATGAACCTCAGCTATAGTGGGGTCATCCACAATGGAAATTTCTACCGTATCCAGAGTACTGAGCACATGGTCCGGCCCCTGGGGGGTAGCAAGCAAATCGGGCAACATGAGCTGCAGGGCATCCCGGAAACGCTCAGCCAGCGTCTCCGTCACCCATTCATTCTCCACGTTTACATATACCTCAATCTGCGGAATCATGGGAAGCCTCCTCTCGTTCGCGGCGCTTGCGTTCCTTGGCGGCAGCGCGCGCCGCGCGGAAAAATGATTGAAATTGCTCCAGGCAGGCATCTCCGAGCACCCCGCCCTGCACTGCACATTTGTGGTTAAGCGGAGGATTGGAATCCAGCAGGTTAATCCAGCCGCCGCAGGCGCCGCCCTTGGGGTCGGGGATACCGAACACCACACGGTCCGGACGGCAATGCACCAACGCCCCGGCACACATGGGGCACGGTTCCTTGGTCACATACACGGTGCAGCCCTCCAGCCGCCAATCGCCCACGGCGGCTTCAGCCGCAGTCAGGGCAAGCATTTCGGCATGGGCTGTGGCATCCTTCAGTGTTTCCACCTGGTTCCAGCCGCGGGCAATCACGCGCCCGTCCCTGACCACAACACAACCACAAGGCACCTCGCCCACCTCGCGGGCCTTTTCGGCCTCGCGCATGGCCAGCAGCATGAATTGTTCGTCCTCGGTCATGTGGGTTCAGGAAAGAAAAAGCGGTCGGCGGGCAGAAATCCGCCCCTGCCGGCCGCTTCAGCGGAAAATCATCCGGGAGTTACTTGATGGTGACGCGTTCGTCGGAATCAAGAATAGCCTGCAGTTCAGGCCAGCCTTCCTCGGTCTGGTTCTGGAACATGTGCAGGTATACAGACACAGCACCGGCGGGATAAGAGGCAAACAGGGAGTCCACAGCCTCCTTGAGCTTATCAGCATCAAGCGTCTCGGGCAGCACATCCACCACGCCGTGGCCATTGTGCTCAATACCCAGTTTCTCAATGAAGCTCACCAGCATGCCCTCGTGCTTGCGGATAAGCCACACCTGCAGCAGGTGGTCAGCAATGGTCTCAGCCGGCTTCCATGCCAGCATCTTCTTAATCCAGGCAAACTGCTCTGCAACGGGCTTCTGCTGCATGTACTGCGGGCGGAGCTTCTTGAGAGCACCCAGCTCACGAAGAGCAGCGCGGTACACGTTGCGTTCCTGGTTGCGCATCCATTCAAGGAAAGCATCAACCGTTGCGTCATCAGACTTCTGGAAAATGGTGTAGGACTTCATATGCGTAAGGAAAAGATAAACGTGGCAATACTAAACCACATCACTGCCCGTTTGTCGAGTACAAGCTTAGACATAATATCACTTCTGGCAAAGATTTTTCTTTGCGTTTCCAAAATATCTGCTAACATAACAGAAAACATGAGTCCTTTTCACATCATCCGCTCAGCATTCATGGCGGGCATCTGCATCGGCGTAGCCGGCTTCGGCTTTTTGTCACTCAAGGCGCAGGACCAGTATCTGGCGGGCTGCGTCATCTTTGCGTTTGCGCTTATTGCCGTCATCAGCTACCGCCTTTTTCTGTACACCGGCACCGCGGGTTTCATTCAGAAACGTGAATTTATACCCCTTGCCCTGGTACTTATCGGCAACATTACCGGGTGCGCCACCTTCTCCCTCTTCACGCGGCTGAGCCCCATGCCCCTGCAGGAAACCGCCCAGGCACTGCTGCAGAGCCGCCTGGATTTAGGGCTTATCAACGGTTTATTGCTCTCCATACCCTGCGGATTCATCATGACCACGGCGGTCACCTTTTCGCGCAAGCGGAACCGCCTGCCGATGTTGTTCGGCGTGCCGCTTTTCATTGTGTGCGGCTTCCCGCACTGCATTGCAGATGCGTTCTTCTACAGCTGTGTACCGCTGGAATTCTGGGCATCTCACCTCTGGAAAATCCTGCCCTTCTATGCCTGCATTGTAGCGGGCAACTTCATCGGCTGCAACTTCTACCGCTGGGTCATGGGCGAAAACCACTAAGCGGCAGCATTGCGCCCGTTTGATACACCGCCCATAATTCCCCTTCATCAAGAATTCCTGAGTTGCCACGCCGCAAGCGACCCTCTCCTTCTTCTGTCGGGGTTGGACCAGATTTCCCGGACGGATCCATAATACAGACAACTCTCATAACAAAGCAAAAAATATTACACATTGTCGATTTCTTCTGGCGAACGGAGAAAGCGAAAGTTTGAGTCCGGAGACAGGAAACAGGGACTGGCAATAGTACGCCTGTTCCGGCAGTAAGTTTTGCTCCATACCCCCCAAACCCGCCATCATCGGCTAACTCCAAATTCGTTAATCCTAATTCGCAAATTCCGTTGCATTGTTACTTAACAAGGCATCGATTTCTGCCACCCTCTTCGCTTCGCTCAGTTATGGTTTATTATGTGCGTTACCAAGCATTCCGTCGCTTACGCGGGGGCATAATTCCGCTCGCCGGGAGCGGCGCAAAAATCATTTAATGAGCCATGAGTGCTTTGGGCGACTCGTGAACCTTCATAGTATCAGCTTAAAAAATGCTGTAGCAAGCCCAAAAGTCGAAATTTGAAGTAAAATAACGCATTTCGTACAGTAATGCAGCTGGAATAGACGCGTCTGACGGTCTGAATCCCACATAACTGAATAAGGAACATAGCTAATCCCAGTATACAGCATTTTTTATGCTGTATATTTCTTCCAGCGGCTTAGGAGCAGGTCTCTCAGCATCCCGACGCGCGTGGGAACGGGCACCCCTGCACAAGCTACTGATAAACATTAACAATCAAACCTTACAATTATGAAGAAATCTGTTATCGCACTCATGGCTCTGGCTGGTGTAGCCATGGCTACAGAGCCTGTGACGCTGACCCCGCTTACCGAAGAGGGTTGGAGTCACACTGTCCGAACCGGTAAAACAGCTACATGGTCGCAGAATGCTACTAGCGGAACGCTCACCCTGGACAACAGTAACTGGTCTCAAACTTCTGCCACCTACGACCTTGCGACAAATTTGGGTGGCACGCTTGGGTTCTCAGTTGATATTACCCGCGGCAGTGTCAGCGGAGGCGTCTCGTTTGTGCTTATTGGGACCGAGAAATCCTTGACTCTGGGTACGAAGGGTTATACGGACGGAACCTTGTTCTACGGCACTTCTGATAACGTCACAGCCAGCAGCTATTACCTTAATGAGGCATGGGAAAACGGCACCACAATGGATTCCTCCTCCTTGTTGTCCTCCGCATGTAACTACAATGCGACAGCGACCCTTACAGGTAGTACAGCTGTAAATGCAGAAGGTAATACCATTTTGACGCTTACAGCAAGCAGCACTTCGGCAGATTCTACAGCAACAGTAAATATTGACTTAGGTAAGAACTTTGTCCTCGATAAAATTATGTTCTGTGGTGATGGAGCTAATAATGCTACCGGTATTTGGACTATTTCCAATCTTTCTGTGACTGGTACTCCAGTTATCCCCGAGCCCTCCACGGCTACACTTTCTCTGCTGGCTCTCTGTGGTCTTGCCTCTCGCCGCCGCCGTAAGTAAATTATCTTTTTCATAGATTAGTTACAAAATCCGTTGCTCCATTCAGGGGTAACGGATTTTTTTTGGGGGGGGACCATCCGGGCTTGAATCTGCAGCACCAACCACTATGATATCGGTCATATCCCTCGCACATTCCCCAATCACACTCATAATTAACGGATTAAGCGCCTTGCTACAGTTCGTTTGTCAGTAGGCAGCCCCCGCGAGTCCGAAATCACTGAGCGAGCTCATTCACCGCATCAGGCAAAGCGGATCAGCAGGAAGAATACTCGATTCAGGGAACGGCTCTTATCTACACCTCTATTGAAGACAATGCGGACATCGCGCTGGACTTGCAGGCAGCAGGTGCAAAGGAGAACAGCCGGACATTCCATGGCGACATAGCCCTCATTGAGGCAGTACATGACAACCACACACCCATTGTCCCCCTGCTCCTCCAGGCAGGGACTGATATCAATGCAATCGATAATTTCGGTTACACCGACCTGAGGCACGCTCTCTCCCACGGTGACCTGGCAACAGCTCATCAATGTCAGGGCTGACGTAAATGCCTATACCAACGAACGGAGCAGCATCCTGGAAGCGGCCGTCCTGAATGCTGAAAGCGCGGATAGAGCCGCATGCCCCTCAAACACGGAGTCTGTCACAAGCTGAATGAAAGCACGATATAGTTGCCAGTCTGAATCCGGATTGCTGTTTCGAGGTAGCCGCCGACCACTTGATGAATGTCCTGGATGCTGACGGATTTAAGGTACGGTATCCTGCGCAACAAAACGCAAAAGCTACGTCTTGATGAGATTTTCAATTCCATCCAACCGCAGCCGCCCGCTGCGCACTGAAAAATTGCAAGCAAAAACCCGGAGTGAATCACTCCGGGCTTTCTGCTACATCCCCACGCGGATTCGAACCGCGGTTCTATGACTGAGAATCATATGTCCTAACCCCTAGACGATGGGGACATGTAGTACGCGAATCGGGACTCGAACCCGAGACCAATAGATTAAAAGTCTACTGCTCTACCAACTG
>CAJGCV010000082.1 GCA_904501915.1 uncultured Akkermansia sp. | reverse complement strand
CATCGCACAGGAAATGCGTTAGATTGGATTGTTAGAAGAGCCTGTTCTCTCACGGGGCTTCAGAAAATAATTTTACGTAGCTATGAAACTCAGATTACCTAAATTACTGATGGGTGCTATTGTGGCACTTGGTATGGCAGCCCAGGCTGTTACTCTTAATCCTGCCGATTTCAAGCCAGATACCTGGGAGGATGAAAATGGTGAAAGTCATGAAAGTGATACTCTCGTATATAAAGGGGACAGTAACATGACTCTGGTGGGGCGCGTTGCCCTGGACCCTGCTGATATATGGTATGAATGGCACACCGAAGGAGCGTACGTTTCGTTTACCGGGGCGGGTACTCTCGCGACTCCTTATAACAGCAAGGAGAATCCGGGCGGGTGGCTCGGAAATTTTGATGTGTGGCTGGGGGAAGATGCCGTCAGCTTCTACATGGATGAAAAGGTGACGATCGATTATACTGTTTTTACTATTAATTCCTTCTCACAAGTGCCGGTTAAGGTGAACGTGGACTCCTTGTTCCGCAATGGTGCAGATTTGCAGCTTTATGGGGACATGATTGTGGATATCAACGATGCCCGTTTTGAATATGCCACGATTGAGGCTGGGGCCCCCATTCTCTGCGACGAGCTGGTGATTAACGAAAAACTCTCGCTGGAAATGTGGCATGGCGGGTATTCGGCTGGCTCGATTCTGTATGGTAACCTGACACTGGCCGGTGGTGCCATGCTGAGTGGGAATAAGGGGACGATTGTGGTGAAAGACAATGTGGAAATGTCTCATTACAGCTACCTCTGGGGTGGTGTTATATTCCATGCTGCGTGGTACGATTCCTATCCGGAAACGGGGCAGGAAAAGCTGAAGTGGGATACTTTTACCGTAACGGGGAACATGAAGGTAACCAAGCCGACAGGTATATGGTTCCAAGGGGATGTAGACCTCGATAGTAAGGATACAACGGGGGATTGGAGCTATCGGAGTGGGTATCAGGTGCCAACGGCCAATCATGCACTCTTTGTCTGCGGTTCGGTGGATGCGGCATCTCTTTCCCTGCTGCAGGCATACAGTTTTGACGGCCATTTTTATAGCTACGAAGTACCAGGATTTGAATCAGAAGATGGTGAAGGCTATATGATGGAATGGCTGGATTACATCAAACTGGATGGTAAGTTTGTGGCGCAGGCCAGACTGGATGGCAAGGTGGGCGTATACTTCTGCCAGAATGGCCAGAAGCCTGAAGATTTCAAGGATGCGGCCACCATTGTAAACGGTACTCAGATATACGACGCTGATGCCAGTAAGCCATACTACATCGAGGACGGTGGTGTGATTGATGCCAGCGGGCTTGCAGATGCGACTCTGTCGACGGATAAGATTGCCGGTATGGGCGGTGAGCTTAAGACCTCACCGGGTCAGACACTCGAAAATACGACAGGTGCTACCATTGCGTACAGCGTGACGGGTGGTGCAGATTTGTCTATTTCCGGACAGGGATATGACATCATGACCAGAGCACTTGCCGCATTGAACGGTGAACGCTATGAAGT
Source organism: uncultured Akkermansia sp. (assembly GCA_904501915.1). Classification (GTDB taxonomy): domain Bacteria; phylum Verrucomicrobiota; class Verrucomicrobiia; order Verrucomicrobiales; family Akkermansiaceae; genus Akkermansia. The sequence continues at coordinate 6,460 of CAJGCV010000082.1, read as the reverse complement.
AGGTACGACTACTGTACAGAACGCCTTGCTTGAAATTGGAGCAAATACTACTCTGGGCGGTACTAATTCGACTCTGAATGTTGATTCGAACGCATCTGTGACAAACTTCGGCACTATTCAGGGCTCGGAGGTGTCGTTGGAAAGTGGTTCAACATTGCTGAACCAGGGGCAGATTGACGCCATGATTAAGCTTGCAGATGGTTCTGTGCTGACCAACAATGGCGAGATTGCCGGAGCTGTGGAGGTTGAAAGCGGAGCCGCCGTGTACGGCACGGGCACTTTCGGCGGTGATACCTGGATTCAGAGTGGTGCCATGATGCATGTGGGCAATAGCCCCGGTTATATGGCATTCACGGGTAACCTGACGTTTGACGATTCTACCCAGCTGAGTTTCAGTGTTGATGGCACTAAAAAGGCCACGGAAACGCAGAATGGCCCGGGTTACTACTCGAACGCCCTGGTAAGCGGCTCGCTGACGCTCAATGGCGATGTGGCTGTGAAAGTTGAGGTGACTGGCGGTCTCGTAGCCGAGTACGCATCCCAGTCCGGAGGCCCGAATACGTTCACTCTTACCCTGTTGAAAGTGGATAATCCCGGTAATATCACAGTTACCAATAATGGCAAGTTTGTCTGCACTCTTGCTGCCGGTGAGGATTTGCTGGAAAATTACGATTTAGAATGGGATAAGACTACCGGCACGCTGACATTCAGTGGCCAGGTGGCAGAAGACGCAATTGAGGCATATGAGGAGAGTCTGCGCTATGTAGAACCCCGGTATGCAGAGCCCTCGGAATCTGCATTTGCTGATACGCTGTGGGCCAGCACCGGTGCGCTCAAGGATATGGTAGATGCCGCATGCAATCAGCTGCTTATCGGGGCTCCTGGTCAGACTACGGTCTGGGGCTCTGCGCTGGGTACATACATCAAGCATGATGATTTCTCCTACAGCGGCGGTGGTTATGCTGTTGGTCTGCAGCATGCCTATACGGAAAACTTCCGTGCGGGGGTGTCTCTGGGCCGTACATATGGTGACTTTGAGTGTGATGACTACATGAAGAGTGACCAGACGGGCATCATGACTGCGTTCACGATGCAGTATGTCGATGAGCTTACGAAAGGTAAGAGCGCCTGGGGTGTCAAGGCCTTTGCCGCTTATGGCTGCATAGAGAATGATGCCACCACGACGCTGGGAGAAACGGCAGAGTGGAATGACCACGCCTTCACCATAGGCACCCGTGCTCACTACTGCGTGGCCCTGGGGGATAGTGCTGCACTCACCATCTTTGCGGGGCTGGAATATATGAGCGGCTGGCAGCAGGAAATCTGCCTGACATATGGCCGTAATTCCGTGACCCTGGAGGATGGCCGCATGCAGAGCCTGAGCATCCCTCTGGGTATTACCCTGAGCACGGATATGGTGCTGGGGAATGGCATGGTGTTTGCACCGGAGCTTTCACTGGCGTATGTTGTTGATGTCATGCGTGATGACCCTTCGCTGATGTACGGAGACATGGAAGTGGAGGGCAGCAGCCCGTCCAAGCATGCATTCATGCTCAATGTGGGCGCAAACCTGCTGTTCGATGAAAACTGGAGCGCTGGTTTGTTCTACAACCTGAAAGCGAACGGCGATGTTACCACCCACTCTGGTAACGTGAGCCTCCGTTACAGCTTCTGATTGCCATGCCGGCAATTGCCGGTATGATTTAAAAGCCGTTCCGCAGAGATGCTGCGGAACGGCTTTTTATGAGAAAGAAAAGCGGTGTTGCGCTCAGCGGTGGCTTATTTGACCGCGTAGGTGATGGTCAGCTCAATGCCGGATGATGGCGTGTGACCTTTTCCGCGGAGTTCGTGGTAGATGATTTTCCAGTCGCTGAGGTTTTTCATGGAAATACAGCCGTGGGAGCCGGTGCTGCGGATGGTGGTTTCCTCTGTTTCTCCGGGTACGGCTACCAGCGCCAGGTGCAGCAGGATGCTGTTGCGGTCTTCGGTGAATTTGGGGATGGCGTCGCGCCCGAGGCAGGAGATGTAGAAGCCGTTGATGCTGTAGCCGTGGAAATCCGGGTAGATGCGTGCGGCCATGCCCTCCGGAATGGAAGGAGAGGTGCGCTCGTCGTTGCCGAAATAGTTGTGTGCGCGCCCGCCGCTCTGCACAGGGACGCTCAGCGGGGGTACACCCTCCTGGTCGTAATGCAGGGTGACTTTGCCGCGGTAAACCGGGCCGATGTAACCGCTGCGCCCGGGGCTTTCAATGCCGCGAGCCTCGTTCATTTTGTAGACGAGGTTGTTGTTGATATGGCGTTTTTCGCGCCAATCCCACTTGAAGGAAGAAGGCCCGTTGCGCGGTTTTGCGCGGACCATGGCCGCATCGATAAATCGCATCCACTTGACTTTTTCGGCGCGCATGCGGTCAAGGGTCCGGGCGTTTTCGGCGTCTTCTGCCTCCAGTTCTTCCGGGGTGAGGCTCTTGTGGGTGAAAAGGACTTCCACTTTCCTGACCTTGGCTTTAGCGCGCTCCTTCATGCACCAGTGAGCAGGGTTGGCACCCGCTTCCAGCAGGAGGTGAGCCAGTTCCGTCTGTTCGGCGGTCAAGAGCATGAGCGGTGTTTTGCCCTCATCGTTCAGCTGGTTGATGTCTGCCCCGGCGCGCAGTAGTCTGAGTGTCTTTTCAAATGCTTTTTCCGGCAGTTGCACGGCATCGTGCAGACTGGCTGGCCGGGAGGCTTTCAGACAACAGCTGATGAGTTTGCGCCGAAGCTCGTCATCAGTACACAGGTGGTGCGCGCAGCGGCCTTTCGGGGTCGCAATGCCCGGATCTGCCCCATAGAGCAGCAGCCCATCCACCAGTTCCCGGTTGTTGAGGGCGGCGGCCATCATGAGCGCGGTCTGACCGCGGCTGTCGCGGGCATTGATGTCGCCGCCTTTAACGATGCTGAGCAGCTTGCGTGACAGCATGCGCGCTATCTGGGACTGGCGCGGGGAATCTCCCTGGAAGTGGGCAAGTTGCTGGCCGTGGCGTTTCAAAAAGTCCGGCATGCGCATATCACCGGCATATGCCATGCCGGTGAACACAGGGAAAAGCAGCCAGGAGAGAATGATGCCCGCTTTCATAAGCCAATAGCGTACCTTTGTTAGAATAACATTGCAATGAGCCGGATGTAAAGCGTAAAAGTTTAGAAAAGAATTGAAAAATAGCTTTTTATGAAAACGAACATATTTTTTTCCAAAAAAAGGCTTGCAATGGCCGGTGGCGTGTGGTATGCTGCCGCCGCACACAGCATCTGCCGCTGTAGCTCAGGGGTAGAGCAACGCATTCGTAATGCGTGGGTCGTCAGTTCAAATCTGACCAGCGGCTTCTCCCCCATAGAGAACAACAGATGCAGGGTGCTCACAGACAATGTGCCTCCGTAGCTCAGTTGGTAGAGCAGTTGACTCTTAATCAATTTGTCCGCGGTTCGAGTCCGCGCGGGGGTATTTCCAGCAAGAGGCAGCCTGTTTACGAGGCCGCCTCTTGTTTGTTTTGCAGCAATGCCGCATTTTCTTGCGCTGATAACAGAATACAAACTTGCCACACGGAGTGGAAAGGAGTAGAATGCACGGAGCTGTTATATATGCGCTACTATATTCTCAGACGCCTGATACTGATGCCTGTTACCCTGATTGGCATTACGTTTCTGGTGTTTTTTCTGACCCGCATGGTGCCGGGAGGGCCGGTGGAGCGCATGTTGCAGGAACAGGCCATTGGTGCGCTTACGGGGGAGAAAACGGTGGGGAATGCTTCTGCCGCCCGCCTGGGAAATGCAGATTTGGAGCGCCTGGAAGAGCTTTTTAACCTGCAGGAGCCCACTTGGAAAGCCTATCTGCAGTGGCTGGGGCTGCTGCCCCAGAATGTGGAGATTGCCAAGGCTGAATTCAATGCCGACCATGTGGCGGTGATAACGATAGTCTCTGCCAGCGGACATGCTGCGACACTGGAGGTCACCCGCGAGGGCGATTCCCCGCAGTATCTCGCCCCGCAGTGGATGGAGGATGAAGGCTGGACGGTGAAAATTGAATCGCCGGCAGACCGGGCAGCCCGGCTTGCCGCGCGCCGCAACATAACCGATGCCGCAGAGATTGCCGCGCTGGCCAAGAGCCCTGCCTGCCGCCATTGGCGCGCTGTAGCCAGCCGGCGGGCGTTTCATGGTGTGCTGCAGGGGGAGCTGGGGCTTTCGTACAAGTATAACGAGCCGGTGACCCGCATGATGTGGGACCGCCTGCCGGTTTCTCTGTATTTTGGCCTGCTGGGTGCGCTGATTACTTATGTGGTGAGCATACCGCTGGGGGTGATGAAAGCCCTGTGGCACCGCAGCTGGCTGGATAGCGTTACCAGTGTGCTGGTGTTTGTGGGGTATGCTGTGCCCGGCTTTGCCCTGGGTGCGGTGATGCTGGTTTATCTGGGGGCGCGTCTGGAGTGGTTCCCGCTGTATGGTCTGGTGAGCCCCGGGTTTGAATGGATGCCGTTCAAGGACCAGTTGTGCGACCTTGCGGCGCACACGGTGCTGCCGCTCACCTGCTATGTGGTCTCCACATTTGCTGTGACTACCATGATGATGAAGAACAACCTGATGGAAAACCTGGCTGCCGATTACGTGCGCACGGCGGTTTCCAAGGGTGTGTCGTTCCGCATGGCGGTGTGGGGACATGCGTTCCGAAATTCGGTGATACCGATTGTTTCCTCGCTGGGCAGTGTCATTTGTTCGGTCGTAGGCGGGTCTATTCTCATTGAACGAGTGTTTGACATCCAGGGCTTCGGGATGCTGAGCTTCCAGGCCTTGCTGGATAAGGATTATTCCCTCATCATGGGCACATTACTGCTTACCTCTGTGTTAATTATCATCGGCAACCTGCTTTCGGACCTGCTGGTTGCGCTCGTTGACCCCCGTGTCCGTTTTGAGTGATGTCTAAGAACCTCATAGCGCTTCTGCTGATACTGGCGGCCTTGCTTGGGGCGCTGGGCGAACTGCATGGCTGGCTGCTGCCCACGCTTTCATGGCCGTTCACGGTGAGCCGTGACGTGCCGTTTCTGAATTGTGCAGAGGAAGTGGCCCCATTTCTGGCGGCAGATGGCCGCGTGCAGTGGTTTGGCTGGTTGGGCATGGCCTGCCTGCTGCTGGCGGGGCTGTATCTGCTGGTGCGCCGGGAATCCAGTCTGCGCCTGCCGCCGGAGTATGCCAAGCGCCTGGCCCGGTTCAAGAGCATCAAGCGCGGTTACTGGTCGCTCATCGCCTTCGGGGGTATTATGCTGCTGGCAGCCATGGACCAATGCCTGGTGGGCAATCGTGCCCTGCTGGTGGTGTATGATGGAAACTGTTACAGCCCTGCGTTGACCCGCGCGGTTCTGCCTGGCAAGGTCTTCGGCCTCAAAGGGGCGGAAGCCAGGGCGGAAACCGATTACCGCGCCCTGCGTGACCGTCTGGGGCAGCCCGGCGTATCAGGCTTCGTTATCATGCCGCTGGTGCCTTATGCCCCCACGATGGATGCCGCGCCGTTCCCCTCAGAGCCCCTGGAGTGGCGGGATGGCGTGCTGTACGATGTGGATGGCGAGACGCCGTACAATGGACTGGCCTGCCGCTTGTATGCCGATGGTCAGCCGCACCTGCGCCAGCGTTACCGCCGCGGGCTGCCGGATGGCCATGCCCAGGGCTGGCTGCAGAACCGCACCGAAGTGTACTCTGCCACATATAAGGCGGGAAAACTGGTGGATGAACATTACCGCGGTGCATTGGATGCCGGAAAGTTCATGATGCTGACCCCGGCGGGAAGTGAACGCAAGGTGTACTACCACCCTGCGCCGCCTTTCACTGGCGGACACCTGCTGGGAACCAACAGCCAGGGAGCGGATATCCTGGCGTATCTGTACGGCGGTCTGCAGGTGAATATCAAGGCTGCTTTGCTGTATTTGCCCATTATTTACTTCATCGGCATCACCATGGGCATGCTCATGGGGTATTTCGGTGGTAGGTTTGATTTGATTATTCAGCGGTTCATTGAGATATTATCGCAGGTGCCGTTCTTGTTTGTCGTCATGATTGTGGCAGACTTCGTGCCGTTGGAGCTGCGCGGCCTGTTCCTGGTGCTCAGTCTGCTGGCGATGTTCGGGTGGATGCACATGACATACCTGATACGCACGGCAACCATGAAAGAGAAGACCCGTGACTATGTGGCAGCAGCCCGGGTTATGGGGGCTGGTACCTGCCACATCCTTCTGCGCCATATTCTGCCCAATCTGCGCGGAATCCTGGTCACGCTCATGCCATTCAGCGTGGCGGCGTTGATATTGTCGCTCGCCTCGCTGGACTACCTGGGCTTCGGTCTGCCGGATACCTACGCCAGCTGGGGGCGTCTGCTGAATGATGGCTTGTCCAAACTTTCCTCTCCGTGGGTGGCTTCCTGTGCCTTCGTGGCGCTGGTAGGTACCCTG
>CAJGCV010000081.1 GCA_904501915.1 uncultured Akkermansia sp. | reverse complement strand
ATCGAGCAGTTAGGAACTTGTGTACGCCCAAAGGTATAAGGTCTTCGTCAATCATAACCTCGACTCGCTTGTACTCGTTTTCCTTTACCTGCTTGAAATGGGCTTCGATGTATACTTTCATTTTCTCTTGTGTGTGGGTTGAAGTCCTGGTGATTCGGGCTGGGAATCCACCTCCCTTAGCGGGAGGCGGGTTCCCAGCCCTCGATTTTGATGTTGGTCACGATGCCGTAATTTTCATACAGGCTGATGATTTCACGGTCGGCCATCCCCTGTAGGAACTCGTGGTAGCCGTTGTCGGATTCTTCCCCGGCTTCCAACTCCTTGCGGTAGCTGTCGGCTTGCGCCTTGTTCTCCTCGTAGGTGTTCAGTGTGTCGGCGATTTCCTCCAGCTCGTATTCATCGTAGTTGGCGGGGTTAATGCCGTAGGCTTCCAGCTTGTCTGCGTACTCGTTATTCATTGATACTTAGTGCTTTTATCTATGGTGAAAGTATAGCAGACTCAGCACAAGATGCAAGGTTTTTCTTTATTTTTCTGCACTTATTCTCAATGCCTTACGATGCTATTTCGAGTCATCGGCACGCTTGTCGATGAACTCCTCATTGGCTCGCTTGACGAACGGGCAGCTAGCACACTTGTTCTCGGCTTCGAGTCGCAGCTTGCGCTCTTGGTCGTAGAGGTGTTCATAGCGTTCGGCTCGCTTCATTTCGCGCCAGAGGAAGATACCCATGATGGCACCCACAGAGGCACCATTCTGGATGTATTCGATGAACGGATTGAGTTCAGCTGTGGCCAGCGTCACTACCGCTAAGGCATTGGCGACCACGATGCCGCCAGTTACAAATGAATTAGTCATAAATGTATGGTGATGGTTAGGTGTTAAGAAGAGCCAGCAAGGCATCCTTGCGGGCGAGAAGTTGAATGAGTCCTGCGTGTTCTTCGGCAGACAAGTGAGAGATGGTGTCGTACGCATGGCGAACCTGAAGCTCCCAGGTATGAACCGGAATCAGGTTGGTATACTGCCATTGCCCATTGCCACCTAAGCAACCACTTTCTGATTCAGTAGTACGAGTTACGGCAAAGCAGCATTGGTGTCCTACCGCATATTGAGTGCCCTCGGCATAATCGCTGGTATGGAATGTAACCAGCAACATATCCCCGGCTTCTACCTCAAATGGGTCAAAAATCCAGCGCATGGTATCCCCTACGCTATGCTGCTGATAGTTCGTACTGGTGGCAAGTAGGGCTTTGTTTCCGCTGCTGTCTTTTATCCAGACCTTGACCAGAATTTCTGTATTGGCTGGAGCCGGAGTACCGCTGGTTCGACATTGCGTAGAAAGGGCTTGTATTCGCCCTCTGTTTTTCATGACCATGCCGAAGCCATACACGTTGGCGTTATCGATTGCTGTACCGGAGGGCGATTCATACAGGGTTGTTAAAGCAGACGTTCCCAAGTCAGCAAAGAAGTCCTTTTTATCTCCTGCGTTACCTTCTTCCAGCCACAACTCATAAGCCGAAGCTCCACTCTCGCCTTGGTCGCCAGCTTCCCCTTTTGTACCACGCTCACCTTTGAGAGATTCAAGCCATACGGATTCCGAGCCGGAAAAGCCATTAGCCACGGCAATCTCATAAGCGGAAGCACCGGAAACATCGACCGCTAAACCGCCGCTGGCGGCTTTGCCTACCGGGCGCACCTGCTTGCCGGAAATTGTCTCGTCTGTTCCCAGCATGACGAAGCCAGAGGTATCAGCGGTGGCTTGCTTGCTGTTCACCCACGACTTAGTGGCCACCAGATCCGGCGCGGGATATTCCCCGGCTGCCGCTTCGGGTACATCCGTGGCCAGTCGGATAATGTCGTTGAGCAGAGTCGTGCTGATGGTGTCGGTCAGCCGTTCTGCTCCATTCTCCTGCCAAGCAAACTCCGCCACAGCCGAAATACTTGCAGCCGTAGCGTCATTGCCAGACCCCACGTTGAACGCCGTATTGAGCGCTTCGCTGGAAACCGCCAGACTCAACTCAAAGCGCGTACCATCTTCTTCGGTGATGCCATTATCTGCGGCTGCGTAGACGAGCAACGCGCCCTCGTAGTCGCCCTTGGCTTTGATGCCGAAGCGCAGCTTGCTGGCGCTCGTGCAGCCCAGCACAACCACGGACAGGTTGAGATTGGCACCACGTTTGAAACGCAAGCCGGAGATGGGCGAACCTGATGCTTTTGCTTGGATTGCCGCCGGAGATTTTTCTGGATTAATGTAGATGTTCATACCCCATGGCGGCATGTCAAAAAATGGGAGCGGCGTGGTAGCGGCTCCCCTGGGGCCGAATACCGGGATTCCGGTTATTTCGCGTGTCGGCGATTCACGTATTTCAATGCAAGGCTCAGTGTTTTCTCATCCACCGGCAATTCATGGTACAGGGCGAGCCCGGCAATCTTGCTGAACTCCTGACTCAACCGCTCGTTCTGCGGCGCGAGCTTGGAAATGTGACGGATGTATTCATCCTGTGCTTTCTTGAACTTCGCCTTGTTGCGTTCGTTCTCGATGGCGTCTTGATACTTATCCAGCACTTCCATCGTCTTGTCGAGGGATGCTTGGAACTCGGCTCCCTTGGTATCGAGAGCCTTGCTGATTTCTTCTTTGCTTGCGTTAATCATGGTCGTAGAGGATGGTTAGATTTTCGTGCGGAGATAGTATAGAGCCTTTACTGCGTGCTGCCAGAGCATCATGTCAACGCTGTGGCCGTAGTAGTATGCCGCGCCGCATACTTCGATGAATCGTTCTGCCATGGCATTCTGGTTAGCGACCGTCTCGTCAAGGATTGCCTTGTAGTGTTGAGCCTTTTCCGGGTCTGTGTTGCTGTACTCCATCCACTTACTGATGGCTTCCGAGCCTCGCGTAAACTCTGCGCTGAACTTGGCGTATTCCTCATTGTACTCGCGGATGGCTTTCTCTTTGCGTTCCTGTTCGTTCATGGTTCTTCGTAATTAGGCGTTGATGAACTGCTTGGCAATGGTCAATGCAGGGCTGGAAACTTGGATTTCAATCTCATTCATGAGGCTCACGGCTTCCATCAGCTTGTTAGCCTTGTACTTCAGGATTCGCTTCTGCTCGTTGATGCGGTCTTTGATACGCTCATTCTCGGATTTGAAATCCTCCATCACTTCTACGGCGCTGCGAGGGTCGAGGATATGCAGGAGCTCTGTGCTGTATTCGGCTCGGCGAAGGAGGGCGGCTTTCTGATGCTCGTACTGTTCCATCGTCTCGTACTCGTTCATGAAGCTCAGAAGCTGGTATTTGTACTCCCATGCGATGCTGTTGCGCTTCACCTCGTTCATGGCGGCGTTATCGGCGACGGTCTTAGTGGTGGTATTCATGGCTATTTAAAGTATTAAGTATTAGGCTTTTATCTATGGTTAAAGTATAGCAGACTCAGCACAAGATGCAAGGACTTTTTTACTTTTTCTTTCGTCTTTTTACACTTATTTTCAACACTTTACGCCACCAAGAAAAAGCCAATTCCCGGTTGAGGGATTGGCTGCTGTATGGTCAGATTTTCCAGACTTTGGTCTGCATGTAGTAGGTGCCATTCTTGAGCTTGGCTCCGCGAATCGTGTAGTTCTCTTTCTGAACTTCCTTGTAGTGCTTCTCGGCAAACTCGTGGGCCATGGCCACCAGTTTCTCCTCAGCTTTGTCTGCTTGCTCGCTGGTGCAGATGGTGTGATAGGTCACACTCTCTGCCAGTTCCCAGCAGCTCACGATTTCACCTGCCTTGTTGTGGTATACGGTTGTGATGGTTGCGCTCATGGTCGGATTCTGGTTATGCGTTGATGTATACCTTAGCCATATTGATGACGCTTTCCTCAACCGGAAGCCCGATTTCCTCCATCTTGGCTACGGCTGCAAGCAGCTTTTCGCACTTGCGTTCCAAGTAGTACCCTGTATCGGCGATGTTCTGCTCCATACATTCACGCTCGAACCGGAAGTCATCTGCAAGGTGCTTGGCGCTCTCTTCATCGAGCAGGCTCATGAGGGTCTGGCTTGAAGCCTCGCGGCGGGTTATTGCTTCCAGCTGGCGCTGGTATTCATCCAGCTTGTCCATCTCCTTCATGAAACTTACGAAGTGGTGTTTGTAGTAGGACAGGACGCTGAACTTCACGGCGTTGTCGATGGCGGGCTGGGCGGTGGTCTTAGTGGTGGTGTTCATGGCTATGTAATATATTAAGCGTTAGTCTTTTGTCTATGGTGGAAGTATAGCAGATTGCGGACAATATGCAAGGACTTTTTTACTTTTTCTTTCTTCTTTTTGCACTTATTTTCAATACTTTACACAACTGCTAAAACTGAATCCTGATGGGAATATTATGCTTCCGGTAATACTCGGCTTCATATTGCCAATCGTGCTTGTGCCACTTGTAGGAGCCGTTGTTACCATCCGGCTTGAAGTTGACCAGCACCACCTCGGCATCCGGGTAGTCATCCCGGAGTAAGTGGTAGGCAATCCAGCCAGTAGTAGGAGAGGCGTTGTTGGTGGCAGTCTTGTATCCGGCGAACCACTTGCGCTCCTTGGCCAGAGCCTTGTCACTCAGGAGGAGAACGTCCTCGAACAGCGAGAATATTTCTCTTTCTTTGCCGTAGGGGATAAACCAGTTCTTTTCCCGGGCATTCCGGCGCATGATGAGGATTTTTCTGTTCGGCAGATGCTTGAGGGTTTCGTAAGGCTTTGCCCGGTTGAGGAACACCAGCACATCATCCGGGGAAATCCCCAGCTCCTCTGCATTCACTTTCGGATTGTTGGCAAAGAGCCAGAAACGGGAAGCGGGCTTTGCCAGAAGTTTGGTCTGTTGCGTGGGGCGCGTGAATCGCTTATCCAACTCCTTCTTGTGGTGCACGTAGTATTCGGCGTATCGGTGAGCGGGCTCCGGGTCATTGCCTCCATTGAATCGATGCTGTGAGAAAAGCGGGTCGAAGAAGATACCATACGCCCGGAGGTCGCAATGATTCTTGATGCGGGAGAACGACATATCGGTCACACCAAAACTGGCGATGGCCTGAACAAAGGGAATCATGGCCGGACGGAATACCACAAAGGCATGGCTCCCCTTGTTCTCGGCATGATTGGGGACAAGCGGGGTGTACGGATTCTGGCATTCATCCAAGAGAATGGTGTGGCGACCCCGGAAACGGCTCACACCGTTGCAATCCCCCAGACACAGCAGTCCGCAATCTTCCGGGAGCGGATTCTCTGCGAGGAGCTTGTCGAGCTTCCCTTGCGGGTCAGCACAGGGATAGGCATCATCCTCGTAGATAATCAGATACGGCAAGCCTTCTTTTTCTGCTTCCAGAATCAGCCGGATAAAGGTGAGAGCCAGGCTCGAATAAGCCTTGGGCTCGCGTGGGCGGGTCGGTTTCTCCGGGATGATGGGATAAGTGACCGGGGGCATGGTCAGCCCTCGCTCGTGGAAAATGCGGCGCATGAAGCATTGTCTCCAAGGTGACATGGAGATGCAGCGCGTGTTCTTGTTGAGGTCGATTTTCATGGTAAAAATGGGGTTAGCCTACGGAAATGGAGATAACGATGGTCGTGCCATTCAGGCTGATGCTCATGCCGGAGCCAACGGTGCAGCGTTGAGTCATCGCCTTGTCGAACCAGTACTGGGAGGGGCTGTAGTTGGCATCGGCATTGGTGTGGGTACAAGGGATGTTTTGAACCAGCTCAGCGAACCGCTGTCGCAGGAGTTGGCGGGCAGCATTGCAGATGGCTGCTTTGTCGATGTTGGTGCAGTTACAGGGCATAAGAACGGGTGGGATTAGTAGTGGATATTGGAGTGAACAGTCGCGCCGCAGCCGGAGATAGAGCCGGTGGTATCGGCGACCAATGTGCCGTATTCGGTGGTAGCAATAGCAGTACCATTGACGGAAACCGAGTAGCTGATGCTGTTGGCGATAGCCTGAGCCTCGGCGGATATAGCAGCCTGAATCTGAGCCAGCAAATCACCGCATTGGCAGTTGCATTCTTTCTTTTCTAGTTCTGCGATACGCTGCTCCAATGCTGTAATCTGCGCCGCCATCTCTGCGAGCTTGGTAGCACAGTCGCAACCGCAGCAGCTGCTTCCCTCTGAACCGGGAATCGAACCGCCCGGAACAGAGCCGCCGGGCGTGGAGCCACCCGGTGACGATTCTCCGGGAACAGAGCCGCCGGGCGGCGTAGATTCTTCAGGAGAAGAACCCGCAGTCGAACCTCCCTCTGAAGAACTGCTGCCGGGCGGCGTTGAACCCTCCGATGAAGATTGTTCTGAACCACTATCGACAATAGAACCGGAAGCACTATCGGCAGCAGAAGCGGAGCCGCTGCCTGATGCTGAGCCCGATGCACTATCGGATTCCGATTCATCATCCGGCTCCCATGCGCTGCCGGGCTGTGTTGAGCCACCTGTAGAACCACCACCAGTTGAACCACTCCCGCCGACTGAATCAGATGCACTATCTTCGAGAGATGCCGAGACGGAAGCAGAAGAGCTCTCCGATGCGGAATCTGATGCGCTGCCGGAAGCAGAATCGGATGCGGACGCACTCGCGGATAACGACTCGCTTGCAGAATCGGACGCGCTATCGGAAAATGATTCCGTTTCGCTTTCTGATTGGGAGGCGCTCAATGAGGCTGAATCAGATTCGCTAACACTCGCGCTTTCACTTTCAGAAGCCGACATCGACAAAGAAGCTGACGCTGATGGAGCATCCACGAAAATCGGGATAGTGATATAAATAACACCCTCCACAATTTCGTTGATGTAAGGGCCATCTCCTGAGCCGGAACCCGAACCACCCTCTGCCTGTGCTGCTGCTCCCTGGGGGAGACGAGAACCGTCCTCTCCCAGAAAGGTGACTGTACCATCATCTTCCAACATGGCCGGAGCATAGCTGACCTCCAGCCCGCAGATAGCCCCGGTAATTTCCTCAAGAGTGTCGGCCAGCGGAATCCTGATAATGCCGGAATCAAGTTCGGGAGCCGAGATTTCCTTATCGAACACAATATCCTCCACCCCGCCAAGCGTGATGACAGGCTCGCCCTCTTCCAGCGATTCCTGCGTGCCGCTGCCATCCGGCCATACGGAATTGGCGCGGCGGAGCTTAATTCTGAGATTTTTGCCATCGGTCAGCCGGAGTCCCTCGCCACAAATCAGCTTCTTGAAGATGAACAAGTGTTCATCCCGCTTGCGGAACAGCCCGGCGGGTTTGCTCTCATATTCTTCGCTCTCGGGAGCGGTGTAGTAATTCTCAGACTCAGCTGCCGAGCCGGCACCGGAGCCGCTGCCGGTGGATTCTTCCTTTGCTTCTTCGTCTGCATCAAAGAGCTTTTCCACCTGAATAGTCTGTAAGTCCAGCGTTCCGGTGTGGGCCTGATAGATGCGGGCACGGTTGACATCCTCCTCTCGTTTAAGCTGGTACGAACCGATGAAGACGGAGAGCGTACCCTCTCCCTCCTGATTGGTGTCCGTTTTGCCCCATGGAACGAACTTCTCCTCCGCTTTCTTGAAGTTGGCGCTGAGGATTTCCCCCTTATAATTCTGCTTGATGATGCAGTAGATTTTGGTCAATGCTTCGGAAAACTCTCCCAAATCCACCCATCCCTCTGTGTAGTCATAAATGGTAGCACCTTCCGGAACAGAATACGTTTTGCCCATGTAGTCAATGATGGCACCGGCTTTTATCTGAGCAATCTTCGGCCAGTTGCCATCCGCACTTACCTCGCACAGATGCTTGGGCTTTAAGCGCAGTTGAAACGGGACCACGCGAAACTCCTGCAGATCTGTGCCGCCTGTTCCCCGGTATTTGGTGTCGCGATAATCCGAGCCGGAATACTCAATGCTGGATGTAGAGGAACCGTTGCCAACATTGGAAGCCTTGGCCAGTTCTTTCAGGCAATCGACCACCTGATTGAGCCAACGGGCTGAAAGGGTCTCACCCACTCGTACTTTGTCAGGGAGCTTCATAGCAGGTTAAGAGCCGTATAAGTCTTTATCCCAGCCACCAAGACCGGAGAGCAGCCATGTGTTTTCAATGGTATAGGTT
>CAJGCV010000080.1 GCA_904501915.1 uncultured Akkermansia sp. | reverse complement strand
TTCAGCATTTACAGAACCCTCCTCGATCTGGCATCGGCAATGGTCACACGCAGCGGGTGGGGCAGGCCGTGTACCTCGCCGCTGATATCCTTGACCCGAACATCAATGGTTCCGGGGCCTTCGGTGAGTTTCATGCTCTCTTCCTGTGCCAGAGGATACCAGAACGCACCATCGGCAAAGGAAATCTCACCGCTGCCGTCTTTCTTGTATTCCTTGAACCCATTCTCCAGATAGACTTCCACAGTATCTACCAGGTACAGGGTTTCTTCGGTGATATCCCGCTCATTGACCGCCACATGGATGGGCAGGCCGTAAGCATCACCCTGTTTAATGATCATAAAATCACCCCTTTACGAAAAACGGCGCAGCAAGGATGCACTTGTCCTCGCTGCGCCGTTGGCCTTGTTGTTACATGAAGTTCTTGGACTCGCCGCGGAACTCCTCGCTCTTGCGGGCGATCAGCTCGGCGGTTTCAGCATCCTGGCTCATGCTGTGTTCCAGCACTTCGGCAACCGCCTTGGGAACCTGTACGGTTTTGCCGCGCTGGATCGTCCAGCGTCTGCCGTTCACATGGACGGTGACATCGTCCTTGTACTTGTTGGCATCCTTGAACAGATGCACGGTCACCAGTTCTTCAGTACGTTTCTTTTCAGCCATAAATCAGTTCCTCCCTTGATTAAATCATTAGCCTTTGCTGAAGGTAGAGGCGGTTTCGACACGCATCATGTACTCTTCCACCAGACGCTCGGCAGTCAGAGTAGCCTTCCAACCGGCGGTGGCACGCTGGTTCAGAGGATCCTGGCCGGCGCCCAGCTGCTTGACGATCATTTCCAGACCGCCGCCGGAGATCTCGGTAACGCCGTAAGCGTTAGCGCCCAGGATCATGGTGGCATAGACATCGCAGCCGTTAGCGCCCTTGCCCTCGAAGACCTTGCCCTCGGTGGTTTCCACAAAGCGGACACCCTCGATCTTACCGATCTCGCCCTCATAGATGCCATCGGGATCAGAGTAGGTCTTGACGTTGACCCACTTGGGATCAGACATCAGATCGTAGGAAACATCGGGGTGAATAATGCCCACATAGTAACCGTTGATCTTGGGGGCGTTCATCTTCTTCAGATAACGCACGGCACGGCGGACAGCGTCCACGGTCAGATAGTGGTTGCCATCGGCAGCGCCACCGACCAGCTCGGCACGGGAATCGACCTGGCCCTCGGCGTACTGCACATTGTGGCCTGCGGTGATGATGTCACGGACAATGGTGTCCAGAGTGCGGCCGGCCTGGGAACCCAGCAGCTCGGTAGCCTGCACCAGGTTGTTGTCGATGGCGGTCATCAGCAGCATATCGGACAGTTCCACATAGCCGCCGTACTGGTGGACGGTGCCGGTGATGGTGGAAACGTGCAGCTTCTGGCCATCGGGAGTGACACCCTCAGTCAGAGGAGTGGTAGCCTTGGGCAGGGGGCTGTACTTGCGGAACTCGATGGTCTTGCCGCCGTTCTTGGGGATGGGATGCTTCTGGCCAAACTGCTGGTGGACCAGCTCAGGCTCTGCCATATCGATCAGATAGTCAGAGTAGTAGGTCTTCATTTCGGGGGACAGATCCTGTCCCTCACCGGTCTGGGTGGTAACGTTGGTGCTGCCGGCGAACATGGTCAGAACCATGGGCAGATAAATCTTTTCAAACATTGTGCTTTCTCCTTTCGCATAATGCGGCGGAGAATCAGAAAGTGATGGATTCTCCTCGCCGCGAACGTATTGCGATGTTGCGTCTGTCCGCCTTGGACAGTTTGCTCACATCGTCTTTAACGGTGAATGCACTCTGGGAGGAGGTTCCGTTTTCCACAGGGCGCTGGCCCTTGGCACGGATGTTGTCGGTGACCTGTTTCTCGGTGGCGCTGGCGGTCATGCGCTGGATACCGGCCTTGATGTCATCCATGTGGACAACTTCATAGGCGGTCTGCATGGGTACGCCGGATCGCAGCAGGCTCATGAACTGCGGGTTCTGTGCCTCGGTATGGATGTCGAAGTTCTGATAGATGCCCTTGAGGGTCTGTGCCTCGGCATCCCACTTCTGCATCTGCTGCTCGGCCCGCTGCTGACTCAGCATCCGCTGTTCACGCAGATTGGACTCCTTCAGCTGACGCTCCATTTGCTGGATCCGCTTGTACTGATCGACCGTCAGACCCTGTTCCTCGGCAGCCTCAGACCAGTATTTGTCATCGTTCTCCAGGGCCTTGAGCAGCTTGCCCATATCGCCGTCTTCCACCTTGTAGCGCTGCATCAGAATGTCCTTGACAGGACTGAAGTCATCGACTTGCTGTTGCAGGCTCTTGGTTTCAGAAAACCGGCGGTTGATCATTCGCTGGCTCTCCTGGGTGTGGATGTCCTTATAGTCTTCGCTGTTGATGAGGTCGAAATAGGCCTTGCGGCGCTCTTCCAGAGTGTTGGAGGTGGTTTTCACCTGTGCCTCCTTGGTACTCTCCCCGGCGGCGGGAGCGCTGGCGGCTGCATCCTCCGTGGCCACAGAAGGTTGCTTGCCGTATAGAATGGTTTCGCCCGATTTTCCCCGGCGGGTGTTACCGGGGGCAGCCTGGGTATCGCCCTGTGCGCCCGCACCTTCGCCTGCGCCGGCAGCAGCAGCGCCACCGTCAAACAGCGTCAGAAGCATGGGCAGAAAAGTAATGGTCTGCATAGGATTCCTCCTTCAAAAATCGCGGACTTAACGGCTCCGTGCGCCGCCTCCCTGCAGGGATCCGGCCGCCCCGCCCCATTGGGCAGGGCAGCCGACGAGTGATCCCCGGGAGGAACACCTACAGCGTAGCAGAACGAACAAATGTTCTCGCCACCCAAATTGCAAGTTTTTTATTTTTTTACGGAAATCTGCTGTGGGAAACTGTGCGCAAGCTGTTCAAGGCCGAATGCGGTCATCCTAAAGGCCAGGTTTACCGCAGCACCGCCAAAGGCATGAACACGGAAGTATCCTTCGCGGCTCTCCTGTTCCATGATCTCCGCCGCGTTGTTTTGCCGCAGATTGACCAGCCAGCCAAGCAGGGTCTGGGTCAGCGCAGACACGGCAGCGCAAACGGCGGGGTCACCTGTGGCGTGGCCTTCGCACTTGAGGTCACACATACCGCCCTCGATGGTGTATCGAACTTCGGTCATATCACTTACCGGGATTGGTGGTATTGGGTTTGACGTTCATGTTCGGCTTGGCCGCAGCCTGCATCCGGCGCATATAGTTGGTGGGTGCGGCATCGGCCTGTGCCTGCTGCTGTCCGGCCATTGCGCGGGAGGCCATGCTCTGACCCTTGCCGGGGTTTTGGCCGTCCTGGGGCATCTGTGCGCCCATAGCAGGCATCATGCCCTGTGCCATGGGAACCAAAGTCAGCAGCTGCTGCACCTGTTGAGAGAGCTGCTGCACGATGTTCATAAGGGTTTCGCCCTGCTGGACATACTCCACGATCTTGTCCTTGCCCTCGAAGTCCATCATCTCCAGCGCGCCCTGTGCTTCCTGCGCCCGTTCGGGGTTGAAGAAGCCGGCGGCGTACAGTTCCATTGCCCGCTGGTTCTGCTCCATGCGGGAGAAGGGACTCTTCTTGTGGGGGATGATCTTGATGTCAAAGATGGGGGTGCGGTACAGAGGCATACCCATGGAGTCCATGCCCATGACCTGGTCGCGCAGGCCGCTGTTGTCCATCTCGATGAACTCATACTGGCCGGGGTACTGGCCGGTGATGCGGAAAGCGCGTTTCTCGTCATAGAACTGCCGCATCAGCTCCACGCACATCTCGTTGATGCCGGTATACACCCGGTAAGAAGCGCCGATCATGTCGCGGCTGACCTTGTTGCCTGCCTCCTGGAGCGCCGCAATGGCTGCACCGGACAGGGTGGAGCCGGCAGAACCGCCGCTGTTCACATCGCGGTTGGCGGAGGTTTCCTTCAGTTCCTCGATCTTCATCTGCACGATGTTGGCATAGATACCGGGCAGAGGCTCCATGACGATCTGCTTGAGCTTGGTTTCGTCCAGGCTCACGCCGTCCACATGGATCAGTTTCTTGTTGATGTCCATGTACTCCTGCTCATTGACACCGCTTTCCTCGGAGATAAACCACCGGGGATTGGCGGCAGAGCGGGCGTAGTCCAGGATATTGCCCATCAGCTCGTCAATGTACAGCTGGGGGTCGCGGCAAATGGCCACATAGCCAAAGCCGACAGGCGTACCCTTTTCGGGGAACAGCACATCAAAGTGGACGGGGTACTTGCCGTGCCAGTAATAGCCGCGCTCGGCGTACTCCGGCTCGTTTTCAGAGGCGTACAGCAGGGCATCACCGCAGAACTTGCAGTAATGCAGGACGGTTCTGCCGTCCACCGTGCGGCGCTTGTAGTACCAGTCCACCACCAGCACCTTGTCGGAAACGTCAACGGTGTCATCGTAGTTGTACTTGGACACGGTGATGGTGTCACCCTTCAGCTTGCCCTTGTGTTCGGGGTACTGCTGCTCCAGCAGATCCTCATCCACCAGGTCAACGATGAACAGGTTGCGACTCTTCTGGATGTCGGTGATGCCGGGTTCCCAGAAGATCTTCAGCAGATCGATGTCGCGGATCTCAATGTCACCCAGTCCGTTCTCCTTGGAAGAGTCCCAGAACACGCCGTAAGCGGGAGAGCCATGCTTGAGCTTCTCCCACCATGCCATGTCATAGGTCTTTTCGAAGTCATTGGCTTCCATCACCACGGGCAGCACAGAGGACAGCACCTTGGCGCTCTCCTCGTCACTCTTCTCGCGGGGCAGGGCAATGGGTTCGGGAAAGTTGTCCATGGCATCGGCGTGCTTGTTCAAAATGGAGTTGAACAGAAACGCAGAGCTGGGTTGCGCCGGGGTCTTCTGGCCTTGCTGGGCGGCTTTCTTGCCCACAGCCTCCCAATGGCGCAGCTCCCACCACATCTCGTCTTCCACGATGCGCTTTTCCAGATTGGCCTTGCCGGCCTTGTACTTGGCCAGCGTTTCGGCGGCTTTCTTGATGTCTTCCTGTCCAATGACAGTTCTGCGCTGCTCTTCGGACATGGTCAGCAGCATGGCCTGCTGTTCGGGGGGCAGGGCAGCTTCGGGGTTTCTCGGTTTAAACAAAGGCATTGTCATAACCTCCTGTAGAATGCATAGGGATCGTACTTTGTATCGTTATCGCTGGACAGCGGGTCAAAGGGTTTGGGTTCGGGCAGCTTCTTCAGTCTGGCGGCCATGGGGTTCTGCATCAGCACGTAGCGGCATTGGTCATAGTGGTGATCCTCGCCGTCTGTGTCGATGTCTTCCACATCGGTTTGGTCATACACCAGGTTAGGCACGGTGCGGATGAAGTGCCTACAGGTGTCGAACACATAGAACATGGGTCTGCCGTCCTCATCAAAGGCCAATCTGTGGTGCAGCTGCATCTTGCCGTCAATGCGGGCGTGGTCACCCTTCTCGAAGTAGACCCGCTCCCGTTCCATCAGATGGCCAATGCTCTCTGTGCCATCGCTGCCCCAGATAGCAGGGTCACCCACGCGGTAAATGCGCTTGCCCTTGAGGTTGGGGTCTTCGCTTTCGATGCGTTTGATCTCTCTGGCCACCTGTGTGGGTTCCCACTTGACACCCACATTGGGTGCGCCGGTGCAGCCGTACAGTTCCCGTATGAGATACAGCCGCCGGTCTTCGTCAACGGCGTACCATCCCACCGCAAAGGGTCTGCTGTAACCCCAGTCCAGACCGCACCACACCTTCCAATGCTCCGGGATGCGGAAGGGTTTGATCACATGGGTGTGCAGTCGGTCATCGTAGTGGTTGGGGTCATTGCGCCACTCGGTAAACACCTGTCCGGAGAAGGTGTCCCAGTCGCCGTACAGCAGCGCCTTGCGCTCTGCATCGGGCATACTGGCCAGCCGCTGCACATACTGGGGATCGTTTTGCAGCAGCGCAGGGTTGTCAAATACAGAAGATGGCACAAAGATCCGCTGCTGCTGCCGCGTCTGCTTTGTGCCGTCCGGTTCTACCCATTCCACCTGTTCGGTGATGGGTGTCATAGGTGCGCCTGCGGTAATGAACCGCTCTTTCACCCAGCCGTGTCCCACGCCACCGGGGTTGGCGCTTGCCCGGATGTACACTCTGGTTCCCGGCCCATTTGGTCGGTTTCGTGAGAACAGGTAACTGTACTCCTCGAATGTGAAGTGTGTCAGCTCATCAAATGCGATGAAGTCATAGGCTTGACCCTGGTATTTCGTCTTGTCCTTGGTGTGCTGCATGGCTCCGAAGATGACCTTTGCGCCGCTGGGGAATGTCCAGGTGTGGCTGGAGCCGTTGTATCGCGCCTTGGGATAGGCTCTGGGATAGTAGTTGAGGCTTTTGTCAATGAGTTCCGCCAGCTGCGGGAATGTCTTACGGAGGATCAGCGCCTTGTAGTGGGGGATATGCACCTGTCGCAGGGCCTCGATGATGATGGCATCACTCTTGCCGCCGCCTGCCGCTCCGCCATACAGAGCCTCATACTCCGGCCGCTCCATGAACAGGGCCTGCTTGGGTTGCGGCTGCCAGATGGTTGGCGCTCTCACAGGACATCACCCCCTTTTACTGCGGGAATAATGACCACGCCGCTCTTTTCTTCGTCATCCTCGACAGGGTCACGCCTGTCTTTGTACTTGTCCGGCATCCGGTTCTTCAGCCAGAACTCCGCAGCTCTGGGGTCACCGGGGATATGCTTGGTCTGTACGATCTCTCGCTTCAGCACCTTGATCTGGTTTCCATCTTCATCGGTTTCGATGGCGTACTCCCTGCGCACCTCCTCGGCGTTGTAGCCGGTGATGCGCTTCAGAAAAGCGTTCTCCACGATGGTGTCTACCACCTCACGGCCTTTCGCGAGTTTCTCTGCAAACTCTGGATATCTGGCATTGTATTCCCACAGAGTGGACTCTCCGATACCCAGGTTCTTGGCAATCTGCTTTGTCCCAAGACCATCTCTCGTCCACTTCTCTACCAGATCCAACTTGGGCAGCACATGGCTTTCATATTTGCTTTTTGCGATAACCATGCACCTCCCTTAAAATGCCCGGCAGTTGGGCAAGTTCTGCCGGGTGATAGATGTGAATAGACCAAGCTAACAAGATACAGAAAGGACATTCCTGCCTTTCTTTTTATATTTGCCCTATATGGCAGGGACAGGTGGATTTGAACCACCGCATACCAGAGTCAAAGTCTGGTGCCTTACCCCTTGGCTATATCCCTGTTTAACACACCGGCTCCCGCCCCTGCCGTTAATGGTGTGATCATCCCTCTGGCGCAAGGCCAGTCAATTCCTATGCTTCCATCGTACCGATGTCCGCTTTGCTTCTCGCCACCCAAAACGCAAAAAAATAAAAAAGAGGCAGATTTTCTCTGCCTCTTTCTGCTTATCAAATCATTTCCGCTGTCCGCCTTATGAACGTAACGGGATCCGGCTTGCCCTCCGGGAACAGGATGGTCTGCAAGTATCCGCTATGCTCCCAGGCTTCGTCAATGGCTTTCTGGATCTCCCACAGCACCTCCATCTCGGAAATGCCCTCCCGTTTTGCGATCGTTCTGATAACTTCGCGTACTGTCATGCGCTCACCTCCAAGCACATCATAGCACAACACCCTTGTCGAAATCTGTCAGTATGCGCGGTGGATGCCCTCTCTGCTATGCTTCAGAATGAGCGGCTTCACCGGTGCGTAAAAGCACTCTCTGTAAGATCGCGTCCCGCCGGGATAAGGCAGCGCAAACTCCACGGTATACCACCGGCCTGCGGGGTGGATATAGACAACCTTGCCCTGCCGCTGCCGTTCAGAGCCAAAGGGTTTTTCTGTTCTGACTTCGCCCAGCCTCATATCTTCTTCCCTCCGTGCTTGTAGGGTCTGGTCTTGTTGTACTCATGTTTGCGCTTCAGCACCTTGTCCACATCGATGCCTGCGTGGCCGCACCAATCCAGGATGCGGATCATGCAGTCGATCATCTCCACGGCGATGCCCTCCGGTTTCAACTGTCCGCCGCGCACATCGCACCCCTCCAGCTCATAGGGGCAGAGGTCGCATCCGTGAGGCCCCTGGTTGGGTTGCTTTGGGCATCTGTACCATACATCGGGGTTGCCGTCCCGATATTCCTCCAGCGCCTCACTCAACTCCGCGTGGCACAGGGCCACCACCTCTGCAAAGCCTCTGTCCTCTTCCCACCAGCC
>CAJGCV010000079.1 GCA_904501915.1 uncultured Akkermansia sp. | reverse complement strand
TATGATGACCGAATTCAAGAGCGTCGAACGCCGTATCCGTTTCCGCACCTGCAACAAGACCATGCCCCGCCGCCGCATCGACATCCCCGCCGGCGCTGTGGACATGTGCAACCCGGAATTCCTTTCCAAGTTCACTTCCGAGACCGGCAAGATTCTTCCCCGCCGCGTCACGGGCGTGTCCGCCAAGATGCACCGCAAGATCACGCGCGAAATCCGCCGTGCTCGTGCCGTGAATCTGCTCCCCTGATTTCAGCGGAGTTCTCGACGGCAGATTGTCGTTGATTACGAGAAGGGGGCTTGTATGCTTCGGCCTGCAAGCCCCCTCGGTATTTTCCCCTGATAGCCCCCTGCTCCACCAGAACGCACACTCCATGCAAGACCTTAAAGACACCCAGAACGAACTGGATACGCGACAGATATCAATCGACCGCGTTGGTGTGCGCGGCGTGCGTTTTCCCATCGTGGTGAGCGACAAGGAGCAGCGAACCCAGTCCACCGTGGCCACAGTGGCGCTTATGGTGGACCTGCCCGAAAAATATAAGGGCACACACATGAGCCGGTTCGTGGAAGCTCTTCACGAGCATAAACGCTACCTTGATGTACGCTCTGCCGTGCGGTTGCCCAACCGTTTGCTGTCAAAACTGCATGCACAGCGTGCGCGGGTCGAAATTGATTTCCCCTTCTTCCGACTGAAAAAAGCACCGGTAAGCGGCATGGAAGGAATGATGGACTACGAAGTTCGCTTCGTAATCGATGCGGAAGTGGGCAAACCCGGTCAATTCACGCTGACCATCAAGGTGCCGGTCACCACACTCTGCCCCTGTTCCAAGGCCATGAGTGAGCACGGTGCCCACAACCAGCGCGGCATTGTCACCTATTCGGTGCGTTTTTCCGGTCAGGCCGTGTGGATTGAAGACCTCATTGACCTGATAGAAAGCTGCGCCAGCTGCCAGTTATACAGCATTCTGAAGCGGCCGGATGAAAAATACGTGACCGACCGAGCCTATGAAAACCCGGTCTTTGTGGAAGACCTGGTGCGCAACGTTGCCGTTGCTACCGAACGCTACAACGCCTTCAGCTGGTATCGCGTGGAGGCAGAAAACTTTGAATCCATCCACAACCACAGCGCCTACGCCATGGTAGAGCGTCAGCTGAGCTGAGAAGAATAAAAATCCGGGCTCAGCCGTTGCGCGACGAGCAATGCGGGCAAATGCCTTCGGCATCACCCTCGCGCCGCAGGAAACGGAAGCCGCAGATGCGACAGGTCAGATGCGTGCGAGCGCGGTGTAAACGGCGCATTTTAGCCGTAATCTTCACCGGCACATACACGCAGATAGTCAGCACCAGGCCTGCGTATACCACGGCGGCAAGCAGCTCGGACGGCAAAAGCGGCTCCATACTCATGGCTGCACCTCCTCGCTATCAGCATCAGTTTCCGTTTCAACCCCCGGATGAAACACCGGAGTTTCGGCAGAAGAATGAATAGTTGAAGGCACAGATTGTTGTGCAGGTTCTTCCACAAGCTCCTGACCAGGCAGGACCAGAAGCGATTCTGCATTCAGCACGGCAGAATCCGGCGCGCCATCAAACAAGGGCTGGGGCGGCGGCGGCAGAATCTTCACAGGGCGCAGCAAAGTCATGGAAGCTGCAGCGGCATCCTCCTGATACTCCGGGTCAACATGCATAGGCAGGTGCAGCGGAAGCGGGCTTTCCCGCCGTATAACAAAATCAGCCAGGCGTCCGTTCTTCAGATACACTTGCCCAGCACCTGCAGGCCGCACGCGCTCCGGCATACGAACAGGCACAAACCATACGACCAGAGCCGAAACCGCCAGCGCAAATATAAAGAACAGAGGCAGGCACCCCGGCATGGGGCGACTGTGCATGGTATGATACAGCAGACTGTGCTCCTTACGTTTCATTACTCTAATGCCGGAACCCCGGAATAGCTGCAGGAAAAGCCGTGAAGCAGAATCATATCGGTAAGGGTCTGCACCACACCGGAGGGCACAGCCTTATCAATCACCAGAATCACCATGGTGCGCGAAGGATTCGCGCTATCCCAGGTTTTCAGCTTCGCCTCGAAACCATCATAGCCGCCCTTTACCAGCTCTGCCCCCACATAGATACGGGGCTCATCCCCCGGAGCAACGGAGACAATGTGTGAGAAATCGCGGTCATATGCCCCTATGGCGAAATGCGTTTCCTGGGGCTGCACCGCGACCCCATAGCGCGGCGTGAGGTGATTTGTAAGCAGCACCCCGATGCAGAGAACCAGGAACAGGTTCACCACAGCTATCACCACAATGGGAGAACCGCCATTTTTGAGAGTGGAACGAACGCGACGCATGATTATAAAAGGGGAGGAGAATCGCTCCTTACTTATCTTCTGATGATTCCGAATCTGCTGGTGCCATGCAACCACGCAGAGCAGCCGTGGCTTCCTCTGCCGCCTGCTTGAGCAGAGCATCCTCGCGGGCATCTGCAATGATATGCACACACTCCAGCCCGGCTCGCTCCACCTGGTTGATGAGCTTGCGAGCACGTGATGCCAGATACATGTAGAACAAGTAAGCAGGAATGGCCAGTGCTATACCCGCAGAAGAAAGCATCAATGCCTTCTGGAGCGTGGCAGCCACCATGGGGGCAGCTGCCGCGCCATCCGTCACTCCGGGCTGCTCATAGAAGCTGACCAGCGCAAGCAGCGTTCCCAGCACACCCAGCAAAGGCATCACCGTAGCGCAGACCAGCAGTGTGCGCACATTGCGCTCAATGCGGTATACCTCCACCTCACTGGCCTCCAGAGCAATCTCACGCAGCTCGTGACGCGGCAGACGCGGACGGCTGAGCACCGCCTCAACCACACGGGCCATGGGGCCGGGCAGCTGGCGGGCTTCGTGCAGGCATTCATCATACTGCCCGGAGCGCAGCAGAGCCGAAAGGCCACGCAGGAAATCGCCGGAGTTGATGTTGATGCGGTGGAAGTAGAACAAGCGTTCAGCCAGCACAGCCAGCGCCAGCACGGAGAAGAACAGAATGAGCCAGAACATGGGGCCCATCATGACAATCATTTCGCGCATAGGTCAGTCTCGGGTGGTAAGGGGTTAATGGCAGAATCAGGCCTTGGGGGTGATGCTCTCCGCTCCGAAGTAGGGCACCAGCGCGGCAGGAATCTTCACAGAGCCATCCGGCTGCTGACACTGCTCCAGCAGAGCCACAAAGAGACGCGGCAGAGCGGTGCCGGAACCATTCAGCGTATAGGGCGTACGAATCTTGCCTTCGGCATCCTTGTAGCGCTGCTTCATGCGGCGGGCCTGGTAATCGGTAAAACAGGAGCAGCTGGAAACTTCCAGATACTTACCCTGCCCCGGAGCCCACACTTCAATATCGTAGGTCTTGGCAGAGGAAAAGCCCACATCACCCGTGCAAAGTTCAATCACGCGGTAATGCAGGCCGAGCTTCTGCAGAATGCTTTCGGCGTGGCTGGTGAGTTTCTCCAGTTCAGCAAAGCCTTCCTCGGGGCGGCAGATTTCCACCAGCTCCACCTTATCGAACTGGTGCACACGAATCATGCCCTTGTTCTCGCGACCGGCAGAACCGGCCTCGCGGCGGAAACAGGGAGTGTAGGCCGTCATCTTGATGGGCAGATCTGCATCCTTGAAAATCTGGTCGCGGCAGAGGTTCGTGACCGGCACCTCAGCCGTGGGCACCAGGAACATACTGTTCTCCTCAAGGCCATACATATCCTCCTCGAACTTGGGCAGCTGGCCGGTGCCGTACATGCACTCACGCTTCACGATGAAGGGAACGCCCACTTCTTCGTAGCCGTTCTCACCGGTCTGCGTGTCGAGCAGGAAGTTGATGAGGGCACGCTCCAGGCGGGCACCCTTGCCACGATACACAATGAAACCGGAGCCGGAAATGCGAGCCGAGTCTTCAAAATTCAGCAGCCCCAGGCTGGTACCCAGCTCCACATGGTCCTTCGGCTCAGCAATCTCAGGTTTGGAGCCCCACACGCGCAGCTCGGGATTGGCGCTTTCGTCCTCACCCACCGGGGCGGCATCGTGCGGCATGTTGGGGATGGAAAGCAGCAGGGCTTCCTGCTCCTCGGCAGCGGCACTGGCCACCACATCAAGCTCCTTGATGCGGTCACCCACCTCACTCATGCGCTTCTTGAGTTCCTCGGCCTCCTCGCGGCGGCCTTCCTTCATCATCTGCCCAATCAGCTTGGATGAACTGTTACGCTCCTGGGAAAGAGCCTGCTTTTCCGTCTCTGCACTACGGCGCTTCACATCACACTCAAGCACTTTATCCACAAGCATCCAGTGGTCACCACCACGCAGACGCACACGTTCCTTCACATATTCGGGATTTTCTCGGACAATACGAATGTCTAGCATAACGCACTTATTCTATACCATAACGCCCCGGATTCAAGTCAAAACTGCGTTTTTCACCTGCAATATCTGCCCAGCAGTACATTCATGGGGTCGGTCCCGGCATCCGGCAAGCATTTCCTGGCAGCATTGCATCTACGCATTTATCTTACATCCCCCGGTCCATACATTTTATTTTTCTCAGCTTGACCCTGCAGCACCCACCGGGTATACTGTCTCCGTAACCCCCTCTTTCGCTCATGCTTAAGCACCTGCTTCCCATATGCCTTATTCTGATGTCTCTGAACATGCCTGCTCCAGCTCAGACAGAAGTCAGCAAAAAGAGCAAACTCAGCCTGAAAAGCCATAAACAGGCCTCGGTCAATGCAGATAAAAAGAACAAGGCAGCTAAAAACAAAAAAGGAAAGTCATACGAAAAAAGATTTGCCCATAAGAAAGATGCCATCCAGTATCTGCATCTGCGCGGCATCGGGCAAGAGCAGTATGATGATGAACTCATCAACCACCTGGAAACAGGAGACACCAAAACGGCAGCCGCGCTGGTGGCGGCAGGGGCCCGCATCAACCGCAGCGGAGATGAGAAAAAGCCATTCCTGCTGGCCGCACAATATGGTGACGTGGAGTTACTTCAATTCATGGTCAAGCGAGGCGCTGATATCAACATCGTGGATAAGCAGCCCGAAAAAGGCGCAGTTGGCATGGGGCGCACTGCCCAGTTTTACGCAGTCAAAGCAGACAAGCTCGATAACCTGAAATACCTTAACACTCTCGGGTTATCATACAACGCCACAAGCAAAGACGAGGCTCGCTATGACAACGTCATCCGCCACGCAGCCTCTCACGGCAGCATGAAGTGCACCCTGTTCCTCCTCAGCACCGGTATCGACCCCCACGAAACATTCCAAGGCGGCAGAAACCTGCTTTTCTGCGCAGCAGGAAGCGGCAATCTGAAACTCGTCAAACACCTCATCCGCCTGAAGGTACAGCCCCGGCTTGCCACCGGCATCGGGCATTCCACCCTCACCTGGGCCGCAGTCATGAAACAAGACCATATTGTGCGCTATCTTATTGAACTGGGGTGCAATCTCAACGAAGATCTACAACGCGTAGGCATGCACCCAGCCCACCACATAGCCACGCATTGCAGTGCAAACACGCTCAGACTGTTCCACCAGAAGGGCGGCGACATAACAGTCGTTGACAACCGGGGGCGATCTCCTCTGCACTATGCAGCCGATGGCGGTCAGTTCGAATCCGTAGAGTACCTGATTCAACAAGGTCTCCGTATCAATGACATCGACAAAATCGACATCTGGGACAACAAGAAAGCAACGCCAAAAATGCGCGAACTGGTACGCAGGCTACAGGCAGAATGAAGCTCCTTCACTTACAGTAAAGCCCCAGCAGCTGCCGCATGCGTTCTGATTCCGCCCTGTCCAGCGGAGTGCGTCCGGTGATACCCGGGCGTTCATCGCGCGGTGGCGCTCGCGGATTTCTGTAATCAGTCCATCGTCCATTGCTATTACCCAGGCAAGTATAAACCTCTTCCGCAGCCATGTAAACTCAATTTCCACACTTGACCCCGCGGAAGCGGCGCGGTATACTCCCCGGCATGAGCAATTATGCGCTGATTCTCGCAGGCGGCAGCGGCACGCGTTTCTGGCCGCTCTCTCGCAACGCCAAGCCTAAGCAGCTTCTCGATTTATTCGGCAGCGGTACCATGCTGCGCCAGGCCATCAACCGGGTGAAGGGTCTGGTGCCGGCGGAGAATATCTTCATTCTGACCAACCACCTCCAGGAAGCAGAGGTGCGCCGCCAGGCAGCTGAGCTGCCCGCAGAAAACATCGTGGCCGAACCCGCCCGTCGCGATACGGCACCCGCCGTGGCTCTGGGCGCAGGCCTCATTGCCGCCCGCGACCCGCAGGCCAACATGATTATCATCCCCAGCGACTCACTTATTCTGGATGACGCTGCCTTCCGCACCCTGGCGGAGGATGCTCTCTCTCTGGCCGGGCGGGAGGCAGCCCTCATCACCATCGGCATCAAGCCCACCTGGGCCTGCCCCAGCTATGGCTACATTGAACGCGCCGGCAAGCTGGAGGACGCCGCACTCAGCCACAATTGCTACGAAGTGGTGCGATTCCGCGAAAAACCCGATGCCGCCACCGCCGCCGAATACCTGGCCAGTGGCAATTTCTCCTGGAATGCCGGCATGTTCATCTGGAATGTGGCTCACGTGCGCAGCCAGCTGGCTGCCCACAGCCCCGAGCTGGCCGGATTCATTGACCGCCTGACCGCCACCGCCGACCTGCCGCAGTTCATTACAACCGAGTTCCCGCAGCTTACCCCCATTTCCATCGACTTCGCCCTGCTGGAGAAGGCCGACCGCGTGCTGAACTTTGAAGCCACTTTCGACTGGGACGACGTGGGCTCCTGGATTTCTGTGGGCAAGTACCTGCCGCAGCAGGAGTGCGGCAATGTAAGCAACAGCCCGCTGAGCCAGGTGCAGGCAGGCAACAACATCGTCTTCACCGATTCCGGCAAACGCGTGGCCCTTGTGGGGGTGGATGACCTCATCGTGGTCGATACGGGAGATGCCCTGCTCGTGGCCCGCCGCTCCGAGGCCGATAAGATTAAGAACATCGTCTCCGGCCTGCCGGAAAACCTGGTCTGATGCACCCTGCCCTCGGTATAGACTACGGCGAAGCCCGCATCGGCATAGCCGCCACGGATGCCTGCGGCATCCTGGCTCACCCCGTGGAAAGCATTCACCTGCAGCGCACAGAGCCGCTGGAGCGCATTGCCACCCTGGTGAAGGAACGCGGCATCCGCACCCTGGTGCTGGGGCTGCCGCTCCGCATGGATGGCACCGAAGGCACCGCCTGCGCCAAGGTGCGCGCCTTTGGCGAAAAGCTTCACGCCCGGCTGCCCGAGCTACCGCTCATCTATGTGGATGAATACCTGACCACCACCGTGGCGCAGGAAAAGCTGCACCAGGCAGGCAAAAAGGCAAAGAACTTCAAGCCCATCATCGACCAGGCAGCTGCCGTGGAAATCCTGAACAACTGGCTGGATTCACAGGCTCCCATGCTGGAGGAGTTTTAACCAGCCATGGCATCAGACTTCCATTCCCTGGCCGGTATTCTGCTCTTGCTGGCACTCTGCATTCCGCCCTGGCTGGGCTTGCGCACCATACCGGTCACAGACAGAAAACGCCCCATCTGGATGGAAATCGCGCTTAATTTCCTGTGGAGCGGCCTCATCCTCACGCCTCTTATCCTCTTCATCTGGAATACTGAGGTTGATATCGCCTTTTCCTGCAGCATCATGCTCTGCTCCGCGCTCATTGCGCCACTGTATGCGACGCGCATCTCATGGGGGCTGCCCTGGCGGCAGGTACTCAAGGCCTGCATAGTGAGTCTGGGCTGCTTCCTGCTGGAGGCCGTCCTGTTTTTCAGCCTCCATATAGGAGTCTTGTTCTGTCTGGAAGCAAGCTGATGCGTTGGATTTACGGGACTGAAATCCCGTGCTTCGAGAAAAACAAATTCCAGCTCCATCCCTCCGCGGACGTAGAGTAAACTCCAGCTTTGCGATACTACCGTTATCATCGGGTTCAATATATAAGCAGCGCCAGCATAACCTGTCAAAACAGCGTTCTCAGCGCGCATGAAACTGCAAATTCCTGCAAAACTTCAACAAAATCAGCCAAAGATACTTGCAAATACCGGGGTAGAGTGTTACAATCAACCGCGGAGCCGTATACCGGCTTTTGAATTTTCAACCAAAACTAATCAACCATGTCACTCAAATCATTCTTCAATCCGAAGAGCATTGCAGTAGTCGGCGTGTCTGCCGATCCCACC
>CAJGCV010000078.1 GCA_904501915.1 uncultured Akkermansia sp. | reverse complement strand
GCGGTATACCATATATAGAACACACCCGGCCGGGGGCGGGTCAATTTCTGTGGACCGATGCGGTTCGATGATACTCAACAAAGCATGTAATCATGAAAACTGATCCAAATAGCCCGGGCAAGAAAGGCCAGATTGCCAAGCTGGGTGTATTCACGCTGGCCATGATAAACGTCTCAGCCATTGTGAGTCTGCGCGGCTTGCCTGCGGAAACTACCTATGGCCTGAGCTCTGCGTTCTATTATATATTTGCGGCCGTGTTTTTCCTGATTCCGGTTTCGCTGGTGGCGGCAGAGCTGACCACCGGCTGGCCGCAGAAGGGCGGTGTGTTCCGCTGGGTGGGCGAGGCCTTTGGCCCGCGCTGGGGATTCCTGGCCATCTGGCTGCAGTGGATTCAGACCACCATCTGGTTTCCCACGGTGCTCACCTTTGCCGCGGTATCGCTGGCATTCATGGGCCCCAATCAGAGCTGGGACCAGGCGCTGGCATCCAATAATATCTATGTGCTCATTGTGGTGCTGGTGGTATACTGGCTGGCCACGCTGCTGAATATGCGCGGCATGCAGACCAGCGGCAGTATCACAAAATGGGGCGCCATGCTGGGTACGGTGATTCCCGCCGCTCTGCTGGTGCTCATGGGCATGGTGTACTGGGGGAAGGGCAATCCCATCGATATCAGCATGAATGCCCGCGATTTTATCCCGGACCTCTCCAATTTCAATAACATCGTGCTGGCGGCCAGCATCTTCCTCTTCTATGCCGGTATGGAAATGAGCGCTGTGCACGTGAAGGAATGTGAAAATCCGAAGCGTGACTACCCGCTGGCCATTGCCATTGCCTCAGTTATGACAGTGTGTATCTTCGTGTTCGGTACACTGGCTATCGGCTTCATCATCCCCCACGACCAGATTACGCTGACCCAGAGCCTGCTTATCGCCTTCGATAATCTCTTTGCCTATTTCCAGGTTTCCTGGCTGGGACCGATTATGGCGCTCTGCCTGGCGTTCGGTGTGCTGGCTCAGGTAGTGGCCTGGGTGGGCGGCCCGTCCAAGGGCTTGCTGCAGGTAGGCTGTGCGGGGTATCTGCCGCGCTTCATGCAGCGCACCAACAAGGCCGGTGTGCAGGTTGGCATTCTGCTGGTGCAGGGTTTTATTGTCACACTGCTTTCGGTGCTTTTCGTGGTTCTGCCCAGCGTGCAGACGGCGTATCAGATTATCTCCCAGCTCACCATTCTGCTCTACCTCATCATGTACATGCTCATGTTTGCGGCTGCCATCTACCTGCGCTACCGTGAGCCTGATGTGCCGCGTTCCTTCCGCATTCCCTGCGGCAAGACCTTCGGCATGTGGATTGTCGGCGGCCTTGGCCTGCTGGGCAGCCTGGTGGCCTTCCTCTTCAGCTTCATTCCTCCGGGGCAGATTCCCGTGGGCAGCCCGGTGGTTTACGTGGGCATCCTTATCGTGGGCACCATTGTCTTTGCCGGCATACCTCTGCTCATTTACGCCATGCGCAAGCCCTCCTGGGCAGACCCGAAGGCTGTAGCTGAGTTCGAACCTTTCTCCTGGGAAACGGAGAAGAATGATGGAATGTAGAATGTATTGATTTTCATACGTCTGCGGTACTATAAGTAAAATGCCGCCCCGGTTTACGGGGCGGCATGAAAGTTATAACAAGAACCCGCAGAGCAGGGGGTAGAAAGTGAGCGGATTTTTTGAGCCCCTCAGGGATTCATAGAATCAGGCTTCGGGTGTTCCCTGCTTCTGTGGGGCAGGGGCTTTTTTGCCTTTCTTGTTCTTCTTGCGGGGCTGTGGCTTGGTTGCCGGTTCCGGGGCGGCCTCGCCCTTGGGGAACCAGACGGCGTTGTCGCTGGTGACAACAATGTAGCCTTGCTCCAGCAGCCAGATCATGTCTGCCACATAGGGGGCATGCGCATCTGTAGCGGCCTGGCGGCTGGCTTCGTCCTCGCCGGCCGGTACGCCGCTGAGCTCAGCAAACATGAGGTCTGCCTTCTTGCCGGAGTTCTCCTTTGCCCAGTTCATGATGGCCATCATGCGGTCTGCAAGCACGGTGTCTTCGGGCAGGGCGCGCACACGGCTGGGGCCGGTGAAGTGGTTGCCGTGCCACTTGTAGATGGGCAGGTGGTGGCGGGCCATGCCGTGGCAGAGGTTCGGTATGAGCATTTGCGGAAAACGGCGCGTTTTGTCAGAAAGAATGGCCATGTGTGCTGCAATGCCGGGGGAAAGTACGGCACGCGGGGTGGAGCCGTTGATGAATACCTTGTCCACCACTTCATACACGCTGCTGTAGTGGTTGGCCATGAAGTCCGCTTCCACGGCGCGCTGGTCTTCCAGAATGGTGTCGGCTGCGCCTTCGCGGGTGGGCTTCCACACGGTCTTGTGGCTGGCTGCCTGCACCCAGGCGGCTACGGTTTCTTCACTCTTATCCACAGAGATGCGGTTTTTGAACACATCCAGCGGCATGGTGGCATATTTGCTGCGGTAGAGGTTCATGAGGGCAGCCTGGTAGCCATGCCAGGTGACTGGCCCGATGTGTTCGCCACCCAGGCTGCATACTGCCACGGCATTGAAGCTGCCGTTGGGGGCATCGATTTCAATTTCCTCCCTGGTATAGAGTTCAGCAAACCACGGAGCTTTCCAGAGGTAGGCGGTGGCTTCTGCTTCGGTGAGCCAGCATGCCTGGTCTCCCTTGGTGGAGTGAATGAGCATGGGCCCGTCCTCCATCTTCATGAACACGAGGTCATAGCGGGCCTTGTCGCCCATGACTACACGTGCCAGGTCGATGAGGGGCAGGGCGCGCTTCTGTTTCTGAATGTTGGAGGCAAAGAGTTCCAGTATGCTGTTGGCAGGGCGCAGCTCAACGCGGAAACCCTCTGCCGGTGCGGGCAGTTCGCGCTGGGGCCGGGCTTCACGGCGTGATTCGTTGCGGCGTGTGTCGCGCTTCGGGGCGCGCTCGCCTTCCCGCTTGTCGCGGTTGAACGGGCGGCGCTCACCGCTCTCTTTGCGGCGCGGGGCGCGGCTTTCACGTGCGGGGCGCTCGGTGTACGCAGGGCTGCTGGCTGCGCCTGGGCGTGCCCAGGCCGGCCCGAACTGGAAATCTGCCAGGTCTGACAGATTGAGGGAATTGGTGTTCCCCTGGCTCTTTTCTTCCTTCATGGTGTAAATTCAGTAACTGCCAACTAGACTACTCCGAATTGCCCGCCAATGCAATCATTTTTTGCGATATTTCAGCGAAAAATAAAGGAAATGCGGCACTTATTCCTCATTGAATTCCACGCCGAGCAGGCAGATGTCATCATCCTGCTCCAGGCTACCGGTGAACTGGTGCACGCCAGCCAGGGCTATATCAATCATTTCGCGGATGCTCTGCGGGTTGCGTTCCTGCAGGAAGCCCATAATGCGGGGGACGCCTATCTCATCGCCCGCTGCGTTTTGCGCTTCGGTGAGTCCATCCGTGAACAGCATGAGCTTCATGCCGTCTTCCAGGCGGATTTCGCTCTCGCGGAATTGCGCTTTTTCCAATAAGCCCAGTGCAGGGGTGCGCGGTATGGCCGGTTGGAATGGTTTGTCACCTACCGGTATCACAATCGGGGCGGGATGCCCCGCGCTGGCCAGGGTCAGGCGCCGGCGGTCCAGGTCCAGATACACGTAGCAGGCAGAGGCGAACATGGTGATGTTGGCCTTGTCGAAGATGCGGAACATCTGCCGGTTCAGCGAGGAGAGGAGCAGGGCGGGTGTATCTGCCAGGTTGGCAACCTGTTCCATGAGCCCGCGCAGCATGGAGGCTATGAGCGCAGCTCTTACTCCATGTCCCATGACATCGCAGATGAGCATGCCAACCCCGCTCTGCCCCACGGGGAATACTTCAAAACAATCGCCTGCTACACCGGCTGAGGGCATGTACACGTGGTGGAAGCGGGCGCGTCTCACGACTCCTTCCCGGTTGGTCCACTCCCGGTCGGGGATGTTGAGTGGTTGCAGCGCCTGCTGCACCTCGCGTGCCAGGTTGATTTCCTTTTCCAGCGCTTTGTTCTTCTCGTTCAATTCTTTGGCAAGCCTCTGGTAGCGCTGCTGGGTTTCGATGAGTTTTGTAACATCACTGGAGATGCCTACGATGCCTTTCACGGTGCCGTCTGCTGCATACCACGGGAATTTGGAGACACGCCCCCAGGTGGATTTGCCGCCTTTCCACTTTTCGTGGTGCACGCGGTTGGTGATGGGTTTGCCCGTGGCCATGATTTCGGCTTCCTCTGAGCGGGCAATCTCGCACATTTCGGGGTCGAAGAAATTGCTGTCGCGGCAGCCGATGAGGTCGGAGGGCGTGCGCACCTTCATCTTTTTAGCCGTGGCTTCATTGGCTATGACGAAGCGGGATTCGCGGTTCTTGAAGAAGATGTTATCCGGCAGGTAGTTGATGAGGGTGCGGAAGAGGTCTCGGTCTTCCATGGCGTGCAGGTCTGCCATTTTGCGGCGGGTGATGTCTACCCATACGCCAACCAGCCGGCTTGGTTTCTTGTCTTTGCCGTATTCCAGTAACCCGTTGATGCGAACCCAGCGCCAGCCGCGGCTGCGTTGGTTGAGCAGGCGTACCTCCACCCGCAGCGGGTTGTACGTGGGACGGTCTATATAGCGTTTGACGATGGTGGTGAAGAATCCTACGTCTTCCGGGTGGATGGTTTTTTCCGGTTCGGTGAAGATATTGGGCGCCCAGTCCTGCATGCTCATGCCCATCATCTTCACGCATTGCTCGGTGTAGAAAATCTCATCATTTTCAAATAACCAGCAGAACACGCCTTCCTCGGCGGCGCGAAGCGCCTTGCGCACCATGTCCCACGCAAAAACTCCGGGCACAGTCCGCTTGGCATTATTCTGCTCTGACGCTCCACTCATTGCTTCATAACATACCCGCTTTTGCGGATAATTTCAAGCAGAATCGTGAGCCTCCTTGTAGAAAATTGCAGAAACTTCATCGCCGTCCAGAATCAGGCAGATGCTGCAAACGCTCTGTCAAAAAGGATGCTCACCTGACGCAAGATGCCGCAGCTGTTTCAGCCGCGGCATCTTGCGTCAGATTATAAAACAGGTTTTACTTCTTGCGGAATTCCAACATGCTCTCAATAGCGGCAAATACCAGCATGATGTAAGCAATGAGTTCTACCAGCTCTTCCAGAATGCGGCGCACCAGCACGGCATCGTACATTTTGTTGTTCAGCAGGTCTGCCATGAAGCTGCGGTGCCCGAGGCACTGAGCTACAGGAATCATCAGAATTGCCGCAGTCATCATCATGTGGAATGAGTTAGATGTCAGGAAGGTGTTGACCTGAGTCTGCAGACTGCTGCGGTTGCGAATGATATTCACGATGCCGGCTACGGGGAAAATCCAGCACCATTTCCAACCTATGACCGGTATCAGTTCGTCAAAGAAGGCGTCCTGTTCGCGGATGACGGCGGAAAGCATCATCATGCTCATCAGGAAGAGGACAGGGCGTAATTCCTTGTTCCTGAGAGAACTTATGCCAAAAATCAGGGCTGCCAGAGCCAGAACTACGGATTGGATGACCTCGAATATGCCATTTTCCAGTACGGCTCCATTTTTGTAAATGTCACCAATCTTCCA
Organism: uncultured Akkermansia sp.; assembly: GCA_904501915.1. GTDB lineage: Bacteria > Verrucomicrobiota > Verrucomicrobiia > Verrucomicrobiales > Akkermansiaceae > Akkermansia. Next base: position 3,096 of record CAJGCV010000078.1, on the reverse strand, counting down.
GAACCCGACAACAATGAGAGAAAGAACCACCAGGTAGATAATCTGACGCGCTGTGTTCTGGTATATAGCCTTAGAGACGTTGTTCATAAGAGGAATTGTTAGTTGTTACACTTGTTTAACACAGCTTAACTACTTTGTCCAGAATAATAAGTCCGGAGGGGACTGAAAATAGCGCTCGGCCATTCGTATAACTGCGTCATCTACATCCGACGCCCGTGAGATGAAATCATTTTGACTCCACCACGCAAGGGCATCCGATTCTTCAGAAACGCAGAATTGCTCATGGGGAGCCTGCAACAGGTAGCGTATATCGTAGTGGTAGTGGGCTGGTTCTCCTGTTGCCGGGCGTGCGGGTATCTGGTGAATATCAATATCGAATATTTCGGGAGATATGGCAACAATGCCCTTTATGCCGCTTTCTTCCTCTGCTTCACGCAGCGCGGCTCGCAAAGGATTACTGTCGCCATCTGCATGACCTCCGGGTTGCAGCCACCGCCCCAGCTTGCGATGCAGCGTAAGCAGCGCTTTGTCCCCCGTTGGGCTGACCAGCCAGGCAGAACCTGTTATGTGTCCTTGTGTGTGGCTGCGTTCAAAGCAATCCGGTGTGCTGCTTATGAATTGTTTCATATTGTCGGCTACACCGCGTTGCTCCGGGTGCTTTTCGACAAAAAAATCCAGCTCCTGGCACAGTCTTGCTCTCGAATCGGTTGGATTTTGTTTCATCTGCTCCCTATATTACCAAGCCTCGCCCAATAATCAAGTCATCCACCTCAAAAAAATGATGATAAAGAAAAGTTTAGTATTGGCAGCAGGGGTACATCTGTGGTAGTATAGCTTCGGCGGGGTGGAGCATGCTGTAGCGTTGACCTGGAAGTTAGCGTATGGGCTCTTCATTCAGCTACTATCACCTTTTTTACGAATACTGATATGATGTCCGGTTCTCGTCAGCTTATGCTTGGTCTGATTGCTCTGGTGGTCTGTGTATTGGCCTCCTGTCAGAGTGATCCGGGCGTTAGGTACGCCAATTTCCCGGATGCAGTTACCAACATTAGTCAGGTAGACCCTGCATACCGTAAGTATTTTGCGTCCCAGCAGGGAAGCAATTACAGCGCTGCGGATCAGCGCAAGGCTCTGGCTGCTGCAATCCGTACGGCGCGCACACCGGTTCCGGCATACGTGCCGCGTTCCGCCATGGCATCTAACCGCAAGGCTATGCGCAAGCGCACGGCTCGTCGTGGGGCTGGTCAGGCTGTAGCCCGCAGCAAGGCTGTGCGTTCCCGCAAAGCTGTGGTCAAGAAACGCACCAAAGCGACACGCAAGAGCTCCGTGGCAAAACGCCGTAGTGCATCGCGTCGCCGCAGAGGATAAAACTGCAGGTTGACCGTTCTTTTTCCGAGTCTGTTCGACAGTTTGAACAGGCTCGTTTCTTTTTATCCGCGCGTGAGAAATTTTCCTGCCATGTTACATGAAAAGCCTTGACTTGCGGTCATATATAGTGCATTCTCCGCCTGCAATGAAGACAGTACTCATTATCGGAGCCGGTGGTGTGGGGCACGTGGTGGCCCACAAATGCGCCCAGATGTCGGATGTGTATGAAAACATCCATCTGGCCTCGCGTACCAAAAGCAAGTGCGATGCTATTGCTGCAGACGTACTCGCCCGCGAAGGTGTGACGATTACCACACATGCTGTCGACGCTGATGATGTAGCTGCTACTGTTGCGCTCATCAAGGAAGTGAAGGCTGACCTGGTGCTCAATGTGGCGCTGCCATACCAGGATCTTCCCCTCATGGATGCCTGTCTGGAAGCTGGTGTGAACTATATGGACACCGCCAACTACGAGCCGCGCGATGTCGCTAAATTTGAATACAGCTGGCAGTGGGCCTATCAGGACCGCTTCAAGCAGGCTGGTCTGTATGCCCTCCTCGGTTCCGGGTTTGACCCCGGTGTTACCAATGTGTACACCGCCTGGGCTCTCAAACACCATTTCGATGAAATTGAATACCTCGATATCATCGATGTGAACGGAGGCGATCACGGCCAGGCTTTTGCAACCAATTTCAACCCGGAAATCAACATCCGTGAAGTGAGCGCACCCTGCCGCCACTGGGAAAACGGCGATTTCCAGGAAACCGGCGCCATGAGCAAGCATCAGCCTTTCGCTTGCCCGGATGGTGTGGGTACATACGAAATTTATCGCATGTATCATGAGGAAATGGAATCTCTTGTCAAGCATATTCCTACTATCAAGCGTGCCCAGTTCTGGATGAGTTTCTCCCCGAACTATATCAACCACCTTACCGTGCTTAAGAACGTAGGCATGACCCGTATTGACCCGGTCATGTACAATGGCGTGGAAATTATTCCTCTGCAGGTCCTTAAGGCTGTGTTGCCTGACCCTGGTGATCTTGGTAAGACCACACATGGCCGCACCTGTATCGGTTGTGTGATTCAGGGCAAGAAGGACGGTCAGTACAAAGCTGTTTATATTTATAATATCTGCGACCATGAAGAATGCTTCAAGGAAGTGGGCTCTCAGGCTATCTCCTACACCACGGGTGTGCCTGCCGCTATCGGCGGCCGCATGATTCTTACCGGTACATGGAGCGGCGAAGGCGTGTTCAATATGGAACAGAATGACCCTGATCCCTTCATGGATGCGCTGAATAAGTACGGACTTCCGTGGAACTGTATCGAACTGACGCGCGAGCAGGCCGAAAGTCTTACTGTAGTTCAGTAAGCGGTTTATTGTCGCCTTCTTTTACCCGGCGCAGGAGTACATGCTCCTGCGCCGGGTATTTATTTTCGGTGCTGGGGTGTTTTGTAACATAATTGTAACATTTATCCGAGAATTTATTCTCGCTTTCCGGCGCTTGCTGTGCTAGAAATAAACCAGCTAAATTACGTTTTCTACTTATGGCCTTACATATTCAAATGAGTGAAGATGCCGAAAGAGAGTACAAGCGCGCCAAACTGCGCGGCATGCTCTCCTCGTTCGGTGCTGCATCCGCCCTGTCGCTGGCTTTCGGGCTTACGCTGACATTCACGGTCATCTATTTCGCGCAGGACCCGCCTGCCGAATTCCTGGCCTATGTG
>CAJGCV010000077.1 GCA_904501915.1 uncultured Akkermansia sp. | reverse complement strand
CTTTCCACCAGCCATGGTTAGCTGCTGTTCCATATCCTTGCGGCTACGTTACCATCAGCGGTAAGGACTGGATTACTTCCCGCTGACGGTGTACGTAGACACCCGCCATGCGGCATGTCGGCGGAAAAGCGATGAGAGTCTATCATATAACCGCCAGCCTTTCAAGTCTGAACATCTTCTTTTGTAACAGAAACCGCACGAGTCTAAGCGAGTCCTTTTGACTGCAAAACGGGGGCAAAATGGATGCAAAATCAGCCCGAGAAGTCCAATTTTCGTTATGAGTTACGGTTTTATAAGTTGCTGAAATCAAGGCATAAAAAAGCGGGTGTAACCTTATAAGTTACACCCGCTAAGTAGCAGGGAGGTGATTTGAACACCCGACCAAAGGCTTATGAGTCCTCTGCTCTACCACTGAGCTACCCTGCCGTTTGCACCACCGGAGTGGTTGGTGAGGGGAGTATACACACAGCAATGAGCTTTGGCAAGCCTAAAATTATAATTTTTTACTTTTTCTGAGCGCGCAGCTTCTGAATCCGCTTGAAGACAGCCTCAGGATCAGCAAAGGAGGCATCAAATTTCTGGCGGTCAGCGGGGGTAATCCGTGGGTCGAGGTCCAGGGCAGCACGGCCGGCCTCAACTGCAGCTTTCACATCGTCCACGCTCTGGGCACCCATCAAGAGAATCTGGAACTTAGCCTGGAGAATACCGGCTTTGTTTTCCGGATAAGCATCGGCCAGAGCTTTATCGAGAACAGCCAGAGCCTCAGCCTGGGTGGTAACAGAGCCTAAGGCGGACTGGAAGGCGGCGCGCTGGTCCTCAATTTTCTGCAGGCGAGCCAGGCCTGTAGTATCCTGCGGGTCAAGGGCAATGATGCTCTTGCGGAGGGAAAGAGCACAATCCTGCATACTTTCCGGCAGCGAGCGGTATGCCTTCAGCAGTGAATCAAGCTTCTCAGCTCCCTGCTGGGATTCGGCTTTCCTGAGCAGCTCGGCTGTGGCCAGGGCGGCATTCAGTTTTTCAGAGGCGGCAGCCACGGAGGACACGTAGCCATTGAAACCACCGGCAAGCTCACCTTGCGGAGTGAGAACCATGATGGTGGGGAAGCCGCTCACGCCATATTGCTCTGCAATCTTCTCATTACGCGCGCGCAAGGCGGGGTCAAACTTGGGGTTCTGGGGCAGATCCACCTCCATGAGCACGAATTTATCCTTAGCGTAGGCTTCAAACTCCGGAGTATCGAGCACGGCCTTGCGCAGGCGGATGCACCAGCCGCACCAGTCAGACCCGGTGAAGTCCACCAGCACAACCTTGTTCTCTGCGGCAGCCTTTGCTTTGGCTGCTTCCAGATCCGTCATCCACTCAGCTGCCCAGGCAGGCACCACCGTTGCGAGCATGAATGCTGCGCAAATCAATTTCTTGTACATGCGCGCATGATAGCAGAACATCCCCCGTGCCGCAAGCGGAATTTCCCTCCCAATGGGGGTGTTGACTCATTCAGTATCAGGAATTCGGGGGCTGAAGGGTTGAATTTCAGCGCTTCGGATGCAGAATTTGCAAAAATCGTTATAAATAAGTCTTGCATTTTGGGTCGAGGTGTGGCATATATCTGCAAGTTTACACTGACCATGCCTAAAGACACATCTATTAAGAAGATTCTCGTCATTGGCTCGGGCCCCATTGTTATCGGTCAGGGGTGTGAGTTTGACTACTCCGGAACTCAAGCCTGCAAGGCGTTGAAGCAGGAAGGATATGAAGTGGTGTTGGTGAACTCCAACCCGGCCACTATCATGACCGACCCGGAGACTGCTCCCCGCACTTATGTAGAACCGATTACGCCCGAATATGTAGAAAAAATCATTGCCCGTGAGCGTCCGGACGCCATGCTGCCCACCCTGGGTGGACAGACGGCACTGAACTGCGCCATGGCACTGCACAAGAACGGCACGCTGGAGAAATACGGTGTGCGCATGATTGGTGCTGATGCCGAGGCCATCGACCGCGGCGAAGACCGCCAGAGCTTCAAGGATGCGATGATGCGCATCGGTCTTGACCTGCCCGCCAGCGGCGTGGCTCACAACATGACCGAGGCATGGGACATTGCCAAGAACGTGGTAGGTAACTACCCGATGATTATCCGCCCGGCTTTCACGCTGGGTGGCACCGGCGGCGGCGTGGCCTACAACAAGACCGAGTTCGAGGAGATTGTGGCCCGCGGCCTGGACCTTTCCCCGGTACACGAGGTGCTCATCGAAGAAAGCCTGCTGGGCTGGAAGGAAATCGAAATGGAAGTGATGCGCGACTGCGCGGACAACTGCATCGCCATCTGCTCCATTGAGAACCTTGACCCCATGGGCATCCACACCGGTGACTCCATCACCGTGGCACCGGCCATGACCCTCACTGCCCGCGAATACGCCATTGTGCGCGAGGCCTCCTTCGCCATCATCCGCGAAATCGGCGTGAAGAGCGGCGGCAGTAACATCCAGTTTGCCATGTGCCCGCGCACCGGTCGTCTCGTGGTTATCGAAATGAACCCGCGCGTGAGCCGTTCCTCCGCCCTGGCTTCCAAGGCCACCGGCTTCCCCATTGCCAAGTTTGCCGCCAAGCTCGCCATCGGCTACACGCTGGATGAGCTGCGCAACGACATCACCAAGGTAACCCCCGCCTCCTTCGAGCCCACCATCGACTACGTGGTGGTGAAGGTGCCGCGCTTCACTTTCGAGAAATTCAAGAAGGCCGACGAGCGCCTGACCACCGCCATGAAGAGCGTGGGTGAGGTGATGAGCATCGGCCGCACCTTCAAGGAATCCCTGCAGAAGGCCCTGCGCTCGCTGGAAACCGGCCGCTGGGGCTTCGGCTTCGACCTGAAGGACCCGAAGAACCCGACGCGCGATGAAATCGCCGCCAAGCTGGCCGTACCGAATGCCGACCGCATCTTCTGGATTCAGACCGCCTACGTAAACGGCTGGACACTGGAGGAAATCCAGGACCTCACGGACATCGACCCCTGGTTCCTCGACCAGCTCAAACAGCTGGCAGAAGCCGGCATGAAACTCAAGGAGCTCGACCTGCTGGAAGCCAAGAAGATGGGCTTCTCCGACCGCCAGATTGCCCTGACCCGCGGCTGTACTGAGGACGAGGTGCGCGCAGCCCGCAAGGCCCAGGGAGTAGTACCCTGCTACCGTCTGGTGGACAGCTGCTCCGCTGAGTTCGAAGCCATCACCCCGTACTTCTACTCCTCCTACGGTGAAGAGAACGAAGCCCGCAAGACCGACAAGAAGAAGATTATGATTCTGGGCGGTGGCCCGAACCGCATCGGCCAGGGCATTGAGTTCGACTACTGCTGCTCGCATGCCTCCTTCGCCCTCAAGGAACTGGGCTACGAGACCATCATGGTCAACTCCAACCCGGAGACCGTCTCCACCGACTTCGACACCTCCGACAAGCTCTACTTCGAGCCGCTCACCCTGGAAGACGTGCTCAACATCTGCGACCAGGAAAAGCCCGATGGCGTCATCGTGCAGTTCGGCGGCCAGACCCCGCTGAACCTGGCTGCCGCCCTGCAGGAGCGCGGCGTGCCCATCATCGGCACCAGCCCCCGCAGCATCGAGCTGGCAGAAGACCGCAAGTACTTCTCTGCCCTGTTGGATGAAATCGGCCTGAAGCAGGCTGAGGCCGGCACCGCCACCAACGAGGACGAAGCCGTGGCTGTGGCCAAACGCATCGGTTACCCGGTGCTGGTACGCCCCTCCTTCGTGCTGGGTGGCCGCGCCATGATGATTGTGTACGATGAGCAGGAACTGCGCACCTACATGCGCGAGGCTGTGGATGCTTCCCCCGAGCGCCCGGTACTGGTAGACCGCTTCCTGGAGCACGCCATGGAAATTGACGTGGACGTGATTGCAGACGGCGAAACCAGCGTGGTGGGCGCCATCATGCAGCACGTGGAACCCGCTGGCATTCACTCCGGTGACTCCGCCTGCATGAGTCCGCCGAACCGCGTTTCCGTGGGCATGCACAAGGAAATGATGCGCGCTGCCAAGGAACTGGCAGCCAAGCTCAATGTGAAGGGGCTCATGAATTGCCAGTTCGCCATCAAGGACGAACAGCTCTACGTGATTGAGGTGAACCCGCGTGCCTCCCGCACCGTTCCCTTCGTCTCCAAGTCCATCGGTGTGCCGCTGGCCAAGCTGGCCGCCAAGGTGATGAGCGGCTGCAAGCTCAAGGACCTGGGCTTCACCAAGGAAGTGGTACCGCCGTACTACACCGTGAAAGAAGCCGTATTCCCCTGGAACCGCTTCCCGGGCATCGACGTGGTGCTGGGCCCGGAAATGCACTCCACCGGCGAGGTGATGGGTATTGATGCTGACCCGGAAGTGGCCTACCTGAAGAGCCAGATTTCTGCATTCAACGCCCTGCCGAAGGAAGGTCTGGTATTCATCTCCGTGAGCGACCGCGACAAGCACATCGTAACCGAAATTGCCCGCATGCTCGAAAAGGCAGGCTTCGACATCTGCGCCACTAAGGGCACCATGATTCACCTGCTGCAGAACGGCATTGAGTGCGAACGCGCCTACAAGGTACACGAACGCCGCCGCCCGGACATTGTGGACCGCATCAAGAACGGCGATATCGTATTCGTTATCAACACCCCCGGCTCTCACGACGCCCGCGAGGACGAGGTCGCCATCCGCGCCGCTGCCGTAAGCAGCAATATCTCCTACACCACGGACCTCTCCAGCGCCCGCGCATGCGCCGCCGCCATGCTGCACGCCAAGAACAAGGAGACCACCGTGCGCACCCTGCAGGAGTACCACGCAGAGGCCGCCGCCGAATATCAGAACTGATAGACAGCCCGCCGCAAAAAAAACTTCAGCGCCCCTTCCCGAATCACCGGGTAGGGGCGCTTTGCTGTAAAAAACGATGATGACCAGCAGGACTGAAGCCATGCGCCCCGCTTAAACTACACCATCACTCCCCGGTGATGATAAGGCGGCGTTCCTTGCGGCAGGCGAAGCGGTCGCGCGGCAGATTCACGCGGGCGGCAGGAGCATCTGCCGGAAGGATGGCCAGAACGGCCAGCACCAGTTCTTCACTGATATCTGCCACGCTGTTCTGCTGCAGATAATGGCGCACAATGGCCTTTTGCAGCGCGTGTGGCTGCTCCCACACAAAGGGGAGGTAGAGACGCCCCTGGGGGTCTTTTGAGGGGAGTGCTGCCAGGGCTGCTTCGAGCGCTTCGAGCGTTTCGCCCTGCAGGCGTGCACTGCGGTTCAGAATGGGCGTAACATCCCGCCCCAGCGCCTTGTTCAGGGTCGGAATCACCTCCAGACGCAGGGAGTTGCGCGCTACATCGGGCACAGCGTTGGTGGCGTCATCCCGCCAGGGCTGGCCAATCTGCTGCAGCCAGGCGGTAATTTCATCGCGCCGGCAGCTGAGCAACGGCCGAATCCAGGTAATACTGCCAGTCTGGTGCACCGGCTGCATGCCGCGCATGCCGGCAGCACCGCGGGCCAGGCGGAACAGCACGGTTTCAGCCTGGTCATCGGCATGGTGAGCCAGCGCCACCACGCCCCCCTTGCAGCGGCGGGCTGCTGCCGCCAGAAGCCAGCGGCGCGCGTGGCGCCCGGCGGTTTCCATGGAAACGCTCTGCTCTGCCGAAAGCGAGGGGACATCGATTTTCTGGAGCTCGAAAGGCACATCGAGCTGCTCGCAGAGCCGGGCGCAGAATGCGGCATCGGCATCGGCCTCCACGGTGCGTATACCATGGTGCACATGCAGGGCGCGCACCTCGCACCCCTGCTGCACCAGCAAGCGCAGCAGAGCCACGGAATCACGCCCACCGCTCAGCCCCAGAACCACCGGTTGCCGCAGGTAGGGCAGGCAATCCAGCTCCAGCGCCAGCGGGCAGGCAGCATTATGATCATTCGTCGTCATCATCGCGGGAAGCCTTGCGGCGTTTCTTTCCCTTCTTGCCCTTGGATGTTGAACGCCCCTCAGCCTCTGCCTTGCGGGCCATATCGGGAGCAAATTTCTTAAAGAGCTTAGGTGCGTTGAAATCCTCCTCGCCCACTTCAATGGCCTTCACCATACCGCTGGCATATGCCACGAGAATCTTGCCGCCATGGCGCTCAGCTGCAGGCAGCACCATCTCGCTGAACGTCTCCACATCCGTCACACTCTTCCCCTTCACCGGGTTGCCATCGGAAAGCCAGGGGAGGTTATCCAGATTCTGCTTTGCCGTGATGCGAATGGGAGAGTTCGGGTTCTCGGGGTCATCAGAAGCATCGGTCCAGGATACATAGGAAACCGAGCGTTCATCTGCCGCAAACACACTGTCCGCGCCTATGTCTGTGCGTTCATCTGCCGGGCAGTGGAAGATGGCAGACACCTTCATTTTGCCACCCTTGATGCTGGGGTACACCACGGAATCCAGCTCAGGCGCAATGGAGTACCACCAGCCATCGCTTTCATTGATAGTCTCGGTATCCTCATCATCCTCCATACCGCTGGTAGGCAGGATACCGGCGTGAGCAATGTCCTGGCTGTACTTGGTGCCAATCTGGATAAGCTGCTCGAGCTGAGCGCGGCACTTGGCCTCATCGCCCGCGCCCATGTGGGAATAAATAGCCGTACCGGCAATACCGGCCAGCGTAATCATGATGGCGATAACTACCAGAATTTCAATCAGAGTGAAACCGGCTGCATGCCGGAGAGAATGGTGAAGCTTCATACTCCCCCTACTCTACCACAATTCAGCCCCACCGCAAGAAAAATAACCCATATCCCCTGTGAATACACAAATTTAGCTTGCATTCAAGCCCCGCGTTGCTACAATCCTGCTCATACTTTCAGACATAATCCGTTTGAAATACTAACCCCCCGCAAATAACGATGAACATTCTCCACGACAAGGACGCCGATGTGAGCGTTCTCAATGACAAGACAGTGGCCGTTATCGGCTACGGCGCTCAGGGTCGCGCCCAGGCTCTCTGCATGCGCGACAGCGGTGTGCATGTGATTATCGGTATCCGCCCCGGCAAGAGCTGGGACGCCGCCGCCCAGGATGGTTTTGAAGTCATGACCGTGGCTGAAGCTTCCGCCAAGGCCGACATCATCCACATTCTCCTGCCCGACGAGCACCACGGCGAGGTATACGAAACCCAGATCAAGCCCAACCTGACCGCCGGCAAGACCCTGTGCTGCTCCCACGGTTTCGCCTATGTGTTCAAGACCATCGTGCCCCCGGCAGATGTGGACGTCATCATGGTAGCACCCAAGGGCCCGGGCACTGAGGTGCGCCGCGTGTTCGAGGAAGGCTTCGGTTGCCCCGGCCTCATCGCCGTGTGGCAGAACCCGAGCGGCAACGCCCAGCAGACCGCCCTGGCCATGGCCAAGGCAGAGGGTCTGACCCGCGGTGGCGTGCTGGAATGCACCATGCAGCAGGAAACCTACGAAGACCTCTTCGGCGAGCAGAACGTGCTCTGCGGTGGTCTGGTAGACCTCATGAAGTATGGTTTCGAAACCCTCATCGAAGCTGGCTACCCCGCAGAGATGGCCTACTTCGAATGCGTACACGAAGCCAAGCTCATCGTGGACATCATCTACAACAAGGGCATCCAGGCCATGAACGGCGTCATCTCCAACACCGCTGAATTCGGTGAGTACTACAACGGCCCGCAGATTCTGGGTCCGGAAGTGAAGGAGAAGATGAAGGAAAGCCTCAAGCGCATCGAAACCGGTGAGTTCGCCCGTGTATGGCTGGCTGAAGCCGCCGCCGGCACTCCCAACCTGCTGGCCAAGCGTGCTGCTCTGGCCGAGCACCCGGTCGAAATCGTGGGCAGCAAGATCCGCTCCCTCTTCGAACGCAACTGATTCAACTTCGATTCATCGATTCGGCGGGTTGCTGCAACCCGCCGAATCTTTTTTAACCCGGTACACCAGCACCATGGAAAACGTCATCAACGTCAAGAAAGCCACCGTCTACCTCAGCGGCCGCGAAATCCTGCACGGCATCAACTGGCAGGTGAAGAAAGGCGAGCGCTGCTTTATTCTGGGCGCCAACGGCGCCGGCAAAACCACACTGGTGCGCATGCTCATGGGCTATGCCTGGCCCCTCTTCGGCGCCACTGTCGAAATCCTGGGCCGCCGCTTCGGTACCGTGAACCTGCAGGAACTGCGCAAGCGCATTGCCTGGGTGAGCCCGCTCATGCACCAGTGGCTCGGCGACCGCGAATGGACCGGCCGTGAAATGGTGCTCAGCGGCCCGGATGCCACCATCGGCCTCTACCGCGACCCCACTCCCGCCGAGGAGGAACAGGCCGCAGAGCTCATGCGCAAGCTGCGCGCAGAGCACCTCATGGACCGCACCGTGGCCACCATGAGCAGCGGCGAGCAGGTCAAGGTGCTCATTGCCCGCGCCCTCATGACCAGTCCCGAGCTCATGATACTGGATGAACCCAGCGTCTACCTCGACATCGCCGGGCGCGAATTCCTGCTCTCCACCATTGCCGAGCTCGCCGCCACCCACCCGGAGCTCACCATCATCTTCATCACCCAGCGCATTGAGGATATCCTGCCCGAATTTGACCGCGGCATGATTCTGCGCCAGGGCGAAATCCAGGCCTACGGCAGCCGCGACGAGGTACTCACCGAGCAGAACCTCCGCAACGCCTTCGACCTCGATATCCGCCTCATCCGCGCCCGCAACGGCCGCCTCTGGAGCGTCATTGAATAACCTCCACCCAGCCGGCACTACACGGAAGAGTACATCATCATAATTGTAAATGTATTTATTGCTCCGGCAATTAAAAGATGTTGCTTTGACTTAGCGACAAATTGTAACTCGTAAGGACAAAGGACAATTTGAAAGTGCCGCGAGCCTCCGGCTCCCCT
>CAJGCV010000076.1 GCA_904501915.1 uncultured Akkermansia sp. | reverse complement strand
GAGGGCATCCTTGAAGCCGAAACCATAATTGTTGGCGCCTTGCTTCTTGCCGTGGTAGGCATCGCTGAAATCGTGCATGTATTCACCCGAAACAGCGTGGTAGCCGTTCTCCGTCACGTTGAACTTATGGGTGCCGCCAAGGATGATGAAGCATTCATCCTCCCAGCCGAACTCACCCTTGAATCCATCACCGCGTCCGTATTTGTCGCGGTGAGCTGGTGCGCAAGAGCCGCTGGCTCGGTCATTGGCCATGAGCTGCATGTAGAGGATATCCTTCTTGTCCGGCGAGGTGTAGTTCACCTCTACACCCCAGTTGGTGTCCAGCCCGAACTGGTTGGCAATGAACGAACGCTCCACGCAGGGCATGCTGGCGTTGGACATGCGGAAGTCTGTGGTGAAGGAGGGTGCAAACTTACCTGCGCGCACGCTCAGACCCTTCACGGCAGAAATCTGCTGCTTCAGCCAGATATCGTAGAACCCGGTGTAGGAGTAGTTCTTTTTGGTTCGGCCTCCGGAGTAGGTGTCGCGCACGGGCAGCCCGCCGATGCGCACGTAGGTGTGGAACTGCGTGCCGGTGCGGGTGAATACGTTGACACCAACCCAGTTGCGGCGGAACTCGTCGTTATACGTGGTAGCGCCCTTTTTGAGGTGCAGACCGTTGCTGCCGTTGGGCTGCACGCTGGCCATCTGCCACTGCTGGCGGGTTGTGAGCGCTACTTTGGTGATGAAGGTGTCCTCGTTCTCATAGACAACGAGCGCCTGTTTTACGGCCTCTACCCAGTCTGTGGGCTCAGGCCTGGTGTTCAGGGTGATGGCTTCGCCGGCCATAGCGCAGCTGGCGAGCACCAGGGGAAAGGTGAGTGTTTTCATGACCTCAGCGAAGCTTGGAGAACAGGGTGGCGGTATCCAGCACCGGCATGTATTCGGTATGGTCCAGACCTGCGTCCAGCACATAGAGGGTGAGCAGGCGCTTCACCACGGCCAGCAGCTTCTCCGGCTGCCAGGGCTTCTCGATGTAGTTGTCGATGTGGCCGTCGTTGATGGCGTTGATGGTGTCGGCATGGGTAGCCTGGCCGGTCAGCAGCACCTTGCGGGTCTTGGCAAAGCGGCGGTCGGCGGCAATCTTGCCCAGCAGTTCGGTGCCGGTTTCCTCCGGCATCACCTGGTCAGAGATGACGATGGCCACATGGTCGCCATCGTCGTCAATCTGTTCGATGAGCTGCATGCAGTCAGCCACGCTGGAGGCTTCCTCCAGGCGCACATGGGTGGTGAGGGGGCGCAGGTCGCGCATTACGGAATCCAGCACTTCCTGCTGGTCGTCTACACAAATGATATTAATCGTTTCCATGGATTTGAGAGGTTGGAATATTGATAGTAAATGAAGTTTCCTGGTCGTTGCTGCGCACTTCGATAGTGCCGTTGTAGCTGTCTACCACGCGGCGCACAATGGCCAGTCCGAGCCCGAGCCCGAAATCCAGGCCCAGTTTTTTGGTGGTGAAGTTGGGGTTGAAGATTTTGTTGAGGTTTTCCTCATCAATGGCGGGGCCATTGTTGGCAATGCATACAGAAATGTATTCTGTGGGGAGGAGGTGTACGCCTTGCACATGGCAGCATTCGGCGGTGATGCGGATGCTGGGGTGCCCGGTGGCTCCCTGTTCCATGGCGTCGCAGGCGTTTTTGATGACATTGCTCCACACCTGCACCAGTTCGGTGGTGTCGGCGATGATACCGGGCAGGGGAGAGAACTGAGTCTCTACCTTGACGCGCTTGAGCTTGTTGTGCAGCAGGTTCAGGGCATCAGTCACGCTTTGCTCCACGCTGACATTGGGCTCCCGTGTGCTGTTGCCGCCGCCCAGCAACTTGACCGCGCGCACAATGCCGGAGGCCAGCTTGGAGGCCATGCGCATATCGCGCAGGTCGTGCCCCAGCTCCCAGAAGCGGTAGTTGCGCTTCAGGTTGCGGGTGAATTTGCCGGGTTGCTTGCGGCCCTCTTCTGTGTCGGGGAAGATGTGGGCCATGACCTTGGCTGCCTCCTGCGGGAGGTCGAGCTCGCGTTCGTAGTATCTGGCAGCGCTGCGCAGTTCCTGTGCCGAGACAAAGGAATTATCCTCCAGGCCATAGGTGAAGAGCTGGGCATTGAGCTTGTCATCAGCCTCCAGGTGTTCCTGCAGGCTGTCTGCCACAAACTCAGTGCGGCGGGAGAGCACGCCCACGGCGTTGTTCAGTTCGTGCGCAATGCCGGCGGAAAGCTGCGCCAGCGAGCTGGCCATCTCTGCCCGCTGCACAATGCGCAGCGCTTCTTCCTTTTCGGAGGTTTTGGTAAAGATGCGGGAGTTTCGTGCAGCCAGTTCATGCACCAGCACCGGGATGAACTGGCGCTCGAAACATCCGTATGTCTCCGGTTCTACCACCTCCGTGGTGTCATCCACATAGGTCACCACGGAGTCTTCCAGCGCCACAATGTAGTTGGAGCTGTGGTAGGAACGGGAGAAAAATGCCTGAACGCAGACGTAGGAGCCCTCCTCGGCGCGGAATACTTCGTAGCCGCGTGTGCCGGATTCCACGGGGAGGTCGACTCCGGCGTAGGAATCCGCCTTGCGGAAGGCGGCAAAGCAGCCTTTTTTCACGTAGTAGACGCGGTGGCACTCCTCGCCCTGGCCCACCAGCTGCTCGCCTTCCGCGAGCTCGATGGTGCGGCCGGGGTCGCTGAAGTACACCGCATTGATGCGCTCCAGAGGTTTGATAATCTGTTCAGGCAGTTGCAGCATTGTCGTTTTGATTCAGGGGGAGTATCAGCCGAAGAAGCCGACCGCACCCAGCAGCGCCATGAGACCGATGGAGAGTGCCAGGCCAATCAGGCACAGGATGGTGCCGGAAATAGCCATGCCTTTCTGCTCCACGTGGCCGGTGGCGTAAGCCATGGCGTTGGGCGGGGTGGAAATCGGCAGCGCCATGCCCAGGGAGGAGGCGAAGGCGATGGTCACCAGCAGGCCAATGGCACCGGGGGCATCCATGGAGCCGCCAGCCACCATACCGGCTGCCACACTGGCCATGATGGGCATGAGCAGGGCGGCGGTGGCCGTGTGGCTCATGAAGGTGGCCATGAAGAGGCAGATGAGGCTGGAGCCCACGATGAGGGCCAGGCTGTCCCATTCAGCAAACGGAATGGAGTTGATGAGGTCGGTGGCGAGCTTGGTCTCACCCAGGGCAACACCCAGGGCAAAGCCACC
This sequence comes from uncultured Akkermansia sp., assembly GCA_904501915.1. Classification (GTDB taxonomy): domain Bacteria; phylum Verrucomicrobiota; class Verrucomicrobiia; order Verrucomicrobiales; family Akkermansiaceae; genus Akkermansia. The sequence goes on along the minus strand of CAJGCV010000076.1, from coordinate 5,724 downwards.
GGCTACGAGCCAGAGCACGTCCCAGCTCATGGCTTTGAGGTCCTTCTTGGTGATAACGCCGGTCACGGAGAATACGGCGATGGGGATGATGGCCACGCTGTTGGCGTCCAGACCATGGTACTGCTTGGGAATCACCCACAGAAGGATGGTCACGATGAAGGTGATGTACACCACCCAGGCCTTGGGGGTGGTCATGAACTTGCCCTTCATCTCCTTGGCAAGGTCGAGGCTCTTCTGGTCAATGGGGAACATCTTGATGAGGATGACCCAGCCGATGAGCAGCATGATGATGACGAAGGGAACACCGAACATCATCCAGTCACCAAAGGTCACATTCCAGCCGTTCTCCTGCATGAACTTCAGGGCAATGGCGTTGGGCGGCGTGCCGATGGGGGTACCGATACCACCCACGTTGGCACCAATCGGGATGCAGAGGGCAAAGGCAGCGCGGCCGCGGTCCTCCGGCTTGAAGAGGGCGAGCACCGGGGTGAGCAGCGCCAGCATCATGGCGGCGGTGGCGGTGTTGCTCATGAACATGGAGAACAGTGCCGTCACGCTCATGAGACCCAGCAGCACATACTTCGGGTTCGTGCCGAAGGGCTTGAGCAGCACGCGGGCCAGGTTGATGTCCAGGCGGAACTTGGTGGCGGCATCGGCCAGGAAGAAACCACCAAGGAACAGGATGATGATGGGGTCTGCGAAGGTGGCAAAAATGCTCTTCTGCTGGGTCAGGTTCACCAGGTCAAGCTTGTTGATGCGCTGGCTTACCTCGCCGTCATACAGGCGGCCGGCAGCTTCCTTGAGCGCGGTGGCCTGGGCTGCATCAGCCTTGCCGTTTACCACGGGCTTGAGGATGACATTGCTGATGGTGTTGCGCACGGCGGTGGGGGTCACGTTGGCGACTTTGGCCAGGTCGGTCACCACGGCTTCCTGCGCAGCCTTCACCACGGCGGCATCTGCGCCGGGTCCGTAGGCATCGGCCACAATGGCTGTGACGGCGGGTTTGTCAAATTTGGAGACCTTCAGGAAATTGAGCGAGGTGTTGGAAGTACCCAGCAGCGCCAGCGTAATCACCATGACCGAGGTGGTCCAGATCGGAATGACCTCCAGAATCCACATGAGGGCGGCAAACACAAAGAGGGCGATGACTCGCGTCTGTATCGGGTTTACCGGCAGGCCCCACTCCTCGAAGGGCATGAAGAGCATGCTGCCACTAATCAGCAGCACGACCAGCAACTTAATGATTGTTTTTGTTACCTGAGACATAGCTGTTCGGATTTTGTTCTCGGCACAAGTGCAGGCGCACATATGCACCAGCACGCACGCGAACGTGCGCGATGCAGCTTGTGCTACCCCAGACTTTACACCATCCGCCCGCTATTGGCAAGTTTTAGTTGGTATAAAAATTGTGCGGAAGATGCACGGGGTAACTCGAAAAATGGAAGATATGGCCCTGAATTTCCGAAAATCGGGAGTCCTGGACTCCCGATTTTCGGTAAAACGTGGTAAATGGAGCTATTACTTAGCCGGCCAGCCGATGCATTGGTGCACGATGACGGAGTGGTTCTCCGGCAGGCCGATTTCGCGTTTGAGGGCATCCTTGTCAATCATGGCGCGCACAACGGTGGAAAGTCCGCGCGAGGTGCAGTACAGGTACACATTCTGGTAGGCAGAGCCCACGTGGTTCTCGCCGCCGCGGTCGTTCAGGCAGGTGTAGAGCAGGTGCAGCGGGGCATTTTTCACGAAATCCTGGCGCTTGCAGAGGGGAATGAGATTCTTCTTGTTCACCTTGCGCAGGGTGTGCGCCATGCCGTCGTATTCCCAGGTGCCGGTGGGGGTGAGCACAAAGAGCTGCATGTTCTGCAGGTTGCGAGAGGTGGGAATAGTGCGCTTGCCGTGTAGTCCCTTGCCCCAGGCTACCCACAGGATGTCTGCCAGCGTCTGGTCATCAATAGCGCGGGTGGTATCAAAATCGCGGGCGCTGTGGCGCTTCGCAATAGCTTCCATGAGCGGCATGCCGCCGGTCATCACCGGGGCAGGCAGTTCCTTGGTCAAGGCGTTGCCCCAGCAGGGCAGCAGCGCCCCGGCCAATACACAGATTTTCAATACGTTCTTGTACATGTTCTGCATTCTAGCATGCTTTGTTCCTGCTGCAAGGAAAAAGTGTTGATGATTTTGCTGGCATAGTGTTCTGCGTGAAAAATCGCGTTGGAGTATCACCTGCTCCACCATCGGCAGTAAGCATTCGCTTGCGGGTATATCGGCGTAAGCCGCTAACTTTCAAATCGTAAATCGTAAATTAAAAATCGTAAATCTACGTGTCCCAAACCTTTGGGACACGTGTACGTGTGCGCAGATGGTTGCTGCCGGGCTTTCACCTTGACAAACGGGTACTGAAAGCGCATAGTAGCAAGGCCTGCGGGCTTTTGAGATATGAGTGATGCAAAATTAACGCCGGAGCTGATTCGCGCTGCACTGACCACGGTGAAATACCCCGGGTTCAGTCGCGATATCGTCTCCTTTGGCCTGGTGAAGAATATCACGGTGAGCGCCGAGGGCGCGGTGCGCATTGAGCTGCGCATTGAGAGCAAGAATGAGGACGTGCCCCGCTTTGTGTACCAGAGCGTCATGACCGAGGTGAAGGAAATGCCCGGCGTGAAGAGCATTGATGTGGATATCGAATACCACAACCCGGATGTGGAGAAAAAGGCCGCCATGCAGGACGACCCCGCCAAGTGGAAAACCCCGCTGCCCGGCGTGAAGCACATCATCGGCATTTCCTCCGGCAAGGGCGGCGTGGGAAAGAGCACGGTATCTGCTAATCTCGCAGTGGCACTTGCCCGCCTGGGCTACCGCACCGGCCTGCTGGACCTGGATATCTACGGCCCTTCCATGGCGCTCATGTTCGGCACCAAGGAACTGCCAGATGCCGGTGAGGACGAACGCTTTATCCCGGTGCAGGCGCATGGCGTGAAGCTGCTTTCCATGGGGCTCATGATGGATGAGGCCTCGCCCGTGGCGGTGCGTGGCCCGCTGGCTACGCGCTACACCCAGCAGTTCCTGAAGGAAACTGACTGGGGCGAACTCGACTTCCTGATTCTGGATATGCCACCCGGTACGGGGGATATTCAGCTCACCATTGTGCAGACGGTGCAGATGGACGGCGTGGTGGTGGTGACCACCCCGCAGGAAATGGCGCTTATCGATGCCCGCAAGGCTATCGGCCTCTACCAGCGTACGGATGTACCCATTCTCGGCATCGTGGAGAACATGAGCTACTTCATCTGCCCCACAGATGAAACCGTACACTATATTTTCGGCCAGCATGGCGGCGACCGCGAGGCTGTGAAGCTCGGCGTGCCCATGCTGGGCAAGATTCCGCTGGATATCCGCACCCGCCAGGGTGGCGATGAAGGCCGCCCCGTGGCTCTGGAAGACACCGGCTCCAACCGCGTGGCTGCTGCCTTTGAGGGCGTGGCCCAGACTCTTGCCTGCGCTCTGGGTGAGTAAAAAGGTTTTTATATCAATGGATAAGGGGCGCATCGAGGAGATGCGCCCCCTTGTTTTTCCGGCTAATTTAGCTTTAATTAGCCGGAAATTAGCTGATGAGTGTTTCGATATTCTTGACCGGAGTATAGACAAATTCCTTGCCTTCCTTGTGCATGTTGAGAATGCCAGCCTGTACCAGAGCATTCAGGTCGGTGCGGGCGGTCTGGCGGACTGTCTGGAATTCCCGACAATGTGCCGTCACGGTGGTTCGCCTGTCGGGGGTCTTGAGCAGCTGCGCCAGCAGGGCCTTCTGGCGGTGGTTGAAATCAGGACGGTTTCTGAGCTGGGCAGTCAGCAGCAGCTGCTCTTCTGTTCTCTGGTGCAGGTAGGTCATGAGGCTGCCTATGGACTGAAGAATGCAGTTCAGCTGGTTGGTGAGGAAATAATTCAGGTCGTTATCGTCTTCCTCGCTGTTGGCAAAGGCCTGGTAGTAGAGCCGGGCGTGGCGGTATATTTCCTGGGAAATGGAGATGTATTCAAACAACCAGTAGCCGGCTCTGAGCATAGCCCAGTAGAATATGGCGCGGGCGGTGCGTCCGTTGCCGTCCACAAAGGGATGGTCATACGCCAGCCAGAAATGCAGCACAATAGCGCGCAGCACCGGGTGGATGTATTCTCCGTTCTCGTCATTGGCAAAGGCGCACAGGGCTTCCAGGCGCTCTGGCAGTTGCTCTGCTGCCGGCGGAATGTGTATCACCTCGCCGGAAAGTGTGGATTCGATGCGAACCTTATCTGCATCTGTCCGCAGGGCTCCGACTTTTTCGGCGGAGATTCCTGTTCCCTCCGTCATGCTTCGGTGCAGTGAAAGGATGCGCGAGAGGGTAAGTGGTTCATCCTTCCATTTCAGGATAAGCTGCATCGTGCGGTAATTGTTGGTAACCATGTATTCATGCTCGTTGCTGGGGCGGCGGTTGCTGCGGAGTAGTTCCTTGGCTTCTGCGCGTGTGACAACGGCGCCCTCCAGCATGCTGGACATGATGGCTTCCTCCATGAGTGAGGTCATCAGATACCGGTTGCGATCTGCCTCGTCCAGCTGGTTCTGGCTGCTGGTATGAATGCTTCCGCCGCCCTGCATATCGATTTTGTGCAGGAGTGCCTGCATCATGCGCGTCACGCTGTAGCTGAAGGCTTCTCCTTTTTTGTCGCGCAGCGGAATGTTCTGGCGTGCCTGCATGCGGTGCAGTTTGAGCCCTACCCACCAGGCTTCGCTGTTCAGCGGGGCTGGAGCCCGGCGGTACCGCAGTTCATCCCAGCTCAGGTATCGGTCGACCCGGTTTGCTTCTCCGGCTGAATGTAGTAGTACCTGCACCAGATCAATGTCAGATCTGGCGATGTATTCTTCTACCCGGGGGGCTTTCGGACGTGGCTTCATGGCTTCGATGATAGCAGATTGTGAGTTGGTGTCAATGATTTTCCGGCTAATTTAGCTTTAATTAGCCGGAAATTAGCTGATGGAGGAGAGTATAAGGGGGGGTAATGAAAACCGCTTTGCGGTATGAAAACAGGGCGATGCCCTGTGTGAAAACTGCCCGGTGGGCAGAGTGAAAACCACCCTGTGGGTGGTGAGTGTATACTCGCTGCACGAGTATACAAAGAGGAGCGGCGGACTTTCGTCGGCCACTCCTCAGCTGTATCACCTTGAAAAAAACTTATGAAATCCAGCGCTTCTTACACGCGGATGGGCATGAGCACGTAGAGGAACTCATCAGCCACGCGCATGACGCCCGGGCTGGAGGTGTCGATGAGGTCGATGCACACATCCTGGTCGCCTACGGACTTGAGCGGTGCAAGCACATAGTCGGCGTTGAAGGAGATGGAGATTTCGCGGCCATCGTAGTCGATGGGCACTTCTTCGTTAGCCTCACCCATGTTGGCGCTGGATTGCACGGACATGACGCCGGGGGTGAAGCGGAAGCTCACGGTGTTGGTCTTCTCGGAGGAGAGCAGGGAGACGCGGCGCACAGCGCTCTGCAGCTCGGCGGCGGGAATGACCACGCGCTCGTTGTAGCGGCTGGGGATTACCTGGCGGTAGTTCGGGTAATTGCCGTCGATGAGCTTGGTGATGAGCAGGGTGTCATCGAAATCGAAGGAAGCCTGGTTGCTGGTGATGCGGATCATCACATCGCCATTGTCGCCCAGCAGGCGGTGTACTTCTGCCACGGCGCGGCTGGGAAT
>CAJGCV010000075.1 GCA_904501915.1 uncultured Akkermansia sp. | reverse complement strand
GTTGTCGAATGCCTTGTTTCTGACATATTGTTCTTTGAGCGTTTCGCTATCAATGGTTTCAATGACTGAGTGGGAAAGAAAGGGCGAGGTTTTTCGTCCTTCAACAAGCCCTTTTGATTTTACCGTTTTCCACTCTTCATCGTTCAACGGAAGCTGTTTCTGAACTTTGTCCAGTGTCATGACAGTTTGCCCTGGTTTCGTCTTCCTTCTTCACAAAGAAGCTGGAGATGATGAAGAGCGCGGCGGCGCAACACACGCAGGAGTCTGCCACGTTGAAGGAGGGCCAGTGGTAGCCGTAGGGGTACATGGCGGTCTTGATCCAGGGGAAGGAGAAGTCCAGGAAGTCCACCACATAGCCGCTCATGAGGTTGGTGAAGAAGCTTTTGCTTTCTGCGCCGGGAATGAAGAAGCCCTGCAGGAGGCGGTCGGTCATGTTGCCGATGATGCCGGTGGTGATGAGCGCCCAGGCTACGCGCAGCGCGCGGGTGGAGAAAAAGCCCTTGCGGAACAGGCGGTAGAACCATACCAGCGCTACGACCTGAATGCAGAGGAAGACAAACGGAGCCCACACGGTGCCGTGCCCGGTGCCGAAGGCTACGCCGGTGTTATGCACGCGCACCAGGCAGAAGTTCATGAATTCGCTGCCCTGGATGACGGGGATGATTCTGCTGCTGAAGCTGTGCGTCCAGTCGTAGGGGAAGTGCAGCACAATGGCCCATTTGGTGAGCTGGTCGAGTACGTAGAGGCCGATGATGAGGAGGATGAGCCAGATGGAAACGCGGCGGGGCATGGGTGTGAGTGTGTCTGGGTTTGCGCGATGCAGACAGGCGCGCTCCCGGTGAGGAGTGCGCCTGTCCGTTATTGGGTTGAAATTAAGTTCAGGCCATGACGGCGGCGCAACGTTCGCAGAGCCCTTCGTCATTCACGGCGGGTTCGTAGCGGCGGCAGCGGGGGCACATGGCGTGCGGGGTCATGGTGGCGGTGGCAGCCAGCTCAGCGCCGGTGCTGACCTCCAGGTCTGCCACAATGAAGAATTCCTTGGCGAACTGCTTGTTCTGCAGCAGGGCGAGCACGGCGGCATCCTCGGTGGCAGGCACGGTGAGGGCAACGGCGGCTTCGTTGTTCTTCTTGAATGCCTTGGCCTGAATCTGGGCTTCGATGGCTACCTGAATGGCGCTCTTGATCTGCAGCAGGCGGTCGAAGGTGGCGGTGAGGCCGGCATCGAATACAGGGTCTGCGGTGGGGAAGTCCTGCTCATGCACAGAGCCTTCGTTGCCGGCGTGTTCCCAGGCTTCGTCGCAGGTGTATGCCAGCACCGGGGCGAGCAGCTTCACCAGCACATCGAACACGCGGGCAATGGCAAACTGCTTGCTGATGCGGTGCGGGGAATCCGCGGCATCGCAATACAGGCTGTCCTTGGTCATGTCGATGTACAGGGCAGAGAGGTCGTTGGTGCAGAACTGGTTGATGACCATGAACACCTTGCGGAATTCGTAGCTTTCGTAGGCGGCGCGCACCTCGCGGATGAGGGTGTTGGTGCGCTCCAGAATCCAGGCATCGGCGGGGTCGAGCTGGGCGGGTTTTTCGCCCTTGTAGCCCTTCAGGTTGGCCAGCAGGATGCGCAGGGTGTTGCGCAGGCGGCGGTAGGGGTCGGTAATCTGCTTGAAGAGGTCTTCGCCGAAGGGGACTTCGTTTTGCCAGTCCACGCTGCTGACCCACAGGCGCACGATGTCTGCGCCGTATTTCTCGTAGAAATACTTGGCATTGGTGGGCTTGGTGTAGGTGCCCTGGGCGCTCTTGGAGAGCTTGGAGCGGTCCTGGTTCACCACGAAGGCATGCGTGAGCACCTTCTTGTAGGGGGCGGCGTTGCGCCAGGCGCAGGAGAGCATGAGTGAGCTCTGGAACCAGCCGCGGTGCTGGTCGGTGGCTTCGAGGTACACATCGCAGGGAGCGCAGAGCTCCGGGTGGCGCTCCAGCACGGCTACGTGGGAGCAGCCGGAGTCAATCCACACGTCGAGGGTGTCCTTGCCCTTCCTGAGATTGGCGGGCAGGCCGAGCTTCTCGCAAAGCTGCTCACTGGTGAGTTCGAACCAGATGTTGGTGCCGTGCTCGGCCACCAGGTCAGCTACCTTGTTCACGATGTCGGTGCTCAGCACGGGCTGGTCGTTCTCGTCGAAGAATACGGGCAGCGGCACACCCCAGGTGCGCTGGCGGGAGATGCACCAGTCCGGGCGGGCTTCCACGGTGCTGTAGATGCGGTTGCGGCCCCAGGCGGGCATCCATTCAGTCTTGTCGATCTGCTCGAGCGCCACGGGGCGCAGCTTCTCCATGCTGATGAAGAACTGCTTGACGGCGCGGAAGATGATGGGGGTCTTGGAGCGCCAGCAGTGCGGGTACTGGTGGCTGAATTCCTCGCGCCCCAGCAGGCGGTTGCCGTTCACCAGCAGGGTGATGATGTCCTCGTTGCTCTGGAACACGTGCTTGCCCACCAGGTGGGGCAGGCCGCATTCGGCAGTGTAGTTGCCATCGTCATCCACCGGGGAGAGCACGGGCAGACCATATGCCATGCCGGCAATGTAGTCGTCCATACCGTGGCCGGGGGCAATGTGCACCGCACCTGTACCGGCATCGGTGGTCACGTAATCGGCATTGATGATGAGGGATTCGCGGTCAAGGAAGGGGTGGCGGGCGGTGCGCTTCTCCAGCTCGCTGCCCTTGAAGGTGGCCAGTTCTTCCACGAGGGCCCAGCCGGTCTTGGTGCTCACGGTTTCAATGAGTTCGCGCACAATGATGAACTTGCGCTCGGCTCCGTCCTTGGCATAGCGGCCGATGACGTAGGTGAAATCCGGGTTCAGGGCGATGGCCAGGTTGCTGGGCAGAGTCCAGGGGGTGGTGGTCCAGATGACCATTTCGCAACCCTCGATACCGCAGACCGGGCCGTCCATTTCAAAACCTACGTAGATGGCGGTGGAGGTGTCCTCCATGTATTCCACCTCGGCTTCGGCCAGGGCGGTGTGGTGGGCGTAGCTCCACTGCACCGGTTTCATGGACTGGTACACCGCGCCGCTTTCCACCAGCCTGGCGAATACACGCAGAATATCGGCCTCGTACTTGGGCTCCATGGTGATGTAGGGGTTGAACCAGTCACCAAACACACCCAGGCGGCGGAAGGAAACGCGCTGAAGGTCAATGTAGTTCAGAGCAAACTCGGTGCAGCGGCGGCGGATTTCAGCAGGCTCGAGCCCCTGGAATTCCTTGACAACCTTGGCTTCGATAGGCAGGCCGTGGCAGTCCCACCCGGGGATAAAGGGTGCATAATAGCCCGCCATGGTCTTGCTCTTGACGATGAGGTCCTTGAGCACTTTGTTCAGCGCGGTGCCCATGTGCACATCGCCATTGGCGAAGGGGGGGCCATCGTGCAGGACGAAACGGGGGGCATTCTGCGCCTTGCGGCGCGTGGTAATTCGCTCGTAGAGCTTTTCACTTTCCCATTTTTCCAGACGTGCCGGCTCCTTGGTCGTGAGATCACCGCGCATGGGGAACGTGGTGTCCGGCAGGAAGATGGTGTCTTTGTAGCTCTTGGCGTTTGTGGTCATACGCGCGGTATTCTACGCCCTTGCGCATCAAAAGTCAACCCCATATCTGCCTTTTGACCTGCCTGTCTGCGGAGAAAAAGAACAGCAGGCTGTTATTTGCCTGCTGTGCTGTGTTGGTATCAGCGGTTGATTCTGACCTTTTTCCAGCGTGAGGGTGCCGGCTTTGCAGGTTCAGGCTCGGGTTTTGCTTCCTTGGCCGCCTGAGACTCTTTTTTCTCTTCTGCCTGTCTGGTGGCAGCGTCTCGTTCGTTGACTTGTTTAACAAGGTCGTTGACGCTTTTAATGATGGCAGTGGCTTGCCAGGTGTTAATGTCTCTTACATTTTCAACCAGAATTTTGCTGTTGGAGTTCTTTGCATCAGATATGAGTATGTCGGTGCCTGACAGACTGAAATGAGCCAGGGGAATGCCGTGTTCATCAACAGCGCACAGATCTGTGTAGGGGGAATATCTACTTGTTCCTGTCGCGTCTTTGAATAATGCTTTCCGGGTGCTTTCCTTGTATGTGTTGACAATCGGGCATTTGACGGCGACTTTTCGAATCAGACGAAGTTCCTCTGCCAGGTCGTTGCGCCGTTCGCGTGAGTTGGAACCGGATATGTACTTACTAGTACACATGATGAGGTTTGCTCCCTTTTTAAAGATGGCGCGCAAGGCTGGAGCCATAAAATCCACATATTCCTCTAAATCGTCTTCATCATACAATCTGTCGATTTCGTACAGGTAGTATACCTTTGCATCCTTGTCAATTTTACCCGTGGCCAGCATGATTTCCCGCTTGGCGCGATTGGCTTGCAGGAAGCGGAGAATGCTCCCCGGTTTTTTCTTATCATTTTCTGCGCAGTCAGCGGGTTCCGCCATGAGGCAGAACATTAAACCGAATATCAGGATTTTGAAAAGAGATTGCATGGGTTGGCTGATGTATTGTATCTGACTCGTCCTGTGGCGTCAAGAATTAAAGAAAAGGAGGCTGCGTAACGCAGCCTCCCCTGGAGAATCTGTGAAATCCATCAATTATCCTCTGCGGGTTCCTGTTCCAGGTCGCGCACGCGCTTGACCTTGGCGCCCAGCATCATGAGCTTTTCATCCAGCATTTCGTAGCCGCGGTCAATGTGGTAGAGACGGTGAATCTCGGTAGTGCCTTCGGCGGCAAGGGCGGCCAGAACCAGGGCGGCACTGGCGCGCAGGTCGCTGGCCATGACTGGTGCGCCGGAAAGGCCGCTCACGCCGGTGATGATGGCGGTGCCGCTGTCTACCTTGATGTTGGCACCCATGCGCTTGAGCTCGGAGCAGTGCATGAAACGCTGCGGGAAGATGGTGTCTTTCACCACGCTGATGCCGGGGGTAAGGGCAAAGAGCGCCGTCATCTGCGCCTGCATATCCGTGGGATATTCCGGGTAGGGGTTGGTCAGAATCTTGCCGCTGCGCGGGTTTTCGCCCGGGGCAACAAATACGGAAGTGCCGTCTTCATTGTATTCCACGCGGTGGCCGCAATCCACCAGCAGGTCTGCAATGGCTTTCATATGCTGGCGGCATACGCGGTTAATCATGAGACCATCGCTCACCATGGCGGCAGCCACCATGAAGGTGCCGGCTTCTATGCGGTCAGGAATCACGGTGTGCTCGCAGCCGTGCAGTTTTTCCACGCCATGAATGGTGATGGTGCGGGAGCCTGCGCCTTCGATGCGTGCGCCCATCTTGTTCAGGAAATTCGCGAGGTCCACCACTTCCGGTTCACGGGCGGCGGATTCGATGATAGTGGTGCCCTTGGCCAGCACGGCGGCCATCATTACGTTGTCCGTACCCAGCACGGTGGGGCCGCTGTCGCCGCGCATGTCAATGGTGGTGCCGACCAGGCCGTTGGGGGCATCAATGACCAGGTTGCCGCCTTTTACCTGTACGCGTGCGCCCAGAGCCTTGATGCCGCGGATGTGCAGGTCTACCGGGCGGTCGCCGATAACGCAGCCGCCGGGCAGGGGAAGCACGCACTTTTTCATGCGTGCCATGAGCGGCCCCAGCAGGCAGATGGAGGCGCGCATCTTGCGTACCTGTTCGTAGGATGCCTTGTGGGAGATGCCCTCCGGGGATTCGATGCGTACAGTGCCGCTGGAGCGTTCTACAGAGCAGCCCAGCTGGCTGAGAATCTGCAGCATGTAGTTGGTGTCGGAGACATCCGGCACGCGGGAGATTCGCACGGGCTCATCTGTGAGCAGGGCGGCAGCAAGTATAGGAAGAGACGCATTTTTGGAGCCACTGATGTTGACGGAACCACTGAGGGTAGTACCGCCTTCTACGATGAGTTTGTCCATGGTGTGTGTGATTTACTGGTTCAGGATTGCCTGTACTTTAGCATACACCTGCGGGGCTTGCAAGGAGAATCGGCTTTTTTGAGCAGAATGTTTGCCGGTCGTGATGCGCCGCCCGCTGGATATTCCGCCGGTGCATCAGTGTGACCAGAGCTGCATGAGCTCCGGTGGTATGGTGGTGAGAAAGCGGGAGGGCGGGCAGAACTGCGCATCGTAACTGCGGCCGTTGTAGCGCGGGAAGGAGAGGTAGAGCTGGTCCTGGGCGCGTGTGACCGCCACGTAGAACAGGCGGGTCTCTTCCTCTATGTCTGCGGTGCTGCCGCTTTCTATCACCCTGCGGTGGGGGAACTGCCCCTCACCCAGGAAAATGATGAACACCACTTTCCACTCCAGCCCCTTGGCCTGGTGAATGGTGCTCAGTGTCACGCAGTCATCTTCCTCTGCCGTGGGGGTGTCTACTTCGCTGAGCAGGGCAATCTGCGCCAGGAATTCCTCCAGGTTTTCCTCCTGGCCTACATTGCGTGCCAGCTGGGCCAGGTCTTCGGCGCGTTCCTCGTAGTTGTCGTATGTGTGGCTCAGGTAAGGCACCAGGTAGGCATGCACGGCGTGTACCAGCTCTGCGGGCAGCAGGGTGTGGTCTGCCGGGTGCAGGGAGTCCATGAGGCTCAGGAATGCCAGCCAGCTGGGGCGTATGGCGGGGGATACCTTTACCGCCGGTTCCATGATGCGGCTGTGGGGCTCTGTCAGCGCCACCTGCCCGGGGTGGGCCGCGGCCCAGGTTTCATAGGCGGTGAGCCACTGAGTCCACATGCGGCCGGCGGTGGCATCGCCCACGCGGGGGAAGGTGCCCACAATGCGGCGGAAGGCGATTTCGTCGCGCGGGTTGCAGAGCAGGCGCAGAAAAGCCACCACATCTTTGACGTGCGCTTGTTCAAAGAAGCGCAGACCGCTGGTGATGCGGAAGGGAATGTGGCGGCGGGTGAGCTCCATCTGCACATCCATGCTGTGGAAGTGGGCGCGGTAGAGAATGGCGATGTCTTTTCCGGCTACACCGCCGTCCAGCAGTTCATCGATGCGCTGGGCTACGAAGGCGGCCTCGGTGCGGTTGTCGGGGGCGGGTACTACGGCGGGTTTGAAGCTGCTGCCTTCGCGTGCGGGTTGCAATTCTTTGAGAATCTGGTTTTCGTTGAGCGCGATGGCGGCGTTGGAGAGCGCCAGAATGGGCGGCAGACTGCGGTAATTGGTGGTAATGCGGTGCACCTCTGCCTGCGGGTATTGCTCGGTGAAGCGCAGGATGTGCTCCACATTTGCGCCGCGCCAGGAGTAGATGCTCTGGGCGTCATCTCCCACGGCCATGAGGCAGCTGCCCGGACCACCCGCCAGCAGGCGCACAATTTCATCCTGCGGGGTGTTGGTGTCCTGGTACTCATCCACCAGCACATGGCGGAAACGCTCCTGCAGTTCGCGGCGTATATCGCCGTGTTCCTGCAGCAGGCGCAGCAGGTTGGTGAGCAGGTCGTCAAAATCCATGACGTTGAGCGCGCGCTTGCGGGCGGTGTATTCGGTGTAGATTTTGCCGATGGTGTCTTCGTGCGTTTCCAGATACGGGTATTCAGTGCTGAGCACCTGGTGCCAGCTGGTGGCGGTGTTGACGGCCAGGCTGTGCAGTGAGAGCAGAACCTCCGGCTTCGGGAAGCGGTCTGCCTTGGTCATTTTGCCGGCAAATTGCTTGACCAGAGCCTTCATGAGTGCGCGCTGGTCATCGGAATCAAAAATGGTGAAGCCGGGCAGGTAGCCCAGGCGGTCTGCGTGGCGGCGCAGCAGACGGTTTGCGATGGAGTGGAAAGTGCCGCTCCAGAGCTGGCCGGCATCTGCCCCGGTGAGGGCGGTGACGCGCTCCAGCATTTCGCGCGCGGCTTTGTTGGTGAAGGTGAGCAGCAGAATGCGCCAGGGTGCCACCCCATGCTCCAACAGCCATGCCACCCGGTAGGTGAGGGTGCGGGTCTTGCCGCTGCCGGCACCGGCTATCACCAGTGCCTGCGCCGCCGTGGTGGTCACGGCGGCGTATTGCTCAGCATTGAGCTCTGCGGCATAATCGTGCGCCGCGCGGGTAGGGCCCAGCGGGGGCATCATGACTCGAAGTCGAGGTAGATTTCGGCGCGGCGGTTTTCACCGCGGATGTAGTCAATCTGCTCGGTGGTATCTTCAGTGGTGTAGACGCGGCGGGGCTGGCTCTTGCCCATGCCTTCGGTGGAAATCTGGGCTTCGTCCACACCGCAGTCAACGAGGGCGCGCTTCACGGTTTCGGCGCGGCGCAGGGAAAGCTCCATGTTGTATTTTTCAGAGCCTACGTCGTCGGTATGACCACTGATGTTGAGCTTGCCCTTGCTGGCTTTGAGCAGTTCAGCTACAATCTGCAGCTGGCGCAGGGAGCGCGGGGTGAGTTCGAATTCATCGAACCCGAAGAACAGGGCCAGGGAGTCGCCGCCCTTGGGGTTTTTCACGATAGGGAAGTAGTGGCCGCCTTCATCGGAGGCAATGCTTTCGTAGCTGCTCAGCAGGGCATCGAGTGCCACGGCTTTCACGCGCCAGGTGTCGCCCTCGATGCGGGTGAGCTCCATGCCCACATTAGCGGGGCGGGTGCTGACCGGAGAGAGCACGTACACCAGGTAACCGGCGTTGTTTTCAGTGGTGAATGTGTTGCGGATGGGGGCCTGCTCGCGCAGTTTGAACTCTCCTTCCTCAAAAATCATGCAGAGGCCGGCTACGGTGGCATCAGACACTTCGCTCCCGGTGACCATGGTGCGGGCTATGGCCATGTTACCCTGGCGCACGGCTTCCACGAAGCCTTCTGCCACGGTGATGGAGTCTGCCTTCGGGTCAAGGTTCGTCTTGTCCGAGGAGGAGGGCTTGGCAGATTCAATGTAGGTTCTGCCGCCTTTTTCGCGTACAACATCGATGAGCAGATCCTGCCCGCCGTCTTCAGAAATCAGGCGGTAGCGGGTAACGCGGTCGCCATTCGGGCGGCGGCTGTTGCCCACTTCCTCCACGGCTTTTACCTTGTGGCGTGTGCCCCAGGCGGCAAGCTGTTCTGCGGCTTCCTGGGTGATTTCACCTTTCTCCAGCAGGTTCTTGAGAGCGGCGGCGGGGTCTTCGGCCTGCAGAACGGCGGCGGCTGTCAGGGCTGATTTGTGCTCGGCGTTGCGCGGGGTTTCGCTCAGTTTGAGTTCCTCAGGTTTCTGGGGTGCCGGGGTGGGCTCTCCGCTGGGTTCAGGTGTTGGTTCGGGCTGGGGTTCCGGCTGCGGTGCAGGCTCTTCACTCGG
>CAJGCV010000074.1 GCA_904501915.1 uncultured Akkermansia sp. | reverse complement strand
TTCTTCTCCAGAGTGTCCTTGGCCAGATCCATAAGTTCGCCGAGCTTGGTGTACAGCAGGTTCTTGTTGCCCTTGTACAGGTAGCCGAGGCGGGCCAGGTTGATGGTCACCACGCCGATGGAACCAGTCATTTCAGCGGAGCCGAAGAGGCCACCACCGCGCTTGAGGAGTTCGCGCAGGTCGAGCTGCAGACGGCAGCACATGGAGCGCACGGCATCCGGCTTGTAGGCTTCTTCGTCGATTACCTTGTTGCCATTCTCGTCGTACTTGTACTGGGAACCCACGAAGTTCTGGAAGTAGGAAGAACCAATCTTGGCGGCGTTCTCAAAGAGCAGCGGCACGTTTTCGCCCTCCCAGTCGAAATCTTCGGTGATGTTCACCGTGGGAATCGGGAAGGTGAAAGGCTGGCCTGTGCTGTCGCCTTCGGTGAGCACCTCGTAGAACGCCTTCTGAATAACCATCATTTCTTTCTGGAAATGCTTGTATGTCAGGTCGGTGAGGCTTTCCACGCCGCGCTCCTTCGCAATGGCAAGCAGTTTTTCATCCTCCAGACCTTCGAAAAGGTGCTCATTGTTGGACATGGGGGTCTGCTCGCGCAGGTCGCGGGGCACTGTCCAGTCGATCGTCACGTTGGTGAACGGGCTCTGGCCCCAGCGGCTGGGTACGTTCAGGTTATATACGAATCCACGCAGGGCCTTCTTCACAGCCTTGTAGGGCAGCTGGTCCTTGAAGAGGTACGGGGAAAGATAGGTATCAAACGAACTGAATGCCTGTGCACCGGCCCATTCGCTCTGCAGAATACCCAGGAAGTTGGCCATCTGCCCCAGAGCTTCGCGGAAGTGCTTGGGCGGACGGCTGTTCACGCGGCTGCGCACGCCGTTGAAACCTTCGTTGAGCAGGGCGCGCAGACTCCAACCAGCGCAGTAGCCGGTGAGGCAGTCCAGGTCATGAATGTGGTAGTCGCCATTGCGGTGGGCGGCGCCTTCCTCCGGTGTGTACACCTGGTCAAGCCAGTAGTTGGCAATCACCTTACCGGCGGTGTTGTTCACGAGACCGGCGTTAGAGTAAGTGGTGTTGGAGTTGGCCTTGATGCGCCAGTCCGTGTTGCCTACGTATTCCTCAATCGTCTGCTTACAATCAACCCAGGTATTGCCCTTGTAAAGACCAGCAATCTGCTCGCGCTGCAGTTTGTGCAGGAAACGGTATTTGATGAAGTTGCGGGCGGTGTCATAGGCGCCGGCGCGCATCAGTTCCTTTTCGATGCGGTCCTGCACCATTTCCACGGGCAGGTATTCTTCGTGCTTCAGCTTGTCCAGCACATTGGCGTATACAAGAGGATTGTACTCCTCCTGGGAGGCATGGAACGCCTTCTCAATGGCCTGCTGTACCTTGTAGGCCTCGAAGCGTTCGCGCTTACCGTTTCGTTTGATGATTTCGGGCATATTGCGTAGAGGTTGTAGAGAGTTCATGGAACCCGTTTACCGGGGCGTTCCGGCAGGCGGGTCCCTGCGCGGTGCACGGGGTTCAATGTAGCATCCGGAAAATCACTTTGCAAGAAAAAAATTAGATACGGTCGCACTTTTCTTTACACAAAATATAGAATACGCATTTTACGCAACATACTATATATTGTGGCGCACGGTTATTTCTTCCACTTTAGAATGCTTCTCATTTAAGAAAAGTTAAGCACCGTTGCAAAGCATTGAAACAAGGGGTTTGCGCGCGGTAAAGGAGTATTCTTAAACAGGGCTATATATAGTGCAAGGACAAAGCAGACGCCACAAAATATAGCGGGTAAAAAAAGAGGTATCAGGACAGAGCCCAGATGCACTTCAGGTAGTCTTCACCATCAAAATCGAAAGGCATGGGGACAGAAACGAGCTTTGCGTCAGGAATTCCAGCCGACACCATGCGACGGAATGCCGCCGGGGTCAATTTACGGCAATTAGTGGAGCAGAGGATGCGGCCGCCGGGGGCAAGAATGGCGGCAGCGAGACTCACGAGGTGGTCATAATCCTTTTCCACACGCCAGACGTGCCCCTTTTCATCGCGCGAGAAGGTAGGCGGGTCGAGCACAATGATGTCGAACCTGCGCCCCTGGCGGGCGAAGCGGTCCATCCAATGCAAGGCATCGCCCTTGCAGAAGAAATGGTCATCCGGGTCAATATCATTGAGCGCCATATTCTCCCTGCACCAGCTGAGGCAGGGCTGGGCGAGATCGAGCGTAGTGGTCTGCGCACCCGCAAGCGCAGCACACACGGAAAACGCGCCAGTGTAGGCAAAGGTATTAAGCACTTTCATGCCCGGGCGGCAGAGGGAGCGCAACTCGGCGCGGTTATCGCGCTGGTCCAGGAAAATCCCATGGGAATACCCTGCCCCCATATCCATGAGGTAGCGCACACCGTTTTCCAGAATTACAAACCGCAGCGGGGCCTCCGGGCCACAGAGAAACAGCGGCGGTTCTTTCACGTCCTTATCCAGGCGCTTCACATACACCGGGCGCCCGGTTGCCTTGAGCATATCCTTGAGCGCAGGGGGCAACGCCGTATCGCGCAGCGACACCAGCAGGCGGTCTGCCAGAGCATCAATGAACACGCCCGGCCAGGGTGCGCCGTCGGACACGCGGAAAGCATCCGTTTCCGGCGGCAGCTTTGCCAGGCGTTGGTCAATGAGTCTCTGCAGGGGTGTACTCACAGCAGGTAGGTTTTAGAGGCTGCATCTGCCGCTTTACGAATAGTGGCAGCCATGGAGGTAAGCGCATTGGCCCGGGTGGAGGCCAGGTGCTCGCGGAGCCCGCAGTCATCCAGCTTGTTCAGATCTGCGGTCAGAATAGCGGCCGGAGTCAGCCCGGACAGCAGGCGGATGAAGATGGCAATAAGCCCCTTGGTGATGAGCGAATCACTATCGGCATGGATGATGAGCTTGCCATCATCCATTTCAGTGCCCACCCACACACGGCTCTGGCAGCCTTTGATGAGGTTGCAGTTCTTGCGGTATTTCTCGGGCATGGCCGGCAGGCGGCGCCCCTGGGAGATGATGAATTCGTACTTCTCCGTCCAGTCTTCAAAGACGGACATATCATCCAGCAGTTCCTCGATGCGGCTATCGTAATCCATTACTTGCAACGGCTTTTAGCCAGAGTGTAGAGCACAGCCTTCTGGGCGTGCAGACGGTTCTCAGCCTCGCGGAAGATAACCGGGGCATTTGCTTCAAGCACCTCGTCCGTGATTTCGTAGCCACGGTAGGCCGGCAGGCAGTGCAGCACGATGTGACCGGGAGCCGCAAGCTTCAGCAATTCATCGTTCACCTGGTAGGGGAAGAACGCCTTTTCCTTGGTGCCCTTCTCTGCTTCCTGCCCCATGGAAATCCAGGTATCGGTGTTAATCACCATGCAATCGCGCACAGCCTCGGCAGCATCCGTGGTGCAGATAATGTTCGGGCAATCGAGAGCCGCCAGCGTCTCAGCCTTGGGCAGAGCCTGCTCCGGACCGGCCAGCATCAGCGTGAAGCCCAGGTGCTTGGCAGCCCACATCCAGGAGCGTCCCATGTTGTTGTCCACATCGCCCAGGAATGCAATTTTCATGCCCTTCCAGGAGCCCACGCCGTACTGTTCCTCGATGGTCAGCAAATCGGCCAGAATCTGGCAGGGGTGCTCCAGGTCAGTCAGCGCATTAATGGTAGGCAGCTTGGAATAATCTGCAAAGTCCACCACATCCTGCTGGTCGTATGTGCGGATGATGGCACCGTGAATCATGCGTCCCAGCACGCGGGCAGTGTCCTTGATAGGCTCACCGCGCCCCAGCTGGATATCGCGGGTGGAAAGGAACATCGGGCGGCCACCCAGCTCAGAAATACCCACCTCAAACGACACGCGGGTGCGGGTGGAGGACTTAGAGAAAATCAACGCCCAGGTCTGCCCGGCCAAAGGCTGTTCAGTGTGGCAACCACGCTCAGCCTTGAGCTTGTGGCCCAGGGCCAGCAACTCACAAATCTGGTCGCCGGTCAGTTCTTCAATGGAAAGAAGGTTGTTCATGACTCTGTATAGAAAAGTTTCCGGGAAAGCAGGAACGTAACACTTTTCCCCTGCTCTGTAAAGTTCAGAGTGAGTCAGCGTACGTTCTTTTGCATGCAAGAACCAGCGTTAGTTCAGCTTCTTTGCATCGCTGGCGAACTTGGGGTTCACTCCGTTGCGGTACAGGTAATCCCGGTTTTCGGGGGTAAGCCTGGCATTTGCCGATTGCAAAATATCATGGCATTTAGCATGATTAAAATAACAACCTTTCATGGGGATATAGGAATCTGTAATATTGCTGACCGCGAACAAGGGGGAGTTACGGTCATCTGAATCCGTTTGAGCATCAAGCCCTTGTATGAGCTTCTCGACCCAGTACGGGTTGCCCATCTGCGCCGCGCGGTGGAGGGGATAACGCATTTCATCCGAAGAGAGGGGGGCACCATACGTCCATACCAATGAGGCACACTCAAATAAGGGGACCTCATCGTGAAGAGCCAGAGCCTTGGCGCGGCTGCTTACCTCAGCCCCCTTGGAAATGAGGTAACGGACACATTCCGCATGCATGGTGCCGGAATCGAAGGTCCAGGTTTCAGAGCCTATGGATTCTGAACCTCGGCAGCAGGCAGCTTCCACTGCGGTCAAGCCACTGCTGGGCTCAACGGCATTCACATCCCATCCATTTTCCACAAGGATACGCACGCAGGCCAGATTCCCGTTCTGAGCAGCCTCATTCAGCGCACCCGGGTCTTTCTTGGGGCACACCCGTGGAAGCAAGAACTTCAGGACATCCGGCTGGCCGCGGCGCGCTGCAGAGCGAAGCGGTGTAAGCATCGTCTCCCCGGAAAAAGCAACTACATTCACATCTGCGCCACTCAACAACATTTCCTCAACCAGCTTCAGATTCCCACTGCCAATGGCTGCCAGAAAGGGCGTAGTCGTCTCCACTTCAACCACAGTTTCTGTGCCAAGCAAATCCTCAAAGGGATATGAATGCTGGATGCGCATCTCGCACACGGCGTTCACATCAGCATTTAACTGCCGCACAATATCAGCATGGCCGAAACGCGCCGCAATACATGCAGCGCGGGTAAGCGCTTTATTATCGACAGAGGCGGCTGACATTAACAACCTTACTGAATCCGGATTTCCCGAGGCTGCGGCGCAATCCAGAGCAGTCCCGCATGCTTCACTCACAGCATTAAGATCAGGGTTGCACGACTTCACGGCAGAAACCGCTTCGGCATTGCCCGATGCCGCAGCGCACATCAAGGCCGTGTTGCCATTGCGAGCCCGCATGCAAGCCATCGCCTTCTTATCCGGCACTTTCTCGAGCACATATTGTATACAAGACACATTGCCACTATATGCAGCGGTCATCAACGGCGTATAATGACCAGCCCCTATGTAGTTGACGCTTCCACCGCGTTTTTCGGCGTACTTGACCATCTCAACCTGCCCCCCTGCGGCAGAGCGCAACAGATTTTCACTCGGTCGGAATTTCCAGCCCAATTCCTCTGCGTATTCAATCATCTCCTCCTTACCGCTCATGCCGGCATTATCAATAACAGCCATCTTATTCGGGGCGCATGGCACCTGCCAACCGGCAATCTCCATAATCTCCTTGACAATCTTCTTATTGCCACCTTCCATGGCACGCTTCAACAAACCGGTAACCCCCTTCCAGCGGGTCTGACAACGAGCATCGGACGCCCCCACACTACCGAAGAACATCCTGAACAGTTCCAGATTACCAGTCCGTGCAGCTCGGTATACCAATGTCTCCCCGTTGCGGTACGCGTCAGGTTTTGCACCTTTTCCGATAAGAAACTTCGCGCATACGGGCAAATTTTTATCCACCGCATACCACAACATGCTGGCACTGTTGATTCGCACATCCTCCGGATGCCGTTTGCCCAGGTAAACATCGACAACGAGCTGGTTAAAATACGCATCGAAGAACGTTTTCACCTTCGTCTGGGGAATCAGGATGCCTTTGTCCTCCAGATTCTTTCTAAGCTGCTCCTCATTAACAACGGAAATTTCCGCATTACCTGCCTGTCTCACGTTCTGCGTTGTGCGCGCCTTCTTGCGGGAACGCCGTGGCGCGGCATCAGCAGATTCACCCAACAGCACCAGTGTCAGAACACCCGCAAGCGCTATATGAAAGAAACGAGGAAGGGTCATACACCCAAAGTACCACAACTGACACGCACTGTCTAGAGCGAAAGGCGGAAACAACATTGAAACTGCGTGTATTTCTGACACATTTGGTAAAGATTAGGCTTGAACAAACGCCGGGGGGCGAGTATATTCGTGCCCCGAAATGAAAGCCCTAGTCAAAACAACCGCCGGCCCCGGCCTTGAACTGATGGATGTACCGATGCCAGAGGTCGGTCCGAACGATGTTCTTATCAAGATTTACAAGACCGCCATCTGCGGTACAGACCTCCATATCTGGAACTGGGACGCCTGGGCCCAGCAGACGATTCCGGTAGGTATGCACGTGGGCCATGAATTCTGCGGTGTGGTTGAAAGCGTGGGTGCAGCCGTGACCGAATTCAAGCCGGGTGATGTAGTCTCCGGCGAGGGACACATTGTTTGCGGGCACTGCCATAACTGCCGCAAGGGGCTTTTCCACCTCTGCCCGAACACCAAGGGTGTAGGCGTGAACCGCGCCGGCTGCTTTGCCGAGTACCTCTCCATCCCCCAGAGCAACGTTATCCGCATTCACAAGGATATGCCCATGGAGATTGCTTCCATTCTTGACCCGCTGGGCAACGCCACACACACGGCACTGTCCTGGGACCTTGTGGGGGAAGATGTTCTTATCACCGGAGCCGGGCTCATTGGTTCCATGGCTGCAGCCGTGTGTAAGAAAGCCGGTGCCCGCACTGTAACCATCACCGATGTGAGCGACTACAAGCTCAACCTCGCCAAGACCATGGGCGCAGACCGCACCGTGAACGTTCTTTCCGGCGACAGCATTGCAGCAGCACGCGAAGACCTTGAAATCACTGAAGGTTACGGCGTATGCCTTGAAATGAGCGGAGCTCCCGTCTGCCTCAAGGACATCATCACCCACTCCGCCTACGGTGCTAATATCTCCCTGCTCGGCATCCAGCCCGGCGGTTCCGGCATCGACTGGAACACCTTCGTGTGGAAGGGACTCAAGATGAAGGGTATCTACGGGCGTGAAATGTTCGGCACCTGGCAGAAGATGGATGCCATGCTGCGCTCCGGGCTCGATGTTTCCCCCATCATCACCCACCGCATGCACTACACAGACTTCAAGCAGGGCTTTGAGGTCATGGCCTCCGGTAAATCCGGCAAGGTGGTGCTCACCTGGGCGGAATAAAAGCGCGGACAATCTCATATGTTTCAGACCGTGCATGGGCAATGCCCCATGCACGGTTTTGTTTCAGTGCGGGCGAGCCTCCCTCTCACTATTTTTTGAGAAACTGATTTTAGACTGGAAAAACAAGGATGCAGGGCATATAATAGCCAGCGTTATGGCAACACCTCCTTTTGTCTATCAGGAAATGTTCCCCATGGGGGAAGACACGACGAAGTACCGTCTGCTCACCAAGGATTATGTGAGCGTGAGTGAGTTTGAAGGCAAGCCCATCCTCAAGGTTGAGGCCGAGGGTTTGCGTCTGCTGGCCGAAACTGCCTGGCACGATGTGGCATTCTACCTGCGCCCCGAGCACCTCAAGATGGTGCAGGACATTCTGCTCGACCCCACATCCTCCGAAAACGACAAGAGCGTGGCGCTGACCATGCTGCGCAATGCCGAAGTAGCAGCCCAGGGCGTGCTGCCCCTCTGCCAGGACACCGGCACCGCCATCTGTCTCGGCAAGAAAGGTCAGCAGGTGTGGACCGGCTACAACGATGCCGAATACATCTCCCGCGGCGCATACGATTGCTACACCAAGAACAACCTGCGCTACTCCCAGAACGTGGCGCTGGATATGTACAAGGAAATCAACACCCGCACCAACCTGCCCGCGCAGATTGACCTCTTTGCCACCGACCACGGCATGGAGTACGATTTCCTCTTCATCGCCAAGGGCGGCGGTTCTGCCAACAAGACCTACCTGTACCAGGAAACCAAGGCTCTGCTCAACCCCACCTCCCTCAAGAAGTTCATGGTGGAGAAGATGAGCACGCTGGGCACCGCCGCATGCCCGCCCTACCACGTAGCCTTTGTGGTGGGTGGCACCAGCGCAGAAACCTGTCTCAAGACGGTGAAACTTGCCTCCACCAAGTACTATGACTCCCTGCCCACCAGCGGCAACGAGCACGGCCGTGCATTCCGCGATGTGGAGCTGGAAAACGAGCTGAAGCTCGAAGCTGAGAAGCTGGGACTGGGTGCCCAGTTCGGCGGCAAGGCCTTCGCGCTCGACGTACGCGTTGTGCGACTGCCCCGCCATGGTGCATCCTGCCCGGTAGCCCTGGGTGTTTCCTGCTCTGCAGACCGCAACGCCAAGGCTAAGATTACCCCCGAAGGCATCTTCATCGAAGAACTGGAATACGACCCGGGCAAGTATATTCCCGCCGAGTATCGCGAGACCAAGAGCGAAGGCGTGCCGATTGACCTCGACCGCCCGATGCCCGAGGTACTGGCCGAGCTATCCAAGTACCCGGTGAAGACCCGTCTTTCCCTGACCGGCACCATCATCGTGGGCCGCGATATTGCTCACGCCAAGCTCAAGGAGTTGCTGGATGCCGACAAGGAGCTGCCCCAGTACATCAAGGACCACCCCATCTACTACGCCGGCCCCGCCAAAACCCCCGAGGGCTATCCCTCCGGCTCCTTCGGTCCCACCACCGCCGGCCGCATGGATTCCTACGTGGAGCTCTTCCAGAGCCACGGTGGCAGCATGATTATGATTGCCAAGGGCAACCGCGCCCAGTGCGTCACCGATTCCTGCAAGCAGTTCGGTGGCTTCTACCTGGGCTCCATCGGCGGCGTGGCTGCCGACCTTGCCAAGAACTGCATCACCTCCATCGAATGCATCGAATACCCCGAGCTGGGTATGGAGGCCATCTGGAAGATTACGGTGAAGGACTTCCCCGCCTACATCCTGGTGGATGACAAGGGCAACGACTTCTTTGCCGATATCCGCGCTAACTGGGCCTGCCCCGCCTGCGCCCACTAAAGCCGAAACACAAGCTTCAGCACCCCCGTTGCCCGCGCAGCGGGGGTGCTTTGTTCCCATGCCCC
>CAJGCV010000073.1 GCA_904501915.1 uncultured Akkermansia sp. | reverse complement strand
TGAAAACGCAGCAGCTGCGGCCGCGTTCCAGAAAGCCACGGAGTACGGCGTGATGCTGCCGTTCAGCCGCACTCATGAGTACGAAGCCGACAAGATGGGTCTGCTGCTTATGGCTAAGGCTGGTTACAAACCCAGTGCGGCTATCGAGTTCTGGAGCCGCTTTACCGAAGGCTCGGACGATAGCGTGCTCGATGGCTGGATGAGCACTCACCCTCGCGATGTAGACCGCATCCAGGCTATGCGTGAAAATCTGCCTGCGGCAGAGGCTGAATACGCCAAAGCTGTGGATAAAAAGGGATACGGTATGTCTCTGTAACATGATGCTCTGCTGAGTCTGCAAAGGTGCGTCTGATATGAAGCACAAGGGAGTAGCTGGAGTCTTTGCTGGTTTGCTGCTGGCCGGTGCCTGTGGTGCCGTATGGGGGTACCGCCGGAAGCACCGTGTGGCGGTGCCTGCAAAAAATGCCTCTGGAGGCAGCAGACCTTCGGAATCTCCTGAGCACGCGGCGCTGCAGCAGGTCCTGGAGCGTTCTGTTGCATACAATAATGCTTTGTATGAGCGCCTTCTGCTGGTGGAAAAGGCCAGTGCGGAGGCTCGACCTGCCGCAGTTGAGGTGTTGTCTCATGCAAATCAGGAAGCTCGGGACGAAATCAATGCGTTGCGCACCTCATTGCAGGAGCTTCTTGTGGATAAAAAGATGCAGTTCTG
Source organism: uncultured Akkermansia sp. (assembly GCA_904501915.1). Classification (GTDB taxonomy): domain Bacteria; phylum Verrucomicrobiota; class Verrucomicrobiia; order Verrucomicrobiales; family Akkermansiaceae; genus Akkermansia. The sequence goes on along the minus strand of CAJGCV010000073.1, from coordinate 8,977 downwards.
TGATATCGACGGTTTTAATGAATTAATCAGCCGGTATCGCTGCATCTCGCTGGAGCAGCAGGAAAGGCATCTGGAATTATATCACCGCGTTGTGGCCTTGCCGGCTGTTCCTGATTCTCCGGAACTTCACGCATACCTGAAACTCGGTTATAATGATGCTGCAGCCAAGCAGGCAGATACGGATATGCAGATTTGCCTCGCTGCCCAGCAACAGCGAGATATGATGCTACGCGTCGGGCGCTTGCTTTCCAGCGTACGCGATGCCGATTCTGCTGAGCCTGTGCCGGAGGAGTTGCTTAAGCTCAGTCGGGTGTATCAGGATTTGACGGATAGGATAAAACGTTATCGCCAGGATGACGAAGAGGGGGCTTATGCTGCTATTGCTGAACTGAAATCCATGTATGCGGCGCTGACGCCTCCGTTGCGTGAACAAGCTGCCCAGCTGCGTGCTGCCGGATGCTATGGTAATAAATTGCTTTTTGATATTCTGATTCGCCTGTTGCCGGATAAGCGGTAAGTATAGCTATTGTGCGTCATATCCATCCGCTCATGTGGTTATTCTGATGAAAGGAAGTATTCATTTCTTTTTGAACTTGTGATTGCAGTTGCTCAGGTTTTTCTGTCCTGCCGATATGATGAATCTCCGCGTTTCAATATAGGTTGCGGCCATATCCGGCAGATTTTCTTTTGTCAGGAACATTCCCTGTTTATGGTCTGCTATGAAAAATTGCGGAAAATTAACACTTATGGACTATTTGGAGACTTGCATCCTCATATTTATTATGGTAAACTGAATCAGTTACCGTAATAATCATGCTGGAAGCACGCAATATCTGTTTGGAGGTTGATAACGATGGGGAGAGCTTGTTTCTGCTCAGTGATGTGAATTTCTGTATTCCTCGCGGGCATTTTACGGCTATTGTAGGGCCGTCCGGTTGCGGTAAGACAACATTGCTGAAAGCGGTTGCCGGCATCAAGGAAACCACTTCCGGTACGTTTTTCTGGGAAGGTCGGGACCTTGCGGAAGACGGTGACTTTGAGCCTTATGAAATAGGTTATGTGCCCCAGTTCAGTATTGCTTATGAAGAGCTGACGGTGGATGAAAATGTGGAAAGTTCTGCACGTCTCCGCGTAGATGCAGATGATGATGAACTGGATGAAATCATTGATAGCGTGCTGGAGGAGACTGGCCTGAGCGAAATTGCCGACCGCCCGGTGAAGTTGCTTTCCGGTGGTCAGAAACGCCGCCTCGCACTGGCAATGGAACTGGTGAGCAGTCCTCGCATTCTGCTTTGCGATGAGGTGACGAGTGGTCTGGACCCTCGCTCAGAACGCGAAATTGTGCAGTTGCTTCACCAGTTGAGTATGAAGGATGGCCGAATCGTGATTTCGGTGACGCACAGCCTTGCACAGATGGAGCTTTACGACAGCATCATTGTCATGGTGCGTGGTAACCTTGCCTACCATGGGTCACCGGAAACCATGGTGCATTACTTTGGTGAACAGGATTTTGAAAATGTCTACCCGAAGCTCGCTATGCGCGAACCGGATGAGTGGCGGCAGAGCTGGTTGAAACACCGTTTGGATTATTACCAGCGCCTGGAGCGTAAACACCTGGCAAAATTCTCCGCTGCCGGGTTGCAGCCACCCTCACCCTCGCCGCGCAATGGCGAAGAGGACGATGTGCCGCAACCCTCATTCATGGCACAGTTTTCCACTTTGCTGAAGCGCCGCTTCACAATTCTGTTCCGCGATCGCATGCAGCTCTGGCTGCAGGTTGCCATGATTGTGATATTCCCGATTCTTGTTGCGCTCTTTTCCAGCAAGGGGCAGGAGCAGTTGCTGCAGCTTACCGATAATATGGGCTCTGACCTTGCGGCAGAAGTGCAGGCGCAGCAGGCACAGGCAGAAGTACGCGCACGCGTGGGCTCTGCCGTTTCCGGTATCATCATGTTCCAGGTGATTCTGCTCGGCCTCATGGGGTCCAATAATTCTTCCCGTGAGGTGGCCGGTGAGCGCCTCATCATGGAAAAAGAAAAGTTTGCCGGAACCAGCCCCGGGGCGTATCTGGCTTCTAAAATTGTATTCCTGAGTGTCCTTGTGCTGATTCAGAGTTTGTGGATGTTTGCCTTTGTGCAGTATTGCTGGCCGTTGCGAGGCGATGTGGTGAACCATCTGATTTTCCTGCTGCTGGCCAATGCTGCCATGACGACAATGTGCCTTGGTATATCGGCAAACTGCAAGACCCCGGATCAGGCTTCTCTGCTGAGTATTTATCTGGTGGGCTTCCAGCTGCCGCTTTCGGGTGCCGTGCTGGCTTTGCCGGACTTTGTGGAAACGTTTACGCAGCCGTTTATTTCTGCCTACTGGGCATGGAGCGGCAGTGTCAATGGCGGGTTGGAATCCGAGGTGCTTAAGGCTGTAAACAGCATCGTTCAGACTTCATTCGCAGACCGCACGGTCTGTCTGGCTGTTCTGATAGGGCATGTGCTCGTTGGTATCATTCTCACCTATATCGGCGTGCGTCGCACACGCTGGGAATAATCTCTCAAACTGAATCATTATGGCAAGAAAAAGACGTTCTTCCAAAAATAAGAAATCACAGCTGCCGCTGGTGTTGGGTGGCGGTGGTGTCGTGCTTGCGCTCGCAATTGGTGCGGCTGTTGTAATGAAGCCTTCCGCTGAACAGAAGGTCCGGACGGATTCTCATTTCAATATTGCGGATTACCGTCAGGATGCTTCGCGCCTTACTGGCAACACATATTGCCTGCAGGCCCGCGTAGAGAATATTGAAACGCTGGGAAATGACCGCATGGTGGCTGTTTCCTTGCCTAACAATAAGCAGGAACGCCTGCCGCTGCTTGTGCGCAGCGGGGTAACCGGGCGTGTGAACCTTACCCGTGGTGATACCTTCACTTTCCATGTCATCTGCCGTAACGGGCAGGATTCTGACGGACGCGATGTGCGCGGTGTCTTGATCGTAGAAAAAGTTGAGTCTGAGTAAGCATGAAACCGATTTCCTATATAGTATTATTGCCTTTAGCCTGCGGTTTGCTCTCGTTGGTTCCCGCCGGTGCGCAGGGCCTTGGTTCAGCTAAGAGACCAGGTGGGTTCTCTGCTGCAGATGCCCAGCGCCAGGCTAGCGGCGCCCAGCAGCCCATGATGCAGATGAACCAGCCCCAGACGGGGCAGATGGAGCATGTTCCCAATGTGGGTAAATCTCATGTGGATGAGAGCAGTGGCGAAACTCCGAATCCCCAGGTGCTGGGGCTCGAGATGCCGCTGATGGATCCTTCCGGCGATACGATGAGCTACAACGGCGCCAAGTTTGATGTGGGTAACAATGCGGCAGTACGTGCCCGCTTTGAAAAATATCTGCGTCAGAACCCCGACGATAGCAAAGCTGCCAGAAACTATCGCAAAAAAATGAAGGAGGTTCTGAATATTACCCGGAAAGGAGCGCGTTCACGCAAGGAGGTGGGTAGTGAGAACCTCGTTAAGATTGCCCGTGGCTTGTACGAAATGAATGAATACGTCGGCGATGGTGAACAGTCTGGCGCGTTGGCCAGTGCCATGGCCAGTGCCCTTGCTGCGCAATATGCCAACCGCGAACGCAATCGTAAGAATGAAAAGATGCAGAAGGAGATTGACCGTCTTGTTTCGGATACCAATATCCTGACCAGCCGTAATACCAACCGCACCCAGAGTACGAGAAATACCGTGGGCGGTAGCGCTTCCGGTGGTGGGCCTCCTGCGGTAGCGAATACATATAAAATTGCTCACAATACCAAGAAAATAAGTTCTCTGGAGGCTACTGGCATTAAGAATGCTGCAGAAAATGTGGCTGCACTTGAGTTGTCAAAAATTAACTTCCAGAGCACGATTGTGTCGTTGCTCATGCAGCGCCGATATAATCACGCCATGATTGGAGCCCTTACGTACCGCCATATTTTCAACGATGGCGACACGACCTTGAAGCTGGATAGTGAATCTCAGGCAGCCCAGATGTTTGAAGGCGGCGTGGGGTTGCCGCCCACTATCGGCACCATGGCGACTATGGCAGCCAACATGCGACGCGAAGTTGACCAGAATATGGAGGCTGTGGCGAACATGCTTGCCCAGAACAAACTGGGCGAAGCTACCAACAGCCTGATTCAGGCTGTCGCCGTGGGTGAATACATGGAAAGTGTGGCCACATTCCCGGTGGAAGGTCGCCAGCGCATTGCTGAATATTGGAATCTCCGCAAACGCGCTCTTCCTGCACTTAATGCACGTGATTACGGCGCATTGGAGGAGATTGCTTCCAAGATGAAGGCTCTTGATCCGGATTTTGACGATACCATGCTCACCAGTTATTGTGCTGGCCGCAAAGCCCAGAGCGATATGCACCTGCGCAATGCAGCCAAGGCGCTTAAGGCTGGCGATGATGCCACGTTTAATGCTGAGATGATGGAGGCTGGTAAGATCTGGCCGAAGAATCCGAACATTGCCAAAGGCCGCGAACAGTTGGAGAAGATTGATAATCAGGACCCTGTTCGCGATGAATTCCGTACGCTCATAGGCCGTAAGGAATACCGCACCATTTACAATGAACAGGATAAGTTCGAAGTGGTTGCGGTTGACCCTGAATTGAAGGCTCAATACAAGGAGGCTATCACCCTTATTGGCACGATTGACGGCATGCTCGAGCAGCTTGATGTGGCGGCTCAGGCAGATACGGTCATGGGCCCCTGCATGGCATATGAGATGCTGCTTGCAAAGGGTGAAGATGACCCCCGCTACAAGGAAGATCCGAAGTATCGTGATGCCCTCAATCGCTATGCGCTTGCAGCACATGATTTCACTCAGGCTCTCGAAAAGGCAAAGCGCAGCGAGGAAAGCCGCGAATATGGTTCTGCTTTGTCGAACTATTACCGCGCCCAGTGTCTCTATCCCCGTTCCACGACTGCGGGCGAAGGGGCAAAGCGTGTAACGGATATTATTCTCAAAGCTAAGTTCTGATGTAACTTCTGCATTAAGAAGATGTTTCTTTTCAACCCGTGCGGTATCAGCCGCGCGGGTTTTTAGAAAAGCGATGAGGAAGGTGATAACTCGATTTGCGCCCAGCCCGAGCGGTCCGCTGCATGTGGGGCATCTGCTGGCAGCCATGCAGGCTCGCCGCCTGGCAGATGCGCATGGGGGCTGCTGCCTGCTGCGTGTGGAGGATATTGACCAGCGCGCCCAGCGCCCGGAGTATCTGCAGCTCATGTATGAAGACCTGGAATGGCTCGGGCTTCGTTTTGATGGCGAGGTGCTGGTGCAGACACAGCGCTTTCCGTTATACCAGGATGTGCTTACCCGGCTGCGTGAAATGGGACTGCTGTATCCCTGTTTCTGCACGCGTTCGGAAATCAAGGCGCAGGTGGCTGAGATGGGCAGGGCGCCGCATGCGTCGCTTGGCTATTTGTATCCAGGCACGTGTCGCCGTCTGTCCCCGGATGCTGTGGCCGAAAAACTGGCGTCCGGTATGCCGCATACCTGGCGCCTGGACATGCGCCGCGCTCAGGATATGATTGGCTGCCCTGCCTGGCATGATTTGCACCGCGGGACTCAGCGCTGTGTGCCGACTCTTTATGGAGACCCGGTCCTGGCGCGCAAGGATTTTCCCGCCAGTTATCATCTGGCGGTAGTGGTGGATGATGCCGCGCAAGGTGTCACGCATGTAACGCGTGGAGAGGATTTATTCGAATCCACCCATATTCACCGCACCTTGCAGGGGGTGCTGGGGCTGCCGGTTCCTCTGTATTGTCACCACAGCCTGTTGCGCGACAATGCCGGGAAACGCCTTGCCAAACGAGATGGCGCCCGTTCCATAGAATCGCTCCGCACGGCCGGTTATACGCGCGAAGCTGTGCTGGAGTCTCTGCAGGCAGCGTTGCAGCGCGGCGGTATCTGGCAGGTTTGAATTATTTTTCCTGCTCGCGTATGTAGGCTATTTCTTTCTTCAGCAGAGTGCCTACGCGGTGCTTGGCCAGGTAAACCTGTGTGATGCTTACGCCCAGTTTACGCCGCACCTCTGTTGCGTTCATCCCTTGGAGTACGTTGTAGTCAAAAATCTGGAACTGCCGGGGAGAAACTCGCATTTTCACACGCTCAAGGGCGGCTTTCATGACATTCTGCTGCCACTCGCGCTCCCACATTTCTGTGAAATTGTGCGAGGAGGTATCCGGCACATTTTCTACGGGTTCCCGTGTGGGACTGCTTTCTCCGGTAGATGTCGCAGGGGCAGGGGCTTTGCCTCGCTGGCGGAACTGGTCGTTGATACGCCAGCGGGTGATATTCCAGAGCCACATTTTGAATGACCCTCGCTCGGGGTTGTAGCTTCCCTTAAGACTCTGTTTGGCAATGGTCAGCACTGTTTCCTGCACAACATCCCAGGCTTCGTCCTCCCGCAATCCGGATTTAATGGCTACCGAATAGATAAGCCGCCAGTATGTGCGGTAGAATTCATCCCAGCTGCGCTGGTCATTCCAGTCCCCCAGGCGCATGATGAGGCTGCGCCGCGTACTGGCAGCAAGCTTTTCAAGCTCGTTGTCACTCGGACTGGTGATGGAATCTTCTGGCAGCACTCGCCTGCCATACTATCAGAAATCCGCGATAACGCAAGCCAGAAATTTGGTGTGATTATCACACGGGAGCTAAGGTTATGCGCGGAATTGTCCTGTTCTGCGTAATAACTTTGTGGCACATGTGTATAAAAAATAATTGCGCAAATACAGTAGTAGAGTCTTGACAAAAGGGGAAGAAGCTGGCTAAATGTCCGCGTTGTGAGGACTTTGTCACGCATCATGCTGGTGGTTGTGCTGCTGCTGCTGCCTGTGTTTATGACTGGTGCATCATTGGATGTACCGGGCGTGTGTTGCAGCGCGCAGAATTGTTGTACGCTGGCAGTTTGTCACGGACATGAGGCGGAGCATTCCGACCAACATATACAGAATCACCACCATCATTCCCATTGTCACGACCGCATCAGCATTCTGCATGATGCCGGGGCGAGACACGCTTCTACGGAACTGGCTGGGATTCCTCATGATGCCACCCGCTGTCATCTGGTCCGTGATGCCCGCTTGTGGACACAGATGGTGCATGTTTCCTCAACAGTGCAACATCCTCCATACCCGGGATATAGACAACCGCAACGTTGTTAACTTTTTTGTGGCCCGATTTCCTGCTTTCGGGCGAGAATTTGCTTTACTTATGCCCTGCTGAGGGCTAAAAACATAATGTAACGCCGCGCCTGCGCGCGCACGAACACCTTCCTCTCACACGTATGAAATTAACATTCCCCTTGGGGTGTATTTTACCGCTATCGATAGCGGCCTGCACCCTGTATGCTCCTAAACCTATAGATTTGCAACAGGATACTATGGCCTGGCAGCAGATTTCTGCCAGCGTCTGCAAATCATCGCAGCCGATGAGCCTTTCCAGATTGCATGACATCGGCTTGCTGCTGAACCCTGAATTGAACAAGTATCGTTTGAATTATGCCCGCAGCACAGCTGTGGCAGAAACTGCCGGTTGGTGGGAAGACCCTGCCATTTCTGCAGATGTCAAACACATCCGTGAAGCAGATGTAACGAACCGCGGTGTCGGCTTATCCCTGACCCTGCCTGTCACAGGGTTGCCATCTCTTGCCGAAAAAGTGGCAGAATGCTATAAGGAGGCTGATTACAAGACCATGTTGTCCAAGGAACGAGCCTATCTTGTAGAACTGGATACGCTGCGATATCGCGTGATGTCCACTCACGCCAAACTGCACCTCATGCAGGACCGCGTCAGACGCCTCTCCGAAGAACAGGAGAGCGCCCAGCGTATGCACGAACTGGGCGAAATGGAGTTTGCGGATTTCCAGGTTATCTGCCGGCGTTTGAATGATGGCCAGAAAGAACTGCAGGAAATGGAGCAGACTCACCTGGACGAGCATCTGCAACTACTGAAGTTGCTGGGGCTGCACCCCGATATGCGTTCCGTTGAACTTTCCGGGCATCTGCCTGAGAACATACCTGCGGCAGTTGCTGCTCCTACTGAGGCGCAATTATTAAAGCACCCTGCATTACAGGCTGCAATGGCCGCACATGATACCAGCGAGGCTGAACTTCAACGCGAAATCCGCAAGCAGTATCCGGAAATTTCCGTCGGTCCCGGGTTCGAACACGATGACGGAAACAGCAAGATTGGCCTGGGCATCGGCATGAGCCTCCCCCTCTGGAATCGCAATAAGGAGGGTATAGCCCAGGCTGCCGCAGAACGCGATATCAAGGAATATGACGCTGTGCAGGTCTGGCGCGACCTCATGTTGCAAAGTGTTTCTCTTGCGGATATGCAGAAACTCTTGCTGAAGCATTGCCTCGCTGAGCAGGAGCGCGTGTCTCATCTGGCTGCTGCCGAGAAAAAGCAGGAGGAATTATATGCTATCGGCGAAACGAAACTGCCAGCTGTGGCGGATGCCCGCCAGGAAGCATATCTGCGCCGCATGAATTATATCGATTGCATGACTAAACTTCTGACCACGCAGGTGGAACTTCAGTACCTTAACCCAGAATATATTGCTAAATAAATGAAACTGAATCTCTTTTTAGGCTTCGTAGCCGCATTATCATACTCTGCCGTATACGCTGCAGATGCTCCGGCGGAACATCACCACCACGAGCATGGCGAAGTCTGCACGCATGACCACGCCGCCGAAGCGGGCGAACACCACCACGAACATGGTGAAGCCTGCACGCATGACCCCGCTGCCGAGGAGGGCGAACACCACCACGAGCATGGTGAGGCCTGCACGCATGACCACGCCGCCGAGGAGGGCGAGCACCACCACGAACATGGCGAAGCCTGCACGCATGACCACGCCGCCGAGGAGGGCGAGCACCACCACGAACATGGCGAAGCCTGCACGCATGACCACGCCGCCGAGGAGGGCGAGCACCACCACGAGCAT
>CAJGCV010000072.1 GCA_904501915.1 uncultured Akkermansia sp. | reverse complement strand
GCGGTCCAGCCCTTTTGTTTGTAAATGTTTTTTATCATCAACCCTTTGTAACGAGTGTTACAAAGACAAGCAAGGCTGGACTGCTACTTTTTTTGTCAGCTAAGGGGCTACTTGGGCATCAGCAAATCTGAAACAGACCCAGGCGGCGCATTCGGACAAAAATATGCACACCGAAATGTAAAAATTGGGAGCAGAAAAGGATAGCAAGGACAAAAATGCACACTATAATGCGTGTATGGTCTTAAAAATAAATTAACAGGATGCCATGGTTCTGCTTTTTCAGGCAAGAAGAGAGTACCGATTACTGAGGGGGGAAGAAGCCTCGCTGCCTCTTTTCAGACCGTTGGTCAGAAGAGACCGGATATGATAGAAAACACCTCAACAAGCAAGAGGGAGGAAGCAAAACTCCGATACAGGAGAGTTATCGGCGGCCCGGTTGTTGCTTCAATCAACACTCGGGCTTTCCTGCCTGTCACTGGCCATCATTGAGTGGCACCGGCTTCGCGTAGAAGCCTGATGCATTCATGGTGGGGGCCACCCGCTCCTGATTCGGCGCATTGCAGAGGAGTACGCTTATGAATATAATTACCACCTATGCGTTTGTTGACATCAATGCCCGGCATTGCGAGCAGCAATTTGAGGCACTCCACGGAATTCCCGTCACACGCACGGTGGATGGCACAATATCCGTCAACATCGCCGTTCACATCAATACCGGGCAACGCCAGCAGAAGTTTGACGAACTCCGGTTGATTAGCTTCACAAGCCATATTCAACAAAACTTGCTTTTTTTCTCCTCCTCTGGGTGAATGCAGCATACACTTGAACGCGTCCAGGTTTCCCAGACCAAGTGCCATTCCAATCGGAGTCCTTCCCTTGAAATTAGTATTGACATCTGCCCCGGCCTTCACCTGAGCCTGTATCTGCTCAAGGTCATTTTTAAGCACGGCAACAACAAATGGCGGCAGTTTGGAGGTATCGAACTTCGGGTGATTGACCAAGGCGCGGAGCTTTTTTACATGAACATCGCCCGAGCTCCATCTATACAAGGCATACGTTTCCTTCGCATCCGGCTCTGTATAATTCGGATCGACACCAGCAGCAAGCAATGCCTCGAAAATGCGATAATCTATGCTGTAATCACCCAAGGTTTCGGTAAACAGCTCCGGGTCAGACACATCTGGCTTGGCATCAAGTATCATGCGGACACACTCATAATCATTCGCCCATATGGCATATTGCAAGACCGTTTCAAATTGCAAAACGTTGGATGTCGAGGACTTGGTGTTCGTCGCTGACTCCGGAGAACATGCTTGAGGGCGGGCATTGATATCTGCGCCTTTTTTCAATAGCATACGAACCTCCTTTGCATTTCCGGAAATCACCGCTTTATGCAGTGGGGGCAACGGCCCCGGTGAATACTTAAGGAGACAATGAATTATGCTATTCCGGTAGGGGCTGTTCGTCAACCAATGATGCCCCACCAGATCCCTGACTATGTTCACACGCACGTTTACCAGCGAATCACCTACTTCTGGTCCCACAAAAAATCCATCCAGATTCAGTCCCGGTGCCGCCAGGGTAAGGTTAAACTCTGTGATGCTACCCTGGAGTGCTGACCTTCCTATCTGGGTTGTACCATACATACCCTCTTCCTTCTGAAAATTTTCGCCGGTAGCCGCACGCAATGCTAATCGGTGAGTTCGCGAAGTCTTGTTCGTTTCCGGAGCCTTCAGCAATGCTTCTGCTTTTTCTTTTATTCCCGGGGCACGCAGCATAGCTTCCACGCATTTGAGATGCCAGGCCGCAGCCGCCAGATGAACGGCAGAAAACCCGCTCTTACCGATTTCGAAGATATCGGCGCCCTGCTTCACCAGGTTCAGCACTTTCTTGGTATTCCCTGTAACCGCGGCGCGTTCCAGCGGGTTCCATTCATCCACCTTTGCTACTTTGGACTGGATAAACAGCCTGATGGCAGGAGCATTACCCACATCCAGCGCTATGGACAGGGGTGTTTCGCCTTTCTGATTTGCTTTAGTTGTGTCGGCCCCTACGGCAAGCAAAGCCGCCAGCACCTGCACCTTATCCGGTTCGCCGGCTACTTGCAGCAGGGTTTCCTGGTATTTTTCCGGCGCAATGTTCAGTTTCTCCAGTAATTCACGACCCTCCGTCTCTGTCAGCTGCTTGGTTTTCCGTATTTTCCCGTTCTTCTTCTTCTTAGTCGTAGTCTTCGTTCTGGCTTTCTTCTTCGTTGCCGGTGTTATGCCAGAAGAATCACCCTTGGCTTCCACCGGCAGCACGGTAGTCAGAGTGAAGGTAGTAATCAAGGCGAGAAAGGCACACAGTTTCATATATTTTTCAGGTTGAAGAGATTCAGGAATCAAATTACGGCATCAGTGTATCGCATTCCCTATGCGATGTAAAGAAAAAAAATAACAAGCACTGTGTTTTGACGCACTTGCGTGAAATACTTGTGATGAAACAGAACAGATAATATGACCTTGTTTTGATGAATGGATTTTTAGTATATGATTGAATGTCGAGGTGATATCTTATTGTTTATATGCTATCGCATAGGGAATGCGATACTTACTCTGCAATCCTGGGGCTCGCAGCATTTGCAAATTGTCCTTAGTCCATCTGCTTTTTATCCCAGCTTGATTTTGAGCATGCGGCAGGCACCCAGGAAGCAGGTCTGGTAGTCGAGTTTGCCGTTGGGCAGGGTGGGTATGAACTTGACCGGGATGATGTGCCGCGGCGCCCAGCTGCTGGGCAGGTGCAGGTTGGTCACCCCGTAGCGCAGGGTGAGGTAGTCAGATGGTGTAACCTCCTTGTGCAGTGTGGAGAGCATGACGAGTTCCTCCCCGCCGGTGCGGCTGGGCACGCTGACTACGGCCAGTTTGCGTTCGTTTTCTTCCGGGGTTACATTGAAGATGTTGTAGAGGATTTCCTCCAGCTGCACGTGGGGTATCATTTCCTCACCCATCTGCGTGAAACGCACTTTGCGGCCCAGGATGGTGAGCAGTCCATCGGGGGTCATGTAGCCAACGTCTCCTGTGCAGAACCACTGGCCGTGCATGCGCGGGGAGTCTCCATTGCTGATGCCCAGATACTCGGAGGTGACAGCCGGGCCTTTCAACCATACCAGCCCGGGTTTTGAGGGGGTGGGGGAGGGCTCGGGCGTGTAGAGCCCGGTGATGCGCACGGCTACGCCGGGCAAGGGGGCGCCAATGCCGCCCTGGCGTGTGGTAGGCAGGGTGGGGCGTGTGGTGTCCGGGTCGGTGGCGGGGGCGGGCATGCCGGCTGCCGCAAAGGGCAATACTTCGGCGGTGCCGTAGCTTTCCAGCAGTTTGAGCCCGAAATGCTGTGTGGCGGCTTCTGCCAGGCTGGCGGGCAGCTTGGCGCCGCTGCTCAGGCAGTATTGCAGGTGGGAGAGTTGCCTGGGTTCTCCGGCTGCTTTGAGCATGGCGCGTATGCCGGCGGGGGTGTTGGTTGCCAGGGCTATGGCATACTGGTCAATGAGTGTGCACAGGCGTTTGCCTGCGGTTGCGGTGGGGTAGGTCACCACGTCGAACCCGCCCAGCAGCGGCAGCAGGATGCCGGCGATAAGCCCCGCTGGCATGTAGGCCGGAAGGACGGAAAGCAGGATATCATGCCCGGGGTTCAGCTGCAGGCGGCTGCGCAGGCTGAGGGCGGCTGCCAGCAGCATGCGGCAGGTGAGTGGTACGCCCAGGGGCTTATCGTCCGTGCCACCGGTGAAGATGACGGCGGCTTCTGCGCCGGGGGCTGTGGCGGCCACGTCGGCATGCTGCATGAGTTGCTGCGGGGTGCGCAGCTTGGAGATGGTGTTCCAGGCTTTCAGACGCCAGGGGCCTTGCTCGGCCAGCTCCTGGTCAAGGAAGATGAGGTCACGGCTGGGTGGCCAGGAGAATTGGCGTTGTTTGTTGACGAATCGGGTGTCGGTGATAAAGCGGGTGAGCCCCGCCTGCTTCACCATGTGCTCGAATTGTTCTCTGGTGGTGGTGTAGTTGATGTTGACTGCCGTGATGCCGGCCAGCAGGCACGCCAGATTGGCAATGATGCCCAGTTTGCCCGGCGGCAGAATGATGCCCATGCGCGCATTGGTGGAGTGTTTTTCGAGCACACTGGTGGCCATGACAGCCGCGGAGAGCATGTCGCGGTAGGTCAGTGTGGAGTCATCAATGCCGTCAATCAGGCGTCCCCTGGGGTTGCGCAGCATGGCTTCCACCAGCATTTCCGGCAGGTTGGCGTGCTCCAGCATGGGGAGCTGCTCCAGCTGGGTTACCTGAGCATTCATCCACGCGGCCTGTACGCGCACACCCAGCTGGTTTCCGGCGCGCTGAGGGGGGCAGAATGTGATGTGGAGCAGGTCGTAAGGCTCGCGCGTGGTGATGGCGGCGTCAAAATAGTTATTGTACATGCCGGCATACACCGGCATGGCATGCAGCGGTGTTGCATCGAAGAGGGAGAGCAGGCTGGCGGGTAAGTCTGTCAGGTTTCCCGGGGCTTGCAGCGGGCGGCCCGGCAGCAGTACCACATGCCGGCCGCGCTCCAGCTGTTGCCGCGCCTTCATGACTACTGCATCGCGCCCCTGCTGGTTGAGCGCGCAGACAAAGCCGGGGGAGCGGGTTTCCCGCAGGTGGTTCATGATGGCTTCTCCCGGCATCAGGGTGTTTTCCACCATCCAGGCCACGCGCCCGGGGCCTCCCAGTGCTTTTTCAAGCTCCAGCATGGTGGCCAGGTCTACACGGTTCGGTATTACCAGCATCGGTTGTGCTGGTATGCCATCTGCTCCGTCTATGCGTATCTCGCTCATGCCTGGCCGGGTGTGCGGTTAGTCTACCATATCCCGCACCATCATGCCAGCTTGAAAAGAAGCATAATGAAAAATCCCCCTGCCCGGGTGGTGGGCAGGGGGTGGGAGAAATACCTGATTCTGCTCTGGGTTTTTACTTGATGAGACCGAGTTCCTGGCCAGCCTGGGCAAAGGCGGCGATGGCGCGGTCAAGCTGCTCGGTGGTGTGAGCGGCAGAAATCTGGGTGCGGATACGGGCCTGCTCCTTGGGCACCACCGGGTAGAAGAAGCCCATGGCGTACACGCCGAGTTCCAGCAGACGGTTGCTCATGCGCTGGGAGAGGGCGGCATCGCCAATCATCACCGGCACAATGGCGTGACCGGCACCAGCCAGGGTGAAACCGCACTGCTCCATGCCCTTGCGGAAGTAGGCAGCGTTGCTCTGCACGCGCTCCACCAGCTCGGTGGATTCTTCGAGGATGTCCAGCACCTTGATGGTGGTGGCGGCGATGGCGGGCATCACGCTGTTGGAGAACAGGTACGGGCGGGCCTTCTGGCGCAGCATGTCCACAATCTCCTTCTTGGCGGAGATGTAGCCGCCGGATGCACCGCCCAGCGCCTTGCCGAAAGTACCGGAGGTAATGTCAATCTTGCCGAACAGCCCGCAGTGCTCGTGCGTACCGCGACCGCGCTTGCCCAGCACGCCTGTGGCGTGGGATTCGTCGAAGTGTACCAGTGCGCCGTACTTCTCAGCCAGCTCGTGAATCTTGTCCAGGCTGGCCACAATGCCGTCCATGGAGAACACGCCGTCGGTGGAAATCAGGATGGTGCGGGCGCCGGCAGCCTTGGCTTCCTGGAGCTTGGCTTCCAGGTCTGCCATGTCGTTGTTGGCGTAGCGGTAGCGGGCGGCCTTGCACAGGCGCACACCGTCAATGATGGAGGCGTGGTTCAGAGAGTCGGAGATGATGGCGTCTTCCTTGCTCAGCAGACCTTCGAAGAGACCGCCGTTGGCATCGAAGCAGGAGCCGAAGAGGATGGTGTCCTCCGTGCCGAGGAAGGCGCTCAGGCGTTCTTCCAGCTGCTGGTGCAGGGTCTGCGTACCGCAGATGAAGCGCACAGAGGCCATGCCGTAGCCCCAGCGGTCAATGGCTTCCTTGGCGGCCTGCATCAGCACCGGGCTGTTGGCCAGGCCCAGGTAGTTATTGGCGCACATGTTGATAACCTGGCTGCCATCCTTCAGACCCACCTGAGAGTACTGCTGGGTGTCGATATAGCGCTCCTGCTTGAACAGACCTGCGGCCTTCAGAGCCTCCAGATCGCTCACCAGACGATTCTTGAATTCGGGATTGTACATGGAAATTCGGGGGTGTTTGAAAAATTGACCCGTGCGATTCTACTCCTGCACTTGTTTATTGTCAATGCCGGATGCCGCCGATAATGCCCGGATGCCGCGTTTTTTCTGCCGCGCGCTCTCCGGAGCGCGGCAGTTTGCGTTATGGTGGTGTTAACATAAGAAATAAGTGAAGAATATAACACGAAACATAAGAAAAGAAGTGAAAAATATAACAAATAACATAAGAAATCTGTATTAATATAAGAAAGATGTCTTATGTTAACGGGGTGTTTGTTATGTTAATACCCGAAATATCCTTGGTCGTAGCAAGGGCCTTCAGTCTCTCTTGTAATATAACGCCGGTGCTGAAGTCCTGCGCTCCCGGGACAAAAGAAATCCGCCCGCAGGTGCATGCAGGCGGGAGGATGAGAGTCTGGCTTTATTTAATGAGCCGTGGTGACATATTTCTGATTCCGGCTTTTGGGTTTATCCGGAATGGTCAGGCTGATAGCGCCGGATTGGATGAGGGGTTCAAGATAACGCCGCAGCGCGTACTGGCCGGATTCAATGTTCAGATGAGCAATGATTTCGGCACGTGAGCGCGGAATCTGGCAGAAGGTCAGCAATTTCTTTTCCTGAACAGACAAGGGGTGCCTGGCGGCTGCACCGGCAGTGTGTTCGTGGTATAAGATGACCTTGAACT
Source organism: uncultured Akkermansia sp. (assembly GCA_904501915.1). Lineage (GTDB taxonomy): Bacteria > Verrucomicrobiota > Verrucomicrobiia > Verrucomicrobiales > Akkermansiaceae > Akkermansia. The sequence continues at coordinate 2,890 of CAJGCV010000072.1, read as the reverse complement.
CGCTGGTAGTGTTTTTAAACACGGGTTCGGGCAGGGAGAATTCTGCCATGGCAAGCCGGATGGTCGGGATGCCGGAGTAGCGGTTTTCTGTTTTTCCCAGCGTTTCCATGGCGGTGATGAGAACCGGGTTGCGCGTGTCTGGCTGGGTGTGCCCCAACTGGTCGACGGTGAGGCGGCCGTACAACCCGCCGGGATTGATGATTTCCAGCCTGTCTTCGTACAAATCCAGCTGAATAGGGCGTGTTTCTGTGTGGATGCTGTAATCCCGGTGAACCAGGGCGTTCAGGATGGCTTCGCGCACGGCGTTCATGGGGTATTGGGGCATGTCGGTGCGTTTGCCGGTGAGGGTATCGATTCTGGTGGTCTGGCGCGTGTTGCTGCGCACGAAATCAAGGGCTTTTTCCAGCATTTCCGGGATGGTGCCATCAATTCGTTTGGTATCGGTGAAGCGGTTTCCGGCAGCATCTGTATCTCCCTTGGTTCTGCCCGGGTTGCAGGTAGCGGAGATGTTGAGCCGGGAATAAAAGGCCTGCGGGTAGAGCCCGAACAACAACAGGGCAGACATGGTTACCTGCCCCTCGCGGATGATGCCGTTGAGTTCATATTGCTGTTCTTCTGTGGTGCGGGCAAGATTGGGGCGTTCCCGGCGCATGAGGGCGAGGTAGACATCCAGTGCGTCTTTATTCAATGCGTTCAGGGTCACACCGTCAGCGGGGCGGATATCATCGCGCTGTTTTTTTCTGAAAGCTTCGTAGCTGTATATTTCATATTCAGTCATGGGTTTGTCTGCCTCGCCCACGCGGATGTAGGAGCCTTTGATGCGCCCCATGCCGGCGCGGAAGCAGGGGCGCTCGGAGATATCAAGCGGCGGGATTTCGGCAGAGACAAATACCTTGTCATCTTCATCGTATACCGTGAACACCGGGCGCACAACGGGTGACATCTGCTCGCAGTATTCCATGACTTTCTTTTGCAGCGCCTGGGCATCGTAAACGCCAACTTTGGCGAAATGCGCCTTTTCATCCAGACCAAAAATCATAATGCCGCCGCTATCCTGGTTCGAAAAGGCGGAGATGGTGTCGTAGAGTTTTTCCGGGCAGCCGCGGTGTGCCGATTTGACTTCCATGGTCTGCCATTCGCAGCCGCGCCGCTGTATGGTGTGAATGAGCTCTTTGAGTTCTTCTTCAATCATAGTGGTGTTGTCTTGTTGAGTGTATTGTATAATAAAAACATAAGAAGTAAAGAGAAAACATAAGAATAACGTACATTCTTGATGAATAACATAAGAAAAGAAGTGAAAAATATAACAAATAACATAAGAAATTCACATTAATATAAGAAAAAAGTCTTATGTTGACGGGGTGTTTGTTATGTTAATGCTCGAAATATCCTGCGCTCCGAGGGTAAAAAAAATCCGCCCGCAGGCGCGGAAATGGGCGCATGCGGGCGGGGAGTATTGTAAAAGCGGGGATTTATTCTGCGGAGCCGATTTCCTTGAGGGCTTCGTTAATCTTGCCCATGGTTTCCACAATCTGCTTGTTCACGTTGTTTTCGTGCAGTTCGCAGGCCATGCGGATGGCGTTGAGGATAGCCACGCCGGTGGCGGAGCCGTGGGCGATGATGGAGAGACCGTTCACACCGATGAGGGGGCTGCCGCCCACGGCATCGGCACTCATGCGCTTTTTGAGGGTCTTGAAGACGCTGCTCATGCCCAGCGCGCCGATCATGGCCATGACGCTGCTCTTGATGGCGGCTTTCATGGTGTGGGCAAAGAATTTGGCGGTGCTTTCCACGCATTTGAGCAGGATGTTGCCGGTGAAGCCGTCGGTCACGGCTACGTCGAGTCCGTGTTCAAAGAGGTCGTGCCCTTCGGTGTTGCCCACGAATTCGAAGGGGAGCAGTCCCTTCTTGTTCAGCGCGTCAAGCAGGGCATAGGTGGCCAGGGAGGTCTCGCTGCCCTTGCAGTCCTCGGTGCCGTTGCTCATCACGCCCACGCGGGGCTGGGGGCGGTTGTACACATAGCGCGACATGAGGGCCGCCATTACCGCGTAACCCACCATGTGGCTGGGCTTGGCATCCGGGTTGGCGCCGGTGTCGCTCACCAGCACATTGCCATGCGCGGCGGGCAGGGGGGAGATGATGCCGGCGCGTTCCACACCGGGCAGCAGGCGCAGTTTGATGGTGCTGGCCGCCACGGCTGCACCTGTGTTGCCGGCGGAGAGCACGGCATCCGCCACGCCGCTTTTCACCAGGTCCACGGCAATGCTCATAGAGGACTTCTTTTTCTGGCGCACGGCCATGATGCCGCTTTCCTCCATGGTTACGACTTCCGGCGCATGCACGAACTCGATTTTCGGGTGGTTGGCAATGCCGGCGGCTTCGCAGGCGGCTTTCACGGTATCGCCGTCGCCCACCATGTAGATTTTCTCCAGGTTGGGGATTTGTGCCAGCGCCAGTTTGGCGCCATCCACGTTGATTTGCGGTGCGTTATCACCGCCCATGGCATCGAGTGCAAGCTTCATGAAAAAAAGAAAATGGTTGTTTAGGAAAACTTAACCCTACTCTAGCATATAATGTTATCTTGTCAACACAAAAACAGCCCATACTCGTCAGTATGGGCCGTTGCTTGAAAAGCTATTGCTGGTATTAAGCGTCAGCGGAATCAGTCCACGAGCTTCACCACAACCTCAGCACCACTCTGGGTCTTGTAGGTGCCGCACTGCGGGCAAGCGGTGTGACCGGGGACGGCTGCGCCACACTTCGGGCACTTGCCGAGCTTGGGAGCCTTCCAGGCCTGGGCGGCCAGGCGGGAGCGCTGCTTCATCTTGGACGTTCTGCGTTTCGGAGCTGCCATAGTTCTATATCTGGTTTAAGATTTTCTCGAGATGTG
>CAJGCV010000071.1 GCA_904501915.1 uncultured Akkermansia sp. | reverse complement strand
TCTGCATGGATAACGCATGGCTGCGGGCAGAGGGATATATCTCGTTTTATCAACTCCTCAAACGCTGATTGGAAACCGCCGTATGCGGTAATTCGCACGTACGGTGGTGTGAGAGGGGGACGAAAGTCCCCCTACTCGATTGAGCAGGGTATCTACCCGCAAATCTGAATCACACCCGCAAGGGTCTCTGAATGTCATGAATGTTATTTTATACTCAATTGGCAGGAAATAAGCTTGAGATGCAGGGGAATAACTGCTATATAATGGGCGGTGGTCTGTATCATCCGGGTGGAGTGGCCGCCGCGGGGGCTCAGCTCCGTCAAACAGACTGAAATACCGGGTAGTTTGAATATAAATGAACGTAGTGAAGCGGAACCTCATATATACAACTCTGCTGGGAAGCACCGTTGCCATGCTGGCTCCGGTTCATGCGGCAGAGGGGTGGCTGACTGATTTGCCGTCAGCCATGCGGAAGGCCGAAGTGGAAAAGAAACTGATTCTTATAGATTTTACTGGCTCAGATTGGTGTTCTGCCTGCATTAATCTGCGGCGCAATGTGCTCGATAATCCGGACTTCCGGGCGTACGCCAATGCGCATTTTGTACTCATGGAGGTGGATTTGCCCCGTCGCAAGAGTTTTGACCCGGCTCTGCGTGCCAGGAACGAGGCTATAGCGGCTCGCTACGGTGTGGCCGCCTATCCCACGATTATGGTACTGAGCCCGCAGGGCAGGGTATTGGGTGGCTTTCAGGAAGGTGACAAGACGGTGAAGGAGGCTATTGCTTCGCTGGATAATGCATGTATGGTCGATGCTCTTTTCCGCAAGGCTGCCATGCAGAGCGGCGTGGCACGCGCCAAGACCCTGTACGAGGCCTATCTGCTTTATCCCGACAGTAAGGGTTTCGCTGTCTTCAATGAATCGCTCCGGAACGAAATCATGGAATGCGATCCGGAGAATGTAACGGGGATACACGATGCCGCAGCCGTCATTGAGCAGGCCCGGCTATTCCTGAATCAGCGGGAGCGCCACGCATTCAACAGTCCGGAGCTGGGTAAACTGCTGGAGCAGCAGCTGAGCGTGGCTCTGCCCGCTAACCGCCCCTCGGTCATGTTGGCGCGTTGCCAGTACTCGATGACGACGGCCGAAACGGTGGAGGACATCGCGGCGACCCGCAGAATGTTCGAGGAACTCATTCCTCTGCTTCCGGAGGGACAGGCGGCGGAAATCCGGCATTATACGGATACTTACTTCCGTGATCCGGCTGAACTGCTCCGCATGTTGAAGGCCAGCCGTCCCAGGTAACAGAACTGTTCTATTTGAGTACGCAATCAGAAGTTGGAAATTGTAAGATGCTGTGTATGTTTTGTTCATTGAGTCGCAAGGTATACCTGTTCGTCATCTGCTGGTGTCTGAGCGCACTTGCCTTTGCCGGTGAGTTCCGCCCGAGCTGGCGGGGGCTGCATGTCGATGTGTCTCGCCATTACTTTGAACCCGCAGTTCTGCGGCAGTTCATGGACCGTATGGCAGCCTTGAATTATAATCGCCTGCACCTGCACCTGACGGATGGTCCCGGCTGGCGTCTGGAGATTAAGCGCTATCCGCGCCTGACCACAGTGGCCGCCTGGCGCAAGCGACTGCCCTCCGGCCCCTGGGATTGGCGCAGCCATGAGATTGGCAGCCATTTCCACGAATGTTACGGTGGTTTTTATACGCAGGAGGACATGCGCCAACTCATTGCCTATGGCGCAGAGCGGGGGATTATGCTGGTGCCCGAGGTTGATTTACCAGGGCATTCCTATGCTGCCCTGGTGGCCTACCCCGAACTGGCGATTGAGCCGCCCCCCGGCTGCAAGCTGGGGCGCGACGTACTGGCAGTACAGCGCCCGGAAGTCAGGCGCTTTGTGCGGGGGGTGCTCGATGAAATCATGGAGCTCTTTCCGCAGGGTACCCCGATTCACCTCGGAGGAGATGAGGTGGATCCCCGCCTGCTGAGCTGCGAAGCTCAGCGGCATTTCATGCAGGAAATGGTGGACTATGTGCAATCCCGCGGCTATCCGGCCATCACCTGGGATGAAGCGGCCTGCAACGGTGTGCGCGGCCAGTGGGTCATGCTCTGGCGTGCCGAGATGTATGAGCGGGTGATGGCGCTCAACATGCCCGTGATTCTCTGTCCGAACTCACACTTCTACTTCGACTACCCGCAGGATCCGCAGAGCGCTGCTCCCGGTGAGCACGTGATTACCACGGAAACCGTGCGTTCCTTCCGCATACCTGCGGTGCCCCATGTACTTGGCGTGCAGGCCAACCTCTGGACCGAGCATATATGCACCCCCGAGCAGCTCTTTCACATGGCCTTCCCCAGGGCAGAGGTGCTGGCAGAGAAGTTCATTCCCCAATCGGCCGCAGTGGTGACGGATACCCCCGGGCAATGACCTCTCTTTTCCGGTATAGGGGCAGAATGGCGTCATCCTCTCTCGCAAACAAGCCTCCTCATTCTTGTACCGCTTACTTCCATTGCTTAGGGTCAGATACGATGCACCACAGCATTTTCAGCAGGCCTGTAAGAGCCACTAAGGCTGCACTGCATACAGCATTAGCTGCCAGAGTGAAAAGAAGTCCGAAGATTGTATTAATACCATCGTAGTCTGTAGTGTGGATGTAGACAAGGCTGACGACAAGCATAAACCCCAACGGCAACATAAAGCAGATATAGGGCGTTTCCGGGCTCCTGACAGGGCGGCGCTGAATCCACAGCCACCCGATGCAGCAGATAATCGGAGCAAATACCATGCTCAGCAGATGCATGGCCGGCGCCATGTATGTGGGGATAAAATGTTCTCCCTGATACCATAGCAGAGTATAGAGCAACGGCAGCAGAAGGGTATAGAAAATAACGGATTTCATCTTGTCCTTATAGTCTGGATTCGGGGAGGATGGAAGCCGGGGCTCATTCTTTGCCCGGCCTTTGGGGGGACTGGTGCTGTTTTATACGTTTGATTATATATGAAATCCAAGCGCCTTCAAGCAAAAATAAACATGGCGCGTATCAGGGGAAGCCTTACAAAAAAACAGCCCCGGAAAACCGGGGCTGGCAGGGATGTTTTCTCTGGATAGGGCTTACATGCCCACGATTTCATAACCGCCGTCGACGTAGAGAATCTGGCCGGTCATGGAGGCTGCGCCATCGCTGGCGAGGTAGGTGGCAGTTGCACCCAGTTCCTCCAGCGTGCAGGAGCGCTGCAGCGGGCTCTTCTCTTCGTATACCTTGAACATGCCGGTGAAACCGGAAACGCCACGGGCGGCCAGGGTCTGCACCGGGCCTGCGGAGATGCAGTTCACGCGGATGGGGGCTTCGCGGCGGCCCAGGTCATAGGCCAGGTACTTGCAGCTGGTTTCCAGGGCAGCCTTGGAAACGGCCATGAGGTTGTAGTTCGGCACCACCTTCTGGCTGGCGTAGTAGGTGAGGGCCGTGATGCTGCCGCCATTGGTCATGAAGGGAGCCACGGCGCGGGAAAGGGCGATGAGGGAGTATGCGGAAACCTGCAGGGAGAGGTTCCAGGCATCGCGCGGAATATCAGAGAAGTGGCCATCGAGAGTACCGGGAGCCTTGGGGGCAAAGGCGATGGCATGCAGCAGCATATCCACGCGGTCGGTGTGCTCGCCCACAAAGGTGAAGAAGTCGGCAATGGACTGGTCGTCGGTCACATCCAGCGAGCATACCGGGGTGTCTTCACCGAAGTGTTCTTTCACCAGCTTGATGACACCGTCCTTGAGGCGCTCGCCCTGGTAGTTGAAGATGAGTTTGGCGCCGGCTTCGTGCCAGGCTTTGGCGATGCCGAATGCAATGCTGCGGTGGTTAGCTACGCCGGTGACAATACCGACCTTTCCTTCTAATGGTTTTGCGAGGGACATATAGTGTGTAAGTGCTTTTTGTTGTAGGTGTTAATACAGGGGGAACTCCTGCATGATAATGCGGGGGTAGGTATGGGCCATGCCGATGCCAACGTCCTCCATGTGCTTGATCTGGGCGCGGATGTCTTCGTCGCTGACGTTGTTGTCCGTCACCACATATTTGAGACGATAGTAGACAAGGCCGCTTTCCATATCGATGAGAAGCTGGCCTTCCGGCAGGTTGGCATTGAGGGTGAGCAGAAGCATGCTGACCTCTGCGCGGTCTGCCGGTGAAATGCGATAGGCAAAATTGACATCAAATACGAGACTGCACGGATTCTTCAGCTCCGTAAACATGAAGGAGCAGGGAATCTCTGTGTTGGTCACGGGAAGATAGGCCAGGCCGATTTTTTCGTTTTCAGCCCCCATGGTAACCCACTGGTAGGATTCACCGTGGCTGATGAGGTGTTGGCGCACTTGCGCCAGGAGGTTCGGTTGGTTTGACATACGGAAGAGGATTCTGGTGTTAGCGTGCCTGGTCTCCAGGATGCCTGGTGTAAGACTAACGCTGTTCGCTTATCATACTACACGTCGACTCACCGTTAGTCAAGCTTTAGTGTGCTAAAATCGTCTTGGGATTAAAGTTTCGTCGGACGCATGAGAAGCATCAGCGCAAGCCAAGAAGCCAGGTGAGGTAGCTCAATGGGAAATGCGGCAGCATGTAGATGGAGTAAGCGGCAGCTGCAAGCATGGGGATGATTCCCAGTAGGATGATTATGAACGGTTTGCGGGAGCGTTTGTAACGGCCGGCGTTAGCGAATAGTGCCGGTTCTGAGCCTCTGGGGTAGGCAAATGTAGTGTTTTTGATGCGGCAGACCGCGACATGGTGCCCCAGAAGCGGGTCAGTCATGGCGGCGTAGTCGGCGCGTATCCAGCGGCTGTTCTTGTAGATGATGTATTCGCTTCTGCCGTCAGCGATACGTTCGCAGGGCTCGCCGCCAGGGCGGCCATAAGCCTGAATACTCCGGCGAAGCATGGGAAGCCCGGGGTGAATCAGGGTTCGTATGGCTCTGAAAATGAACCAGGCGAACAAGACGATAGCCAATGTACAGGAGGGGTCTTTATCGAAGCCCCATTCCAGAGTATAGAGGGAACAAATAATCAGGAATGCTGTTTCGATGAGGACAATCACCACCCAATACCAGGGGCTGTATACCTTGCGCTGCGTGAGCGCGATATCCCCCATTTCCAGAGCTTCTGCCCTGGTTCCCGGCTGGGCTACGGTGGTTGTGGAAAGAACGCTGCGGGGCGGTGCTATACGGACTCCCTTATCGGTGCGCACATGGGAGCGGGCAAATTCCAGCAGGCTGGTGCGCTGCTGCCCGGTGCTGCTTTCAAGATTCCAGCATATGTCCTGCATGCCGGCCATTGTCAGCACCAGAACATCATCCACCATGGTGGCATCCTTGTAGATATACCAGGGATAATATGAGCTCATTCCCTCGTATTCGATGAGTACGCCTGCATCAGTGATGGTGAGGAAGCCTGGTGTGTTGAACCGCTCGCATTCTCTTGCCCAGATGCGACGGCTGCGCAACCAGCACAGCAGCAGCACAAGACCGTATATGGCAATGATGCATATGCCTGCCCACAGGGGCGACATGTTGGTAATCCAGAGGAAGGCGAGGGCCAGCAGTAGCAGTAGTATCCAGCGTTGTCTGATGTTGCGGAGAAATTGCCAGGTGGCGAGTTTTCTGGTTTGCTCCAGTCGCAGGGGCTTGGTGGTGTATACCATGGTGAGGTGTCAGAGTATGATGGTTTGACCTGTGGTGATTGACTGGAGCCGGGACCCCAGACATTGTTGTAACTGAGTGAGGGCTTGGTCACCTGTGCAGTGGCCTGTGTAGTAATACGTGGGCAGTTGCTGCAGGATTTCGGCAGTCTGGATAATTTGCTGAGGCGGGGTGTGACGCAGGTGGAAACCGCCGATGAGGATATCCGGGTGGAAATGCGTGGCGATGTTGAGAATGCCGCGGTGGGAGCAACCGCTGAAGAGGATTCGCCTGCCATGTTCCTCGATAAGCAGGTATTGCTCATGCCGGAAGTCATCGGGTGCGGAGTGCCCCTTTTCCAGTGTGCTCATGCCTTCGCCTGCAACGGGGTAGGTGGTGGGCAGGAGCCTGGCGGGATGCAGACTGATGCCGGGCGCCAGTTCAAGTACCTCCGCAGGGGCGGTGCGGAACCGCGGGTTGCCGGTCAGGGCAGGGGAAAGCCCTATGTCTTTGCCGGCTGCATTGAAGTGCGGTTCAAAGGCATGCCGGCTCAGCCAGACGGGAGCGTGGCTGTTGAGCTCCAGAAAGCGCGCGATGCCGCCGCCGTGGTCGTAATGACCGTGGGAGAGAATGGCGATGTCGACGGTGTTCAGATCAATACCCAGCGCTTCGGCATTTCCGGCAAAGGCTGGGGATGCCCCGGTATCGAAGAGAAGCCGCCGTCCGCAGGTTTCGATGAGCAGACTGAGGCCGTGCTCTGCAATCAGTCCGCTGCGGGTGGTGGTGTTTTCGATGAGGACGTAGACGTGCATGCTGTCGCCGGGTTACATGGTAAGATTCCAGTTGTGCTCGCCGTGGTATATCATCTGGCGGGTCATGCCGCCATCGATGCAGATGTTCTCGCCGGTGATGAAACCGGCCTTGCCGGAGCAGAGATAGAGCACCATGGAGGCAATGTCTTCCGGCGTTCCGACCCGCCCGGCGGGGTGCTGGGCGGTATCTGCCCCGGTGTAGGTGGCGTTGCCGGTTTCAATCCACCCCGGCGAGATGGAGTTGACTCGCACCCGCCCGGCCAGCGAGATGGCCAGTGCATGCGTGAGCGCGGCTATACCGCCCTTGGCTGCGGTGTAGCATTCGGTGCCGGGCATGCTCATGCGGTCGCGGCTGGAAGAGATATTCACAATGGCCGCCCCTGGGGCAAAGTGTTTGTAGAACAGGCGGGTGAGCATGTAGGGTGCGCTCACACCCACTTGCAGTGCATAGTTGAACTCCTGCCAGCTGCAATCCGGCAGCCCTTTGAAGAGCGGGGCCGCATTGTTGATGAGGTAGTCCACATGCCCGTATTCTGCCAGCACTTTCGCGGCAAAGGCGCGGAGGTCGGCCTCCTTGCTGATATCACCCACAAAACAGGGATTATCCTGCAGGTCGATGATGCAGACCCGTGCCCCGGCATCGGCAAATTGCCGGGCAATGCACTGGCCGATGCCCTGGGCGCCGCCGGTGATGACGGCAACTTTGTCCTGGAATTCGCTATTCATCATTTAAAGATGACCTCGTTGATGAAGCTGTACTCCTTCTTCGGGTGAGTGATGCGCACTTCCTTGACGCCGGGCTGAATCTTGTAGCGGCACACGTGTTCACCTTCGCTGGTAAGTGCGGCTCCGGTAATTCCGCAGCGGACATTGCCCACGATAATCAGTTCGGTGGCACCATCCGGCACAGGGAATGTCGTATCGAGCGCGGCCTTGGAGCAGAGATATGCCGTGGCAATATCTGCATCGTAAATGCTGCGGGTATCGGTATCCAGTGCATCCGGGGTGATGCCGATGTTGAAGATTGTCAGCTTGATTTCCTGCGCCTCGTTGCCCGTGTTCGTGATGCTCATGGCGGTGATGCGTTCCTTGGGCAGCTGCTCCTTCTTGACATAGATGCGGTTCTTCTTCACCTCTGCCTGGAGCGGTACCACCTGGCCGGATTCGAGGGTGAGGGTAATGGCTCCCCACTGGTTAATCTGGCCGTTCTCCAGGTTCATCTGCACCCATTCCGGGTGGATGGGGGTGGGCAGCTCCAGGGTGATATGGCGCTGCGGAGCCAGATGGAACACCTCCATGACTCGGTTGATGCCGATATCGGTGTTGTTGCTGTAGGCGGTCAGGTTCTGACCTTCCACATCGGAATCAACATAGGGCGGCAGGGTGCGGTTTACCGCAAATTCGCATATGCTCAGCCAGTTGGGGCGCGGGGCGATAATGCGGAAACGCACGTAGCGGGCGCGGATGGGAGCCTTGGAGAGGTTCACAATAGCCATGTTGCCGTGCTGCGGGGCGCCGACCGGCTGCCAGTTGGCAGCGTCGTCTGAAACCTCAAACTGCACGGTCTGGGGGTAGTCCTTCTGGCGCTGACCACCCATAATCAGGCAGATGTTGTTGATGCTGATGGGGGAGCCGTGGTCCAGGCAGTACCACTGGCCGGCCTGCTGGCGGCAATCGTTCGACCAGAAGGAACTGGGGCGTCCGTCCATGATGCGGGCCGGTTCTGCCTTGGGATTGCCGCAGGAGGCGGTGAATTTCGGTACGGCTCGCTTCTGCCCGGAAAGTTCGGCATACACGCGGGCGTTCAGGTAGGAGAACGCGGCGTTGAGCACCGGGGTCATGGCGTAGGCGGCCACCTCTACATCGTCCACCTTGCGCACCCCGCTGGCAGACCATTCGTTGCGCAGGGTGGAGCGCATGTCGTACAGCGCTTTCACCGTGTCGAAGAAATAGTGGAAGAGGTATTCATCCTTGGTGGCAAAGGCGGTCATGATGGAAGCCCCTGCCACGCCGACCAGCTCGAACTGGTCGAGCCAGGGGCGGATTTCCTGGCAGAGCCCGGCCACGGGGTTGTTGGTGTGTTTGAGCTCGCGGGCGGCGGTTATCATCTTATCGAATTCCAGCTGCAGCAACAGGCCTGCCTTCAAATCCGGTTGGTCTGCGGCAATGCTGTCGATGAAGGCCTGTGCGGTGGGGGCGATATCCACTGATTCCTCGCGGAAATAGCCATGGCCGTTCGGCAGGAGGTAGGAATTGTGTGCGCAGAAAACGCTCATGGCTTCGCGGTGGCGCGGGTAGAGGCGAATCATGCCGGCCTCCCAGGTGGTGCGCGATTCGAAGTCGTCTATGTTCCAGGTGTAGTTTGCCACGCCGAACAAGCCTACCTTGCTGGCTTCCGCATGCTCCATGGGGTTGGCTACAAAGCCGCTCATCTGGTTCTTCATATCCGGGTTTGTATCAAGACCATAGGTGCGGCCCATGGAGAGACGGCTGCGCTTGAAGTCATTGCACGGCCAGTTCCACCAGATAAAGGTGGGGCGTTTCACATGCTGGTTTACCCACTGCTGCCCGGAGAGTGTGATATCGTGCACCACGGTGTCGCCGGTCCACATGACCGGAATACTCTTTTCCAGGCCATTGCCCAGGGTCGTGAGGAATTTCTCGTTTGTCCAGCTGCGGTTGTAGCCGGTGGGGCACATGATGAGGGTCTGGTTCACATCCGGATGCTTGCGGATGAAGTTTTCCAGAATGTAGTTGGTGAGCTGCACCTGGCGCTCTGCTTTGCCGATTTCTCCGCTGGAGTCATCTACGAGCACGCCGAAATCGCGCACGCCAAGGTCATACATCTGCTGGAGCTTGCGGCAGAGCCCGTCCAACTGGTTTTTACCGCCATTTTCTGCCCATTTCACGGTGTTGGCAGGGTGAATGGCCCACACAAAGCGCACATGGTTCTGGCGGGCGTATTTCACCAGGTCGCGCAGCTCGGCCGCTTTCGTGGCGGGGTAGGCCTCGTAGCAGCCTTTGCCATGGTGGTAGGGGGCATCCTTGGGGGCATAAATGTAGAGGTTCATCTTGTTCCGCCCCATAAAGCGGAATATGGAGCAGCGCGCTTCGAAGCTCCAGGGGGCTCCGTAATATCCCTCCACTACGCCGCGCCACGGGAGATCCGGCCAGTCTACCAAGATACCCATGGGCAGCTCACCCAGACGCGTTACCTCGCGCAGACTCTTGTCGGCAAATACATCGTTGTGCGCCAGCAGGGCATCCGGTACGTTGTACAGCATCTGGATAATGGACTGGCGGGCGTAGTAGCGGCCGTCCTCGTCGTTGGCATAGATGGTGAGTTTGCCCGGGGTGATTTCAATGGCGTAGCCGCCGGGAACATCCGGCAGCCGCTCCCACATGCCACCTTTGCTTTCCGGTGTGCGGTAGTGTGTCTGCGCTTCTGTCACGCGCGTGGTTACGGAGCGCATGCCATTATGCTGCGGTTGCGGGTATATGACAACGGCTTCGGCCTGTTGTGAATTTGTTGTAAATGCAAGAGCGGCGCTCCAGAGGGTCAGAAAAAGAGATCTGAAATGCAGTTTCATATGTGTGTATGGTTGAGGCAGGTGAGTATATATAGAGAGAGACCACACCTGTAGGCTATTATAGTACCGAAACCAGGTGAGGGCAAGGGAGAAAAGCAAAATGATGTGAGTTTCGGGTCTGTTTCAGATTTGCTGGTAGAAGGTACGAGAAGTTTTGTGCATTCTTTGAAGTCTCAGGAAGTGAACTTGCCGTAGTTTCAAGAACAAGTACCGTACATCAAACAAACCGCAGGCCTTGGCCTGTATCCGTTTGA
>CAJGCV010000070.1 GCA_904501915.1 uncultured Akkermansia sp. | reverse complement strand
CCTTGAGACGGCCACCCTGGGCGCGGCCCTGGCGGGTGTGGGGAATCATGCCCTTAACGGCGAGCTCCACAATCATCTCGGGGTGAGTCTTACGCAGCTTGGCGGGGGTGGTCACCACCTGGTTGCCCACATAGCCGGTGTAACGGGTGTAAATCTTGGCGCGCTCCTTGTTACCGGTGAGCACAACCTTATCGGCGTTCACGATGATCACATAATCACCGCAGTCCACGTGGGGGGTGAAGATGGTCTTGTTCTTACCACGAAGCAGGTTAGCTGCTTCAACTGCAACCTGACCGAGCACCTTACCGGCAGCATCGATCACATACCACTTACGCTCAATTTCCTGAGGCTTGGCAGAGAAGGTTTTCATATTGTCTTAATTTCGTATTCCAGTTTTGGCTTTCGCCACATAGCGACCCATAAACAGGCCAGCTCGCAGAGGGTAGCACAGCATAATTTTAATGTCAACCGCATTTTGTGACTTGCCACAACTTTTTTTCATATATTGCGAAAAAGAGCTTGCCTTACAGGCATTTCAGCATTAAACTGAGCGCGCGCAAGCGCAGGAATGCGCAGCGTGAAGCAACAAATAAAGAACGACATAATGGCAAATCCCCCCAATAATCGCGGCGGCAAGCCGCAGCAGCGCCCGAATGGTCCGCGTCCTGCCGGTAATGCAGCACGCCCCGTTAACACCGCCCCGAAACCCAAGAAGACAGACGACGACGGCGAGGGTGAGATTGAGCTTGAAGGCGTGGTTTCTGCAGTACTTGCCGGCACCATGTTCCGCGTGAAGGTGGCCAATGGCCATGAGTTCCTGGCTCATATCTCCGGCAAGATGCGCAAGCGTTTCATCCGCCTGGTGGTAGGAGACCGCGTGCGTATCGAGGTTTCCCCGTACGATATGAGCAAGGCCCGCATCACGTTCCGCCTGAACTGATTTCAGGCTGACCAGCTTTTTTCCGCCAAGCCCCTGCGCCAGCCGCCGGGGCTTTTTTTTCATGAGCCGATGCGCACCAGAGAAATAACCACAACAGCTTTCACGCCCGGCAACTTTTTGAGCTGAGTGGCGCAGGCGCGGGCGGTGGCGCCGGTGGTGAAGACATCATCCACCAGCACCAGATAGGGCGGGTATGTTCTGCGCCGCGAAAATAAGCCAGGCGGTTTTAACCTGTACGCCCGCATAGCATTCAACCGGCGGGCATGCGCGGTCAGCCGGGTCTGGCTGAGCACGCCGGTATCACGGCGTATCAGCAGGTTCTCCACACGCAACCCGCGCAGCCTGGCGAGCTGCTGTGCCAATTCTCCCGCCTGATTGTAGCCCCGGGTATGCAATCTGGCATGCGTCACCGGCACAGGCACGAGCACCCAGTCATTCCGGCTGAGCAGGTGCGGAGTCTTTTCCCAGAGTTCTTGCAACAGATACGCCAGCGGCCGCGCCAGATGCAGCGCGCCGTGATACTTGAAAGCGTAAATAAGCCGCATGGTTTCCTCCGTCTGGCGCAGCAACTGCCGTGCCAGCACAAACGAGCGGGGCTGCCCAGTGCATTCCCCGCAGCGGTCGGGCTCAGTCTGCTGCCCGGCTGTGGGGGCCCCGCAATGCAGGCAGACCGGCGCCGGAATCCGGGGCAGATTTCTGAGGCACTCCGGACAGATGGTCATTTCTGCTTCTTCGCCGCAGAGTTCACAAGTGCCGGGGTAGAGCCAGCTGAGCATACGCAGAAAAAAAATCAGCGGTGGCGCGCCATGAATTCACGCGCGGCAGCCTGGTACGCCATGGAGGCAGCACCAAAGCGGTCATGTTCCATAATCGTGCGGCCGAAACTGGGGGATTCCGCCACACGCACCGAGCGGGGGATGATGGTCTTGTACAACTTATCCGGCAATTCCTGCTGCACCTGGCGAATCACCTCATTGGCAAGCTTGGTATTGTTGTACATGGTCATAATGATACCCTCGTGCTTCAGGCGGGAGTTCACACCATGTTCACGGATCTGCTCCATGACAAAGAGGATTTTGGAAAGGCCCTCCAGGCTCAGGAACTCGCACTGCATCGGGGTGAGCACCTCGTCACATGCGCACAGGGCAGAAGTCATCAGCACACCCAATGATGGCGGAGTATCCAGAAACACATAGTCAAAATAATCGCGCTGCCGCAGCCCTGCCATGGCATCGTACATGCAGGTCAGGTGCGAATCATTCTGCGTGAGCTCCACTTCCACGCCGGACAAATCCACATGCGCCGGCACGATGGAAAGATTGCGCCGCCTGGTCGGGCGCACCAGGTCCTCCAGCAGGGACTCACCAATGAGCGCAGGGTACAGGCTGGCATCGCTCTCCACCTCAACCCCCAGCATGGTGCTGGCATTCGCCTGCGAATCCATATCGATGAGCAGCACGCGTTTACCGCGGGCTGCCAGGGCAGCAGACAGGTTCACTGCCGTAGTGGTTTTACCTACGCCGCCTTTCTGGTTCGCTATGGCTATGACTTTCACGCCGGGCATTCTACCAGACCTGCTCTTTTTTTCAAGTTGTATCTTGCATACAGACACGAATGCGCAGATTTTGGATTTTGCATTCCGCCGTTTTTATGATATGTTGAGCGCATGCAGAGAGAACAACTTATTGCCGCTGCCAAAGAATTAAGCCGCGAGGTGGGAACACTGGAATTTGCCGCGCCTGTGGCTTATACCTACAACCCGCTTGATTATGCCTGGGAAGGCCACGAGGCCTATATCCGCAAGTTCGGCGCAGGGCAGAAGGATGTGCTCTACCTGGGGATGAACCCGGGGCCTTTCGGCATGGCGCAGACGGGTGTCCCCTTTGGTGAGATTGCGGCAGTCACGCTGTGGATGGGTATCATGGCCTCAGTGGGACAGCCGGAGAAGACGCACCCGAAACGCCCGGTACAGGGATTTTCCTGTCCGCGTTCCGAAGTGAGCGGGCGGCGGCTCTGGGGCTTGTTTGAAGAAATGTACGGCACAGCGGAAGAGTTTTTCAAGCATGCCTATGTGGCAAACTACTGCCCACTTATCTGGATGAGCGAGAGCGGCGCCAACATCACCCCCACCCAGCTGCCCAAGAGCCAGGTGGAGGCACTGGATGCCGCCTGCCAGCGCCACCTGGTGCGGTTGATTGAGATTCTGCAGCCGCGGGTACTCATCGGCGTGGGAGGCTATGCGCTCAAACAGCTCGAACTTGCCGCCGCTGCCCTGCCCGGGCAGCAATTCACCCTGGGCACCATTCTGCACCCCTCCCCCGCCAGTCCGGTTGCCAACAAGTTCTGGCCGCAGCGCCCGAAAGAACAGATTGCCGCTATTCTGGCACAAGCCGGGCTGCATTAATTACGCCTGACTGGCAATTTTAAGCAACGCTACCGCATCCGCAGCGAGGCGACGGATGGCCGCCTCGCGATTGGAGATATCCGGGAGCGACCAGAGCGTGAAGTCATTGTGCGCCACAATGTTGAAATACATGCCACGCAAAGAGGTAAGGAACCAGAGCCAGTCTCCGCGCTGCATGCCGGGGAAATGGGCACGTATGGCATCCTGCCATTCCTGAAGCGCGTAGGAATAGTGGGATTCGTATACCTCGCGCGTGAGCTCCGGGGCTTCATAGCCCATCTTGTTGAGGAAACAAAGCACTTCTTCACCGGTGGCCACGGTGGCATCCTGCCAGGCTACAATGGGTGCAAGCAACCAGGAACCGATGATTTCCTCCGGCGAGCCACCGGTGCGGGCTTCTGCCAGCGCTGCCAGGCACACCTCGTTATACTGGGTGGAAAGGTACGCGAGCGTATCGCGGTATAAATCTGCCTTATGCCCGAAATGGTAGCGGATAAGGCCGATATTCACTCCGGCGGCATTGGCAATATCGCGTACGGCCGCGCCTTCGTACCCCAGGCGGGTGAACTGCTGCACAGCCGCGCGCATAATCTGCGCCTTGGTATCATCCGATTTGCTCATGCTTCTATCCGCTTGCGTTTTTTCTCAGCCTTGCGCTCTTCCTTTTCTTCCTGCTCACGGAGAATGAAATCCCGGTCTTCCTTACAGAGTCGGCTGAGGCGGATGCGGGTAATCCGGCCACCGTATTCCTTGAGGTAGGCGAGCTGCTTTTCCGGGTTATAACGCTGCAGGCGGGCAAAGAGGGATTCTTCTCCGGTGACAGAGCTCCAGGTGCGATATCCTTTTTTTTCCAGCTGCTGCCGGTAATCCGCCATTTCCTTTTCGGCGTTAATGACAGCCTGCTTCAGCAGAATACCAATCTGGCGGGCGTAATCATCGTACCCATCAACACCGGCCACAAACTTGCCACGTGGCGAAATAACAGCCAGGGCCGGGCGTTTGGTGAGGCCATACCTGCGGGCGAGACGCTCAATGGCCGCACGCCCGTATTTGGGCGCGCCGGGCTGAAAGCCCCCCATCTCTGCGCCGGAATCAAGTTTGAGTCGCACAACTCGCTCCGCACACCATTCTTCGAACTCTGGTTTATTGAGCAGGTGTGCCCCCAGAAGCGAGCTGCGCGGTGCCAGCACAGAATCATGAAACCAGATGATGAGCGGGCGGCATTCCCGATGCGCAAAACGCGTGGCCTGAGCATAGTTATTCAGCCACACATTACCGCTGCGCTGAGACTCGAATGCGGCGGTGATTCCTTCAATATCTGCATCAGGGTTATCCGGGTCCGTGAAATACACTTCACCTTCTGCCCCATTGTCAATTTTTTCCAGTTCTTCAGAGGTGGTTACGTTATACGTCTGCGCATTGGGGTCGACCGCCACACCAGGCAACAACGGATTCATGCCGGGCACGGTGGTTTCCTTTTTATCAGACTCCGCCAATTCCGCTTTCCGGTCTGGTTTCAGCTCGGTCCGGATGGGGGAACACGCGGTAAGGGCCAGCGCAGCCACCCCCAGGGCAACTATACCGGGGCGTATCATGATTTTTCGGTGCGTTTCACCGCCTGCCAGGCTGCTTCCATTTCTTCCACCGTGGCGGTTGCCAGTGATTTTCCCTGCTCTTTCAACATGCTTTCCACTGCATTGAAGCGGCGCTCAAACTTGCGGTTGGCATTGAACAGGGCCAGCTCCGGGTCTACCTTGCGGCGGCGGCACAGGTTCACCACCACAAAGAGCAAATCGCCCAGTTCTTCTGCCACATGCGGATCATCATCGGCCAGCTCCAGCGTTTCCGCCACCTCGTCGGTTTCCTCGCGGATTTTTTCAACCACGCCGGCATGATCGGGCCAGTCGAACCCCACCTTGGCCACCTTCTTCGTTATCTTGTATGCCTGCAGGAGAGAGGGCAACCCTTTACCACAATCCTGCAGATAGGGTTTATCTTCTATGGCGTGTTCCTTGCGTTTAATGGCATCCCACTGGGAAACCACCCCCTCTGCATTGTCTACAGAGGCCGTGCCGAACACATGCGGATGACGCCGCACCAGTTTATCTGCCAGGTCACGAGCCACCTCATTCATGCCGAATGCGGCAACCGGGTTTTCGCGGGCAATTTCTGCATGAAAAATGACCTGCAGGAGCACATCTCCCAGCTCCTCCCGCAGGTGAGTCCAATCCCGCTCCCGGATGGCGTCAATGCATTCGTAACATTCCTCGATGAGGCTGCTGATAATGGAATCATGCGTCTGCTCGGCATCCCACGGGCAACCACCCGGCTGGCGCAAGCGGTGCATGATAGCCACAGCCCGCTCAACCTGGCGAGCGGGCTCCTGGCAGTGAATCATTTCATCATCCGTCATTTTGACTTACCGTTGCGGCGGTCCCGGCGCTCGTTAGTGGCCTTGCCCGCCAGAATGTCATCAATATGCTGCACCATGTCCCACGCCACGCGGCGGCGCTGATATTTGCGCCACAAGAGGTCGCGCAGGGTCTGCCAGTGTTCCTCGGTGAAATCTGCCGGGGAGAAGACTACTTCATCACGCTGGGAACGCCCCAGCTTGGGTGCCACCATCAGCTGCCACCAGCCACCAAAATGCTGAGCTTCATAGATGACCTTGTTTCCGTCGGCATCGCGGTCCTGCCAGGAGAATGTTTCCATCTGTTCTATCGAGGTTATGGGGTGAATATGGGAAAATTATCTGCGACGCCTCTTATTCTTCATGTCGCGGTTAATGGCATTTGCATCATACTGCATCGTGGGCGCAATCTCCGTTGACGGGCCGGAGGTATTCAGCGAAACGATGAGGGGCTTGCTGCGGTTGCCGCTCGCATCGTACTTATACATCACGCGCTGCACCAGTTTACCCTGTGGGTGCGAATACATGCGTTCCTCCACAAGACGTGCCCGGCTGTCATACCCATAGGCCACTTTATATATGATGTTGCGCTTGGTGTGGTCGTATATGATACAGCCGACCAGCTGACCATATTGACCCTCTGTATAGTCACTCACCGCAGCCAGACGACCACTCGCCGTATATGTGGAACAACGCATACCCCGCCACCCCTGCTGGCGCTGGTAGATTGAGCGGGTACCGTCCGGGTGACGCATCACGCGAACCAGGTCTCCCGTATCCTTCATCACCTCATCGCTCTGGGCGCAAGCCACCGACACCAGGGCCGACAAAGCCACAGACATCATGCCTATATAACGGTGAATCATCTTACTCATGCCGGCATTCTACCTGCTCGCGCGCGCGTTGGCAAGCGGAAACCGAGGCATGCCCGGAAAATCAGGTCTGTTTCAGATTTGCTGGCAGATATAAGCAAAGGCTGCAAAATCGAGATTGGAGGCATCTTCTCATAAATCCGAATTTGTCGAGCTGAAAGCCCGAGGAATTTTGAGCCCCTGCCGGGGCTGATTTTCCGCTCGCCTGAGGCTCGCCAAAGTCAATTTGACTAGCAGAATGAGTCAGCAAATCTGAAACAGACCCGGAAAATCAGCTTACAACAAACACCTGGTGAATTCCAAGCACCAGCAGCAACCCGCCTGCGGCGGTTTCCAGCCACTGCGTCGGCAAGTGGTGCAGCAGACGGGCACTATGAAAGGAAACCATGGCACAGACAAAGGTAACGCAGCCGATAATGCTTACCGCCAGCGGCAGATTCAACTGCGGCCCGCCTATATTCCCCAGTGCCATGCAGGCGCCCACGGCCAGCGCATCTATACTGGTAGCCACGCCCACCAGCAGCAACCCGCATATTCCCAGAGCCTCCGGGGAGGCGTTTTCTTCTACCTCTCCCTGCCAGGCTTTGTAGATGATGCTGCCACCCAGCACGGTAAATACAGTCAGCACAACCCATGGTGCCCAGGTGCTTACCACAGCGCGGAGCGCCTCACCCCCCACATATCCCAACAGGGGCATCAACGCCTGAAACACCCCCACGCATAATGCCAGCCACAATGCAGCCCAACCGCGCCCCTGCCGCAGCACCAGCCCATACGAAAAAGCGTATACGGTGGCGTCTACTGCCAAAGCCAGGGCTATAACTGTAATTTCCAGATAATTCATGCGCGCCGCCGCATCATACCACACGTTAATAAGAAAGTCAAAACTCTCCAATCAAATTTCAGGAGCCCGGGGATGCCCCGGGCTCCTGGCTTGTTCTACTTTTTCTCGCTTACGTTTACTTACCGAAATAGCGCTTCAGAAGGCCATCGAATCCCTTGCCGTGGCGGGCTTCGTCCTTGCACATCTCGTGCACGGTGTCGTGAATGGCATCGTAGCCCAGCTGTTTGGCACGCTTGGCAATGGCCAGCTTGCTGTTGCAGGCACCGAACTCTGCATCGGCTCGCATGGAAACATTCTTCTCGGTGCTGTCTGTCAGCACTTCGCCCAGCAACTCGGCAAACTTGGCGGCGTGTTCGGCCTCCTCCCAGGCGTAGCGGCGGAATGCCTCTGCGACCTCCGGGTAGCCCTCGCGTTCGGCCTGACGGCTCATGGCCAGGTACATACCCACCTCACAGCATTCGCCCTGGAAGTGGTCGCGAAGCCCCTTCACTACTTCTTCATCCAAGCCCTTAGCCACACCTACGCGGTGTTCATCGGCGTAGACCTTCTCGGCTGCTTCGTCCAGCTCAATGAACGTATCCACCCCGCATACGGGACATACTTCAGGCTGCGTTTCGCTCTCGATGACTTCGCCACAGATAGTGCACTGGTATTTTTTCATTGTCGTAGTTCTTTCTTGGTTGTGTGTGTTTCGTGTGTGGTTTACCCGTTTGCCGGGAACGACCTCACTATATCACTATCATTTTGGTATGTCAATACTATTTTAGAACTTTTCTAATTTTATAACTTTTTTTCATTGGGGCCAACTGCTTCGGAAAAGTAAACATTTACGCGTGCGCGTAAGTAGTTGATATACCAGATACGGCACAATTTCCCGCTTGACGGTACAAGAAATTGTGCTAATCTGGGCACATGCGATGCATACAATGCGGATACATGGATGACAAGGTGATTGACTCGCGCATGTCGAAAGACGGCACGTGCATACGGCGCCGGCGCGAATGCCTGCGCTGCGGCTACCGCTACACCACCTACGAGCAGATAGAACGCACCGAACTGCGCGTAGTGAAGCGCGACAACCTGCACGAAGCCCTGAACCGCGAAAAGATACTGCGCGGCATGGTAAAAGCCTGCGAAAAGCGCCCGGTGAGCATGGACCAGCTGGATATTGCCGTGGATGAAATCGTGGCAGACCTGCACCGCGACCACCAGCGCGAAGTCCCCTCCTCCGTCATTGGCATGAAGGTCATCGAAAAACTACAGACCATCGACCCGGTGGCGTACATCCGCTATGTTTCCGTGTACCGCCAGTTCCGCACGGTGGATGAATTCATCGAACTGGTACGGCGCATGGAAATCAAGACCGTGCAAGACCCGCTGCAGCGCAAACTCGACCTCGAATAATGATAGCCTTCAAGAACAAGCGTCCGCTGCTGCAGACCGGGCATTGCGTCATCTCCGACTACGATGCAACCTGGCTGGAAGACGTGCTGCAACAAGCCGCGGATTCCGCCGGGGTCAACCTGCCGTTCCGCGGCGAAATCGCCAAGGCCATCCTCATCTATCTGGAAGAGCAGTGCCCGCTGCACGCCGTGCCGCTGGACTACCTCTTCCAGCGCATCTCCAACATGTTGCGGCAAGCCGGGCTTCCGCGCATTGCAGACCACCTGCGTCTGCAGACCCCGCCGGTAGTGGTGAATCTGCATGAAATTGCAGAAAAGAGCCCCCTGCCTCTCTTCTTTTTCAACGAATTGGAGCAACACCTGGCTCAACTGCGCCGACTGGGGCTCACCACCTACGAATTTGCCGGAGTAGAATCCTGCAGTAAGCTCCTGGGCGACCGCCAGCGAAGCTGCCCCACCCAGCGCCGCATGCTCGATGAGCTCAACGCCTTCCTGGAGCAACACGAAACATCCCTGTAAATCCCTATTGCTATGAAATACCTGCCCCTTTTCCTGTGTGCCGCCAGTCTCGCCACCGCCGCACCGCAGCAACCTGAAAGCAAGACTGCCGACCTCCGGAAGGAGGTAATGCAGCAGCTCACGAATCAACTGCAATCCCTGACCATCGAGCAGAAGGCCGAGCTGGAAAACATTCTGCAACCCCTGTTTGCCGTCAGAGCCGACCTGGAAAGCGCCCGCAACCTGCTCACACAGGTACGCGATGGGAAACTTCAGGCAGACGAGGCAGCACCGGAGGTAAAGCGGTTGCTGCATGCCATTGAACAAAACCGGCAGGCATACCTCACCCGCACCGGCACCAAGGACGAGAAAGTGAAGCAGCTGGTCCGACGCTGGATGATGTGGAATCAGGATAAGATGGAAAACAACATCAATGTCCTGATACAACTGGGACACCAGTTCCTCAACACCCCGGGTACGGATGCCCTGCTCATCGATGTACTGAAACAAAGCTTCTTTGGCGAACAGCTGCACCTGTTGAGCGACT
The DNA here is from genome assembly GCA_904501915.1 of uncultured Akkermansia sp. Taxonomy (GTDB): domain Bacteria; phylum Verrucomicrobiota; class Verrucomicrobiia; order Verrucomicrobiales; family Akkermansiaceae; genus Akkermansia. The sequence continues at coordinate 566 of CAJGCV010000070.1, read as the reverse complement.
ACCCGGCAGCAGAACTTGCCAAGGCAGAGCCCACCATTGCAGAACTCAGACAATGTGCCGCCTGCATGAGGGAATGCATCCAATTGCTCGAATCTATCTCCGGCAAGGAGGAGGCAGATGCCGCTGTTCCCCGCATCCGCCAGCTCCTGGGACAATATAAGGAACACCAGAAAACCTTCAGAAAGGCCCCGGTCCCCACCGGCATCCATCGCAAAATCTACATTACAGCCACCTACACCTGTGGCTTCCCCACCATCATGAACGAGCTCAGTGATGCCATCACCGTCATGATTTTCCAGAAAAAATGCTTCGGCTCCAGAGAACTGGAAAAAGCTCTGCACTTCTAGTGCGCCCACAAAGTAAAGGCTCGCCGCATACCAAGCCCCGGAAGTCAATTATGAAAATGAAAAAGGTGAAATTTTATACCACGCTACGTGGGGAAGGGCTCATTACCGCCCTTCCCCACACCCCTTCCTGCTAGGGAGTTGGGCGTCTTCGGAGACTTTTTATACCTTTGCGTAGTTTTTTTCGGATAGCCACTTTTTTGTTTCAGCATTAAGCCAGAT
>CAJGCV010000069.1 GCA_904501915.1 uncultured Akkermansia sp. | reverse complement strand
TGCTACAATCGCGCACCGCTCATGCCGTGCGCGCGGGTGAGCCGTAGTGTCATCTGATATTTTCTGCAAGTTTTCGTTATGATTAAGTGGATTCTGAACAAAATCGTGGGTTCCAAGAACCAGCGCGAAGTGCGTAAGCTTAAGCCGGTTGTGCGCCGGATTCTGGATTTGGAAAAATCCTGGGAGGAAAAGGATCGTGATTTCCTGGTGGGCAAGACCCGCGAGTGGCAGGCGCATCTGCACCGCTTCGCGCCCATGGATTTACCCACCCGCGGCGTGGTGCTCGCTTCTACCCCGGCTCAGCTGGCTGAGTATGCCGAGCAGCTCAACGCTCGCTTTGAATCCCTGGCGCCGGAGTTTCCGAAGCTGCCCAAGGTGGAGGCTACTGCAGAATCCATTGAGGCTGGTAAGAAGGCGCTGGCTGAAATTGAGCCGAAGTTTGCCAAACTGCGTGCCAAGTACCTGGAAAACATTCTGCCCGAGGCATTTGCCGTGGTGAAATGCGGTGCGCGCCTGATGTGCGGACAGATGGTGGATGTATGCGGGACGCCTATCAAGTGGGATATGGTGCACTTTGATGTGCAGTTGATTGGCGGCATTGCGCTGCACCGCGGGTTCATTGCGGAAATGGCTACGGGTGAGGGTAAGACCCTGGTGGCTACGCTGCCTGTATACCTGAATGCGCTTACCGGCATGGGGGTGCATGTGGTGACGGTGAATGACTACCTGGCCCGCCGTGACTCAATGTGGATGGGCGCACTCTTCTCCTTCCTGGGGCTTACAATCGGCTGCATCCAGAGCATGATGCCCAGCGACCTGCGCCGCCAGCAGTACGCGAAGGACATCACCTACGGTACCAACTCCGAATTCGGCTTCGACTACCTGCGCGACAACGGTATGGCTTCCAGCAAGGAAGCCCAGGTGCAGCGCGGTCACTACTTTGCCATCATTGACGAGGTGGACTCCATCCTTATTGACGAAGCCCGCACGCCGCTGATTATTTCCGGCCCCGCTGTCATCGAACACGAGCAGCAGTATGATACCCTTAAGCCGCTCATTGAAAAAGTGGTGCGTAAACAGGTGGAGCTGTGCAACGGCCTCATGGAAAAGGCGGTTGAATATGCCAAGGCGGGCGATACTGAACGCGCTGGCCGCTGCCTGTTCAAGGTGAAGCTGGGCCAGCCCCGCAACCGCGCCTACATGCGCTCCCAGCAGGACCCGGAATACCGTCGCATGGTGGAGAAGTATGAGCTCTTCCTCTACCAGGATCCCCGCAAGATTGAGCTGTTCAAGCTGAAGGAGGAACTTTATTACACCATCGATGAGAAAACCCACGATGCCGACCTCATGGAAATGGGGCGCGAAATCATCAGCCCCGGGCATCCGGAGAACTTTGTGCTGCCTGATATCGGCACCGAGTTCGTGAATATCGATGAAGACGAGAAGCTCAGCGAGCGTGAGAAGGAAGCCCGCAAGACCGCTCTCATGAAGCGGTTGGATGAAACCGGCGTGCGTCTGCACACCACCAGCCAGCTGCTCAAGGCCTACACCATCTACGAAAAGGATGTGGAGTATGTGGTGAAGGACAACAAGATTGTCATCATTGACCAGAACACCGGTCGCGAAATGCCGGGCCGCCGCTGGAGCGAAGGTCTGCACCAGGCCGTGGAAGCCAAGGAAGGCGTGGAGGTGGAGGCGGAGAACATGACTTACGCTACCATCACCATTCAGAACTACTTCCGCCTCTACAGCCGCCTGGCGGGTATGACCGGCACAGCTGAAACCGAAGCTGCTGAGTTCCATGATATTTACAAGCTGGACGTGCTGCCCATTCCCACGAACCGTCCCTGCATCCGCGAGGATCAGAACGACCTCATTTTCCGCAGCCGCCGCGAGAAGTTCAACGCCGTGGTGGGTAAGATTGTGGAACTGCACAAGAAGGGACAGCCTGTGCTGGTGGGTACTGCCAGTGTGGAAGCCTCTGAAACGCTTTCCCGCATGCTGAGCTTTGCCAAGGTGCCGCACGAGGTGCTCAACGCCAAGAACCACCAGCGCGAAGCCGAAATCGTGGCCCGCGCAGGTCAGCGTGGTGCCGTGACCGTGTCCACCAACATGGCAGGCCGTGGTACTGACATTAAGCTGGGTGAAGGCGTGGCTGAGCTGGGTGGCCTTTTCGTGCTGGGTACTGAACGTTACGAATCCCGCCGTATTGACCGCCAGCTGCGCGGTCGCTGCTCCCGCCAGGGCGACCCCGGTGGCTCCCAGTTCTTCCTTTCCTTCGAGGATGACCTGATGCGCAATTTCGGCGGCAGCGAGCGCATGACCAAGATGATGGACCGTTTCGGTATGCAGGAGGGTGAGGCTGTGGAGAACGCCCTCATGAACCGCATCATCGAAGGTGCGCAGAAGCGCGTGGAGCAGCGCAACTACATGTGGCGCAAGCACGTGCTGGACTATGATGATGTGATGAACCAGCAGCGTATGATTGTTTACGCCATGCGCAACGATGCTCTGCTGTGCGAAGACCCGCGCGAGATGCTGTACGAATGCCTGGTCAACGGCACAAACAATAAGTGCGCGCTCTACCTCAATGAGGATGATACCGGTGCATTCCGTTATACTGACCTGCTGCAGTGGGTGAACTCTACATTCCCCATGGGCTGGAGTGAGAAGGAATCCGACCTGAAGGGCAAGACCCCCGAGGAAGTGGCAGAGCATATCATTGCCCGCGTGAAGGAGATGTACGAGAAGAAGGTGGCAGGAGAACGCCCCGACCGCATCGACCAGATGGAGCGCTCCATCATGCTTCAGGCCATTGACAAGCTGTGGCAGAAACACCTCACGGACATGGATGCTCTGCGCGAGGGCGTGCGCCTGCGTGCCCAGGGGCAGCGCGACCCGCTCGTGGAGTACAAGCGCGAGGCATACGGTATTTTCGAGAGCCTGATGGAGAACATCGACTATGAGATTCTCAACGGCTTGTTCCGCAGCACCACGAACCTCTCTGCCTTCGAGGATTTCCTGGCCAGCCTGCCCACCAGCAATGCCGAAGAAGAGGATGCTGACGTGACCGATATCCTGGGCAATGGCGACCTGCTTTCTGCCCTGCGTGAGCAGCTGCAGATGATTCACGAACGCCAGCGTGCGGCCGGGCTGGAGCCCGCTCCGCTGCCCGTGCTCGATGAGGAGCCTGAGCTGGGTGATGCGGTGCCTGAGATGTACGCCGATGAATCCGTGAGCGGTTCTATGGTGGAAGCCGTGCCTTTTGCGGAAAAGAAAGTGACTTTGCCCAAGAAGAAGGTTTCATTCAAACTGAAACCCGAGGCTAACAAGGAATCGTATATCGTGAAGAATACAGGCGATATGCCGCTGGCTGATGAGGGTGAAGGTCTCACTGTCGGGGCGGTGGATTCCGGCTATGTACCGGAGTTCTTTGCCGGCGATAAGAAAGTCTGATTCAGCCTGATACAAAGGCACGTGCTCTATAAGAATTAATCTGATATGAATGTTCGTTCTGCGTTGGAGTACGTGCCTTATTTCTGCGGTCGCCTATTTGTGGTGCACGTGGCGGCAGAACTTCTGCAGGCGGAAGAGCTTGTGGATGCCCTGCTGGATGCAGATGCCTTGCATGAAGTGGGCGTGCGCCTGGTGCTGGTGGCAGAAGGGGAGGATACCTCCACCCTGGCACTGCGTGCCGGCGCATGCGAGATGCATACCGCCGTGGCGGAGTTCCCGCTTACGGATGGCGCACCTGCTGCAGCACGAGTAAATGAGATTGTGGGACGCCGCCAGGTGGCCATTGTGGCCGCTGGTGCTTTCGGGCGTTTTGATTCCGCCGTGGTGGATATGGCGCTGGAGCTGGGTGCTGCCAAATACATCTGCCTGCAGGTGGGTGAGGTGCCAAGCCACGAGACTCAGCCCATTTTTGCTGTGCCGGAGAGCGAGGTGGAGCTCCACCTGGCAGATTGCACGCATGCGGAGCTGCTGCAACAGGCTGCAGAGGTATGCCGTCGCGGTATTCCTCGCGTGCATTTGCTGGATGGGTTGCACCGCGGTGTGCTGCTGGATGAGCTCTTCTCCGAAGAAGGGGTGGGCACCATGGTGCATGCCGACTCCTACCGCGAAATCCGCCCGCTGCGCGAGGAGGATATTCCCGAGTTGCTTTCCATGATTGCCCGCAGCATGGCCGATGCCAAGCTGGTGCACCGTTCGTATGAGGATATCCGCGAGAATCTGCAGAGCTATTACGTGTATACTCTCGATGATACCATCGTGGGTTGCGTAGCGCTTTATCCGTACCCTGAGGAGGCGTGCGCCGAGCTTGGCTGTCTCTTCATCAAAAAGAATTACGAGGGCCGTGGCTATGGCAAGGCCATGTGCCGCTTTGTGGAGAATAAGGCCCGCACTATGGGCTTTAACCGCATTTTTGCCATATCCCAGAGCGCGGTGGATTATTTCCGCGACCGTATGCACTATGACCCGCAGCCTCGCAGTGTGCTGCCCCCGGCGCGTCTGGCTGCGCTGGAAGAAAGCGGGCGTTCCTCCGGTGTGTTTGGCCGCGAGTTGTGAAAAAGAAACGACCGGCTGGCGCCGCTGCGCCAACCGGTGGAAATGGTGCTGGTTGCCCGTTTATCAGGAGAGCTCGGCCAAGAAGCCGCTTTCATCCAGATATATGTGCGAGGGCAGGGTGTATTCCGTGCGCAGTGAGGGGGAGCTGATGATGGCGTTGGAGCCTTCCACTGCGGCTTCTACCCTGTAGCCGGGTAACAGGAGTCCCCGCGTGCGCGGACGCACACCCAGCTGGATCGTGCCGTCGCTCATCTTGAACACGCTGTGGCACATGCTCATGGAGATAATGTTTCCCATGGCGGTGCAGAGGCAGGGGCGCCAGCGCATGTTGGGGGTGGAGATGGCGGGCGAACCACTGAAATCATAGAACGGAATCTGCCGCGGCGGAATGGTAGTGAGCAGGATGCGGCGCATGTGTGCCCCGCCGACAATCTGCGAAATGGAGGTATCCAGCGTCTCCTGCGGGTTTTCAATGAGGTGTACCGGGGTGCGTGTTATCAGCGGCCAGAGTACAGCCAGCACCAGCTCCTGCGGTTCGCCGTGCCCCACGGTGGTGAGCAGGTGGTGTCGACCTTCCTTGAGGGCGTTGACGCGGCGCACCTGGCAGGCGTTCAGCCAATAGCGGTGGAAAGCCAGTCGGTCTTCGGTGCCGTCAATGAGCAGTTGCAGCCATTTGCGCGCCAGGGGAGGGAATTGTTCGTCGGCCTGGCGGCTGATGAGCGCTGCAGCAATCTGAATGGCTGTGAGTGAACCGCCCGGGTAGAAGACCAGCGATTTGTTGCCGCGTTCTTCCAGCTGGCGGATGAGCCCCTCGCGGCTGATGCCGTCGGAGGTCTCCAGACAGGTGGCAGACAGCTCTCGGAAGGAACGCAGCACGGAGCGGCTGGTGAAGTTGTCCGGGGAGAGCGGCGCGCCGAATGCTACGGTGAAATTGTAGTTGAGCGTCTTCGGCAGCTTGGTAAAGAAACGGTTGCGTGAGAAAGAGAAGATGCTGCCCCACAAACCATCCATGTATACCGGGATGATGGGTGCCTTGGCGCGGCGGGCAATCATTTCCATGCCGCGGCGAATGGGGGTGAGACATCCGCTGCGTGTCAGCTGCCCTTCCGGGAAAATGCAGATGATATCGCCATTTTCAATGGCGCGTGCCGCTTTGATGATTGTTTCGCGCGGATTGCGGGTGGAAATGGGCAGGGAGTTGAAGATTTCCAGCGCCCATCCCAGCAGCCTCATGGCCATGAATTCCTCTGCCACAATGAAGCGCACCGGTCGCGGGCATACCATGGTCAGGAACAGGGCATCGGCGTAGGTTACGTGATTCACCACCAGTAGTGCTCCGCCGCGCATGGGCAGGCGATCCAGATTGATGGTGCGCGGGTGGTAAACCAGCTGCAGACACCATATGCCAATCATGCGGATGAATTCCTGGGGTATCAGTCGCAGCGAGCAGATGAGAATGAAGAAGCTCAGCAGGAAGAGAACAAAGAATTGCTGTTGCGGTGATGCTCCGAAAATTTCGTACATGACCCACATGAGCGCTACGGCAACGAGCCCCATGAGGTTGTCGATGAGGTTGCCGGCGGCAATGATGTTGCCACGGTTGTTGGGGTCGCAGTTATCTTGCAGGAATGCATTGAGCGGTACGAGGTAGGCTGCGCCGAAAGCACCCGTGAGCGCCAGCAGGGTGTTGCTGGTGTAGGTGTTTACCTCGAAGATGGTGAGCAGAAGCGTGCAGAGCGTGATGCCGATGGCGCCGAACGGAATGAGCCCCAGTTCGTTCTTGCCCTTACAAAGCTGGGAGGCTACAGCCCCGCCCACTACCACACCACCGGTCATCCATGCCATCAGAATACCGCACTGCAGCGAGAAGTCCACATTCGGATCGGCCGCCTGCATGCCCTTGGCTATCTGAATGAGAATGAGGAACAGGGAGCCGGCCAGACACCAGAAATAGGCAATGCCCAGCTCGCTCAAACGCAGCAGACGATCCTGCCAGAGGTATTTTACCTGGGTGAAATGTTCGTATAATAAGCTCCAACTGAATGGTTTGGCTTTTTTTGCCGGATAGCGGGGTACCAGGAAAGACGCTGCACACACCAGACAGGCCAGCCCTACGAAAACCCAGGTGGGCAGAATGACGGAATCCCAACCTGCCTGCAGCTCAGCATTGTATGTAGCAGAATTTTCTGCTTCGTATGCCCCCAGAAGGTAGGAGAACCAGAAGAATACGCCAATCTGGGCAACCAGCAGCACGAATACCAGGCTCATTTCAATGATGCCGGAGCCGAACCCTATATATCGGGAGCCCAGCAAGTCTTTGACAATGCCTTTTTTTGCTGGCGAAAGGATGGTTGCCTGAGTAGCAAAGACGGCAAACCACAGAATGGCTGCGTACATGTCACGCTGGTAGAAGCAGAAGAGCATGCAGCTCATGACCAGAATCTGCACCACGCTCATGACCTGGATGATGCGGGTCTTGCAGAAACAGTCTGCCAGCCAGCCTACCAGGGGAGAAAATAATATGTACGGCAGAACAAAGATGGCACCCAGTATATATTCCAGAGTGCTGCCGTCTGCGCCCCAGAGCCATACGCCCAGGGGAATCAGCAGAAACTGGACTGCTTTTTCATTGAACGCATTCTGGGCCTGCACGGCAACGAGCGTCCAGAAACCGGCCCATTCCTTGCGAGTCGGTTCTTTGTAAAAATCCTCTTCGTCCTCAGCCATATGCGGGGTATTCTGGTGATATTATCTCACAAATGTCGCTTTTTTCAAGCATAAAGCAATGAAAAAAGCAGGAAACGGTATGCCGTTTCCTGCCGGAAAAAATCTGGGGAGCTCTGTGCTTAGTAGCGGATGTTGTAGTTGGAGGGCTTGCGGGGAGTCTCCGGGACTCGCTCGCTGGCCGGCAGCATGGAATTAAGATGACGCTTCTGAATGGTCTTCTTCATGCCGGCATCATTTTTCTGAGTGAGCTTCTGGGCCTCCTTGATTTCTTTTGTGCGTTTCTTTTCGGCGCGGGCTACCGCTTTGTTGTAGCGGTTGAGACTGGCCTTCTGACGCCCGGTGGCTACTTCGGTAAGAGCTTCTTCTGACAGGTCTGCAGCCGTTATTTCAGGAGCGGCCTGCACAGCAACAGTTGCCAGAGCGAGGAGTGCGAGGAAAGGAAGAGTTTTCATACGATGGTTTGCTAACGTTTCAAGTATATGTCAGTGGGGCTGTAAGTCAAGCTCATTTTTGCCAATCATGGCAATATTTTGCCGGGCTTGGGGTCAGATGCCATCGTCCAGCATGCTGAACATGTCCAGCTGAGTGACATCTGCTGTTTCTTCAGCGCAGGGCATGCCTGATTCTCGGCTGCGTTTGCGGCGGGCGGCTTTGGGTTCGCGGGCGCCGGCGCTCATTTCCAGGTGGGTGAGAATCTGTTTGGCACGGTCGATGATGGGCGTGGGTAAACCAGCGAGGCGTGCCACCTGAATACCGTATGATTTATCTGCCGGGCCGGGCAGTACTTTGCGCAGGAAAACGATTTCATCTTTCCACTCGCGCACTTCCACATGCCAGTTGCTTACGGCGGAGTGGGTGTGTTCCAGGTCTACCATTTCGTGATAGTGGGTGGCAAAGAGGGTACGGGAACCCAGTATGTCGTGCAGGTGTTCAGCCACGGCCCAGGCAATGGAAAGGCCGTCGAATGTGGCGGTGCCGCGGCCGATTTCATCCAGTATGACCAGGGAGCGATTGGTGGCGTTGTTGAGGATGAGTGCGGTTTCGCTCATTTCCACCATGAAGGTGGATTGCCCGCGCGCAATGTCATCGCTTGCGCCTACGCGGCAGAAAATGCGGTCCACCAGGCCGATGCGTGCGGAGTCTGCCGGCACGTAGGAGCCGATCTGAGCCATGAGGGTGATGAGGGCAACCTGGCGGATGTAGGTGCTTTTGCCGGCCATATTGGGTCCGGTGAGGATGAGTACTCTCTGCGTATCGGCCAGTATTTCGGTGTCGTTGGGGACAAAGGCCGAGTCTGCCTGCACCTGTTCAATGACGGGATGCCGGCCGTTGATGATGTGCAGGTCACGGCTGGTGTCAAGACAGGGGCGGCAATAACGGTAGCGCTGGGCGGTTTCTGCCAGTGAGAGCAGTACGTCGATTTCTGCCAGGGCTTCAGAGGTCTGCTGGATGCGGTCTATGTATGCGGCTACTTGCTCGCGCAGGTGGCAGAAGAGCTCATATTCGAGCTGGCGGGCGCGTTCATCTGCCCCCAGGATGGTGCCTTCCATCTTTTTGAGTTCCTCGGTCACAAAACGTTCTGCGTTGGCTAGTGTCTGCTTGCGCACGTAACGCTCGGTGGGTACTTTGGAGAAATTCGCCTTGGTGACCTCGATGTAGTAACCGAAAACGTTGTTGTAGCGGATTTTAAGCGAGTCAATGCCAGTTGCGGCGCGTTCGCGGGCTTCCAGGTCTGCCAGCCAGTCTTTCCCTTCGCGGGAGGCTGCGCGCAGTTCGTCGAGCCGTGCGTCATAGCCGTCACGAATCATGCCGCCTTCCTTGATGGTGACGGGTGGTTCCTCTACCACGGCGCTGGTGAGCAGGGTGGTGAGTTCTTCGAAATTGCCCAGGCGGGAGAGCAGAGGGGTGAATTCATCTGCATGTTGCTGCAGTGCCTCCAGATCTGCCACAATGGCGGGCAGGTGTTCCAGAGAAGTACCCAGAGCCAGCAGGTCGCGTGCGTTGCCGGCGCCTTGTGAAAGGCGGGATACCAGACGCTCCGTGTCGCGCACCCCTTTGAAGGAATTGCGCAGCTCAGACATGAGGAACGGTTCTTTCAGAAAGCCTGCAATCACATTCTGGCGGCGCAGCAGTTCCTGCATGCAGCATGTGGGGTGCAGTATCCAGTCGCGCAGCTTGCGGGCTCCCATGGGGGTGCTGGTGCGGTCCAGCGTGCCCAGGAGGGTGTTTTTGTGTCCGCCGCGCGCTTCCACCAGGTCGAGGTTGCGGCGGCTGGCGGTATCAATCATCACCGCATTTTCTGTGGCGCGGAGGGAAAGGGTGCGCAAGTGGTCAGTCTGGCGGCGCAGCTGGTGTTTCAGGTAGTGCAGAATAGCAGTGGCTGCCCCCAGAGCCGGTCCCAGGTGGGCGCAGCCGAAGCCTTCCAGCGAGTGCACTCGGAAATGTGATTTGAGGAACGTATCCGCCAGCCCAGGCAGGAAGGTGTAGCCGTCGTACAGCAGGGTGGCGGCCAGCCCGGGAAAATCCTCTGCCTGTTCCTGGCTGATAAGCAGCTCGCGCGGGTGGATGCGGGCCACTTCTTCGCTCAGGGATTCGAGGCTCGGGTAATCCGCAACGGTGAATTCTCCCGTCGTGTGGTCTGCGCAGGCGAGTCCCCAGGTGTTTTTCTCGTGGTAGCAGGCGGCTATGTAGTTGTGCTCGCCAGCATTCAGCAGAGCCATGTCGGCCAGCGTTCCGGCGGAGATGATGCGGGTGATTTCGCGCGGCACCAGCTTGCCTGGCACAGGAGTGGCCATCTGCTCTGCAATGGCAATGCGTTTGCCGAGCTTGACCGCCTGGCCTATGTAGCCTTCTGCTGCGTGGTAGGGAACACCGCACATCGGGATGGTCTGGCGCTTCGTGAGTGTAAGCCCCAGCGCGGCAGAACACTCTACGGCGTCCTCAAAGAACATCTCATAAAAGTCTCCCAGTCGGAAAAACAGCCACACATCCGCCGGCAGTGACTGCTTCATGCGCAGGTACTGGTCCATCATGGGGCTGAGTGCGGGTTTTTCTGACATATCTGTTGGGCTATTCTAGCTGACCCACCGTCTCACTTCAAGCATTTTGCTTGTCGTATTTGCTGCAAATTGCGAGCTTATGGCATGCAAAAAGCACTGCTCCCTGTGGGGAACAGTGCTTTTTTCGGATTTTGCCCAGTCGCTTTACAGCAGGGAGAAAGCGATGTTGAGACCGGCGGTCACGATGGACACCATGCTCATGAGCTTGATGAGGATGTTCAGAGAGGGACCGGAGGTATCCTTGAAAGGGTCACCCACGGTGTCACCCACCACAGAGGCGTC
>CAJGCV010000068.1 GCA_904501915.1 uncultured Akkermansia sp. | reverse complement strand
AGCTCCAGGGTTTCCAAACCAATAGAAAGAAATTGTCGGAAGACAGGGTTTCTTTAGCCCAGGGTCGGCTTCTTGGCGCGACGCACAGCGCCGAAGCGCTTCTGGAACTTGTCGATACGACCCTCGGTGTCCACGAACTGGTTCTTACCCGTGAAGAAGGGGTGGGAGTCGGACGTAATACCGCAGGAAATCACGTAGTGCTCTACACCATCAATCTCTTCCTTCTTGGCGGAAGTAGCGGTGGAGCGGGTGATGAAACGGCGGCCCGTGGTGATGTCCACGAACACAACAGGATTGTACTTAGGATGGATGTCTGCCTTCATAGTCTTAGAGGCTGCGTTACCGTCGCAGCGCGACGAGATTTTACTACGCTTTCTCTCTTTGTCAAGCCGTATTTTTCCTTTCTCTCCGTTCTGACATGAATTTTCAATCTTTCATATTTCCTGTATAATTGGTAGAAATTAAGGTTGACATTCGCTCGCACGCATGCTAATTTAGAAGCGTTCCAAGCAATAAGATAGAGAGGAGAGCATCATATGAGCCAATATACATCGACCACAGTACACGAAGGAAGCATGCGTTGCCGCACAAATTTTCCGCAAGGAGATGCCCGATTCACCACGGATGTAGGCACAGCCCTGGGCGGCAAAGGAGAACAGCCTTCCCCCGCGCAACTGCTGGCGGCAGCAGTAGCCTCGTGCATGAGCAGCATGATGGCTTACCTGGGCGCACGCCGGCAGCTGAATACAGAGGGCATCAGCATAGCTGCAGGTTACGAGGAAGGCAAAAACGGCATCACCGCATTGAACTTTCATATCACAGTGCCGCACGCTGTAGACAACGCTGGCAGGGCGGTGCTGGAAACAGCGGTAAAAAACTGTCCGGTGGGCGCAGCCATAGCCCCGGGCGTAGCCAAGAACATTTCCTGGACGTGGGCTGAATAAGCCCCAGGCTGAACAAAACAGAAGACAAAACCAACAGAAAGAAAGCGACCGGGAGAAGGCAAGTGTGTGGCCTTCTCCCGGTTTATTTCTCAGCAAAAATCAGCAGCGGAATTACTTGCTGTGGATGTTGAGCATCTCAGCATAGGTAGGCACGGGCCAGAGGCTGGCGTCCACCATGGTTTCAAGCTTGTCAACCACCTCGCGTGCGGCCACCATGGCAGCGCGCATGTGTGCCGGGTTGCCCTCCTCAATGGCAACGGCCAGGTCGGAAATGCGCTCGGGCAGCAGGTCGTACAGCGCGCCCACAGCCACTGCCTTGCCGGTGGCAGCCTTCAGACCGGCATAAATACCGGCAGACTGAATGGCGGCTACGGTATTGCATATCTGGGTCATCTGCTCGGCAATGGCGGGCATGTAGATAGTCTCGAGCATGTGGAGGCAGGTCTTGGCCTCAATGTCGATGAGCTTCTCGTAGTTCTCAATCTGGATTTCCTTACGGGCCAGCAGCTCTGCGTTGGAGAGCACGCCATACTTGGCCATGAGCTCCAGCGTATCCGGGCGGGAAAGCACTTCCAGCGCCTCCGGGGTGGATTTGATGTTGGGCAGGCCTCGGCGCTCTGCCTCCTGCACCCATTCATCAGAGTAGCCATTGCCGTTGAAAATGATGCGGCTGTGGGCGGTAATCATCTCGGCAATGAGCTTCTTCACCTCGGTCTTGAACTCCGGCGTGCCGGCCACGGGTTCCAGGCGCGTGGCCACTTCATCCAGAGATTCGGCCATAATCGTGTTGAGCACGGTCATGGGCCAGGCACAGGTCTGGGAAGACCCCACGCCGCGGAATTCAAACTTGTTTCCCGTGAAAGCGAAGGGAGAAGTGCGGTTGCGGTCAGTGGTATCCTTGGGCAGCTCCGGCAGGGTGTCGACCCCCAGCTCCATGGTGGTCTTGGCGCAGGAGGACTTGGCACCACCGTGCATAATCTGCTCCACGATGTCGGTGAGCTCATCTCCCAGGAAAATGCTCATAATGGCGGGCGGAGCCTCGGCAGCGCCCAGACGGTGGTCATTGCCGGCCTTGGAGATAGAGGCGCGCAGCAAATCTGCGTGGCGGTCAATGCACTGAATCACGCTGGCCAGGAAGGTGAGGAAGAGCACATTGCTGTGCGGGGTCTTGCCCGGGGAGAAAAGAGAGCCAAGCTCCGGCGTGGAAAGCGACCAGTTATTATGCTTACCGCTGCCGTTCACCGAGCTGTAGGGTTTCTCGTGCAGCAGGCACACCAGGTTGAACTTGAGCGCCTGACGCTCCAGTATATCCATGATGAGCACGTTGTGATCCACCGCCACATTGCAGGGCTCAAACAGCGGGCAGATTTCAAACTGACCGGGAGCAGCCTCATTGTGGCGAGTCTTGGACGGCACCCCCAGCGCCCACAGCGCGTGGTCCACCGAGGTCATGAACTCCAACACACGCTCTTTGATGGAACCGAAATAGTGGTCTTCCATCTGCTGGTGCTTGGGCGGCAGGCAACCGAACAGCGTGCGGCCGGTCTCGATAAGGTCGGGACGCTGGATATACAAATCGCGGTCGATGAGGAAATATTCCTGCTCTGCACCCAGGTTGGTATCCACCGTAGTGGGGGTTATGCCGAAGCAGGCCAGCACTCGCTTGGTCTGCGCCCCCACCGCAGCCATCGAGCGCAGCAGCGGGGTCTTCTTATCCAGAGCTTCGCCCGTGTACGAGCAGAAGGCGGTCGGGATGCAGAGCGTCACGGTATTGGCCGTGCGCTTGATGAACGCCGGACTGGTCGGGTCCCATGCCGTGTATCCGCGCGCCTCAAACGTAGCGCGGATACCACCGCTCGGGAACGACGAGGCATCCGGCTCGGCCTGGATGAGGTTCTTTCCGGTGAACTCAAAAATCATCCCACCCTTACCATCCGGCTCCACAAAGGAATCATGCTTCTCTGCCGTGGCATCGGAAAGCGGCTGGAACCAGTGCGTGTAATGCGTAGCACCCTTGGAAAGCGCCCACACCTTCATGGCCTGGGCCACTTCATCCGCAATGCTCATATCAAGCTTTCCACCCTTCTGGATGGTTTGCATCATTTTCTTGAAAGCGCTCTTGGAGAGGTACTTCTCCATGGTCTTGATACCAAAGGTATCGCTTCCGTACAAAGCCTCAAGGGCTTCCATGGGGTTCATCGTGCTTTCTTCAGCCATTGTGGTACACTGGTTGTATCTTGCGCGCGGCTGTCTCTATACGCCGCGACGCGCTGATTCTACTTATTTTTCACCCCCTTGTACAGCAAAATTTCCGGGCAGGCCCTTCAGTGCATGGATTTTTTGCACTTTAAACAATCACCGCGCAGCCCGGGACGGGTTGCGCGGTGAAAAAAATTACTATCGCGAGCTTTACTTTTTACTCGCCAGGTAGGCATTCATGGCTTCCAGAATATCAAGCTCCGGACGGAAAGCCGCATCGTGATGCGAAGAGCGGATGAGCGGTCCGCTGGCCACATGGCGGAAGCCCTTACTGAGCGCTACCTCACGCAGCTCGTCGAACACCTCCGGGCGGATGTAGTCAATAACCGGCAGGTGGCGGGGAGAGGGGCGCAGGTACTGCCCCATGGTGAGCACGGTCACACCGTGCTCGCGCAGGTCATCCATGGTGCGCTCTATTTCCTCTCGCGTCTCTCCAAGGCCGAGCATGATGCCGCTCTTGGTGACCACGCGTCCCGGTGCCATCTCCAGCGCACGCTGGAGCATGTGCAGAGAAAGGCGGTACTTGGCGCGGAAACGCACCATGGGGGAAAGGCGCTCCACCGTCTCAAGGTTGTGATTGAAAATATGCGGTGCAGCATCCATGACCATGGCCAGTGCCTCCTCGCTGCCCCGGAAGTCGGAGGTGAGCACCTCGAGCACAGTCTGCGGACTCAACTCGCGAATGCGGCAGATAATTTCTGCAATATGGGCGGCACCACCATCAGCCAGGTCATCACGGGTAACCATGGTGACCACGGCGTGATTCAGATTCATGTGCGCCACGCTCTCGGCAATCTTGCGGGGCTCTTCCGGGTCGAGCGGCTTGGGCTTGGCGGTGCGGGTGGCGCAGAACCCACAAGCACGGGTACACACATCGCCGCATGCCATGAAGGTGGCTGTGCCGTGGCTCCAGCATTCACCGCGATTCGGGCACATGGCCTCTTCGCACACCGTCACCAGCCCATTATCCTTGATGAGGTGCTGCACCTCTTTGAACACCCTGCCCTTCGGCAGTTTCACCTTCAACCACGATGGCTTGCGCGCGCTCTGATTCTGCTGCTCTGACATGGCGATAAAATGAGTTCCTGTTTTACTCAGCGAAGTCCCTTGCTGCGAAACCAGGCATCCAGTTCAGCCTGTTCTTTCGGGTCGAGTTTCACCGTTTTGGTCACTTCTTCGATGAACCGTGTAAGCAGCTCAGACATACTGTCACCTCGCTCTTTCACCAGGTGCGTGAACTTCGCGTGCAGTTCGGCATTCAGCCAGAATGTCACCGGTCGCTTGCTTGCATCTCTCTTTACTGGGGGCATATGCGTCTCGTTTCTTCTCTCCGCAAACAGTACCATATCACCCTACCTGCTTCAACCATAAACACCCCCGCTGACACACATGTTTTCGGGTGTTTATATACCGGAATTCACCCATTTTTGCACACCGTTTTAACACCAATGCCCATTTTTTACCAATGTCATTACACCACATCGTTTTATATTCTACCGTTTTGCTACTGTGCGTTTTATAAGATACCGGAAATGCGTTTTCATGTAAAATTCTGGAATTTTGACCAGTTTTTCGCGCTTACGCAGCCGCGCCGCTCCTTTTCAGGCAATCCACAGCGTTCAGGAAAAAAAACACAGCACCGGACAGCCGGTGTTTTGACACCCAAAACAAACAAATCAATGGCGTTTTTCCTGCGAATGGAGGTAAAATCCCCCTCCAGATATACGGAACGCAGTGCTACACGCGCGCCAGAAGAGCCTATTTCGACATATTTTTATCTACATGCAACTCACTATATGCATGTTACAACTTTTAACAAAAATAGAGCAAAATGGCAATTTTCAGCATAAATCTAGCAATTCGCCATCATCTGGCACATAAACAGTGCCAGAGAAGTGCTGGGCAGCCTCTGCTGCATAAGTAGCGCGGCGCGTTTCAAGAGTTGCATCCTCTGTGTGGTAGAGCAGCAGATGCCGCACCCCCAGCCCAGCAGCCAGACGCCCGGCATCAAGCGCAGTGCTGTGGTGTTTCTCATAAGGTTTGAAACGCTCCGCGTCGGCATGCAGACAGAACGCCTCACAAAGCAACCAATCAGCCCCTCGCGCGATGGATTCGTTCTTTTCATTGTAGGGTTCATCCCCCAGGCAGACCAGGCGCTGACCATCCGGCAGGGTGAGAGCGTAGCCGAATTGTTTTGCCTTGGTAGAGCCTATATCGAAAGCCACCCCAGGCAAACCGGCAGCAGAAAAAACGTCTCCATCCTCCAGAGGCATAAAAAGAATATCATGGCCGAAGTGAGCCGTCACCTTACCAGGCAGCGTAGCCCGGCAAATCATCTCCAGAGTCTGCAATCCCTCGGCATGCCCGAACACGCGCAGCTCACCAGCATACTTGCCCGCATTCATCCCCTGAGCAATCATACGCACCACCCACACGACACCGAAAATGTGATCCGTATGTGTGTGCGTCAGAAAAATTTCATGAATATCAGCGAGTGGAACAGAAGCTTTCGCCAGGTGCTCCAGAATGCCGTTTCCCCCACCGCCATCCGTAAGAAAACAACGCTCCCCATGCCGCAGTACAAAACATGTATTATAGCAACGCGTAACGGCGGCATTACCGGTACCCAGCATCGTAAGAGAGCATTTCATGCACTCCATACTACACCACAAGCCACCATATTTCAACAACAAAGCCACATAAATGATACTCAGCCATTCATTGTGGATTCATTCTATTTCGGTTGCACAGAAGTGGCGCCATCGGCATGCAGACTTAACGCATAATTCCCCTGAGGGGTAGGAACATGATGCACCTCACACACAGCTGCAGGATTTCCGCACGCATCCCAGAAGTATTCCCTTTCCAACTCACCGCGGGCGTCGTACACACACGCGCGCTCCGCATAACCACACGCAGGATTATCCACCGGCAAGCCATCCACCCCGCCAAAACATTCCCACACCGGCTTACCTTCAGCATTGCAACGCGCCGTATATTCAGCACAAACGGGAGTAACCATTCCCTCTTTCCCACTGGCGCCGACATACCGCCTCCGGGTTATTCCCTTGCTCAAGCACGTATCGCATATAACCGAAGACGCGCAGATTCCGCGATGCAGCGTTCGCTCTCCCCTGGCATTCAGCCAATGGCGCTCAGCCCCCGTTTCTGTTACGTGGTACACCTCCTGCGCCACACCGCAGCAATTATCTGCCAGTGCTCCATCTATATAATTCCGCCGGCTCACCTCTTTATCATCATCAGCGTATACATACTCCACGCGCTGCTCCCCTGCGGCATTTACAACAGGTTTTCCGGTTTCATCCAGATACTCCACTAATACAGGACGCCCCAGTGCATCATACTTCATACGGCTCTCGGCATAGCCTGGGAAACGCGGCATCACCAGGTCTCCGGCAGCATCCCGAAACCGCATGCGAACCAGGTTTCCCGCGGCATCATACTCAAATTCCCGCACAGCCACACCTTGTGCATCACACACCGCAGTCCCGGTAACACCGCGGTTCTCGCGTTTCAACAGCCTGCCAGCACTATCATACTGCAAGAGCTGCACTGCCACGGCACTACCGGGCAGTGCCGATAAACGCCCGGCGGCATCCACATATTTCATGCGCTGCAACCCACCCTTATTATTATATTCCAGGCGCACATGCGGAATACCTGGCGATACAGACTCGCCCAGCGGTATGATGCCACTCGGCGGCTCCGCCCCCGCCGGATTATGCACCCCGGCATAACAATAATAGCGAGGAGTAACATCCTGTACCACTGCATGGTAAATACCCAGTCCCAGCACCGCCGCAAATAAACTCACCGCGGCAAGGCTCCCCAGATAATGCCAGGCCACTTCAAACAAGCCCAACAAACTACGCCCGGCACGCTTTATCAACTTCCGCATGCAGGTGTGACCCAACACCCCTGCACGCCATTGAATACAATTTAGAAACCGCTTGCGTCAGCGGTGGCTGTGCAGCCTGCGGTATGCTGTGCGCATACACAGCACGCTCACCAGCAGCATGAACGCAGTCCCCAGAAGCGCCGGCACCCAGTTCACCTGCTCCCCCGCCTGCAGCATCCGCACCCAGGAAGCCAGCGGCAACGCCGCCACCACTACTGCCAGCGCCACCCAGGCTGTTGCCACGGATACACGCCGCGCCGCACGCTGCCTCGGCCGGGAATGCCGGCGCAGCGTCATCTCTTCATCCTTCTTCTTACGGTACTTTCCACCCATATTGTTCTTCCACTCTATCACATTCCTTATCATTATCAAGCTATTTCGTTCATTTTTCCGGCCAGTCCATGCATTTAGCCTTGAAAAATGAGGATTTTTCGATAAAATACGCCGCACGGAGCAATTGCCAACGCAATTTTCCCCAAAACTTCAACCACATAATATAATAGTAACTATGGCTAAACTCACTGTACGCGACCTCGATGTCGCCGGCAAGGAAGTGCTCATGCGCGTTGACTTCAACGTGCCCATGAAGGACGGCAAGATTACCAACGATGCCCGCATCGTTGCCGCTCTGCCCACCATCAAGTACCTGCTCGAGAACGGCGCCCGTCTCGTTCTCTGCTCCCACCTGGGCCGCCCTGAGGGCACTGGCTATCAGGCTGAGTTCTCCCTCGCTGCTGCTGCCGAATGCCTCGCCGGCCACCTCGGCAAGCCCGTTGCTTTCGTTCCCGAGACCATCGGTGAAGCCGCCACTGCTGCCCGCAAGGCCCTGCAGAATGGCGATGTGATGCTGCTCGACAACGTGCGCTTCGACAAGAAGGAAAAGAAGAACGACCCCGAGTTCGCCAAGGCTCTGCTGGGTGACGCCACCCTCTATGTGAACGATGCTTTCGGCTCTGCCCACCGCGCCCACGCCTCCACCGAGGGTGTGACCCACTTCGCAGAGAAATCCGCCATGGGCTTCCTCATCGAGCGCGAGCTCGAGTACCTCGAGGGCAAGCTCAACTCCCCCGAGCAGCCCTTCGTGGTAATCATGGGCGGCGCCAAGGTTTCCGACAAGATTCAGGTGCTCTCCAAGCTCATGGAGAAGAGCCAGACCTTCATCATCGGTGGTGCTATGGCCAACACCTTCCTGGCTGCCCAGGGACATGATGTAGGCAACTCCAAGATTGAAGCCGACAAGCTCGACCTCGCCAACCAGATTCTGGCTGACGCCAAGGCCAAGGGCGTGACCTTCGTGCTTCCCGCCGACACCCGCTACTCCTACAAGTTTGAGGAAGGCGCAGAAACATTCTGCACCGCTCCCTGGGCTGAGGGTGGTTCCGTTCCTGCAGACGGCATGGGCATCGACATCGGAGACAAGGCCATCGAGGAATTCTGCAGCATCATCAAGGGTGCTAAAACCGTGCTCTGGAACGGCCCGCTGGGTGTGTTCGAGCTCGACTCCTTCTCCAAGGGCACCAAGGCTCTGGCTGAATGCCTCGCCGAGAGTGACTGCACCTCCATCGTGGGTGGTGGTGACTCCGTGACCGCAGCCAAGAAGTTCAAGGTTGCCGACAAGCTCTCCTTCTGCTCCACCGGTGGTGGCGCTTCCCTGGAGCTGCTCGAAGGCAAGGTGCTTCCCGGCATCGGCTCCCTCTCCGAGAAGTAAATATTCTGGGATTCATCCTTTCAAAAGCCCGGCAGACGAGTGTCTGCCGGGCTTTTTTTGCTGTACATTTTCTCACAAAATCCTTAAAATGAAAGATATTCCATCCCTAAGGAGAAACAGCAACGTGCATTAAACATAACACTCTACCATTATGGCTCTCAGACGCCACCATATTCTCATATGCATCGCCGCAGTTGGACTTCTGGCCATTACTTTTGCGTTCATGGCTCCTTTTGTCTTCTCTGACACAACCACGCAATCCGGCAGAAAAAGTAACAAAAAACAACATCGGGACTATGGCAGCATTGCAGGGGCAGCAGAAGGGCTGAACACAGAAGTGAATCTCAAATCGCCATCTGAAAAAGAGCGAAACGAAGCCTGCGCCAGGCTGAAAAAGCATGGTATTACCCCCGATATCTATGAAGAAGCCATATTGCAAGCAATCCATGATGGCTGCTTTCCAATCCTGGCAGACTTGCTTTTAGCGGGCCAGAATCAGGAAACGCTCAATCATGCATTTGACTACGCCATTACCCATACACCGAACAATATAGATAAAAAAAACGTAAAAAAGAACATCTCCGTCAGACTTCTGGTGAAAGCCGGCGCTTACGAAGACGGGATTACCCCCGAACAGTTGTATGCATGTCAGGACAGGGAAACAGATCGTTACATTCGCAACGCTCCGCAATTTGAATCTGGTAATACTCTAAACGATGCCTGCATGGCGGGAGATTATCATGCGGCAAAAAAATTAATCTTTGCAGGAGCAAGTTTAACTACTACATCCGTGCGGCTGACCCCATTCGGCATCACCATGATAAAAAGAGATACCAGAATGGCTAAACTTATCCTTAAGCATAGCAATCTGGACACAAAGCAGAGAAACAGGTGTTTGCAAAGTGCAGTTCAACACAACATGCCGGAAATTGCAAAACTCCTTCTCGAATCCGATTCCGGACTTAACCTCAATGCTGCATTAGAATGGGCGGATCATAGAAAATCAGATGAATGCATTGCACTTCTTCTCAACACCGGCCATTTCAAGCACACAAACTGGAAGCATCGTCTCACAGATGCCATCAATAACGGACACTCACACGTAATATCTGCAGTCTGTAAACATATAGATGTCAGACAATGCCATTACATTGCCCACATTGAGGCAATTGCAAACGATGATGCAGATAAATTAAGCCAACTGCAACAACAAGAGCCGTTCAGCACAAATAGAAACATATGGGGATCCTGCTCATTCCTGTCCCTGGCTGCACGTTGTGGCAGCGTGAAATGCCTGAAGCTTCTCCTGTCTCTGCCAAAAGCAAAGGTGTACAGTGCATCTCTCGCAGACGCGGCAAAAGGTAAAGGCAGCGCCGAATGCGTAAAAGAGCTTCTGAAACACCCCCAAATTTACGTTAACGACATCACAGCTATAAAAGAAATTTTCAACACGCACAATCACGAAATCATCGAGCAGTTGATTCAACATCCGGACTTTGATGTGAACCAGGAAAGCAATCCGCAGAGTGCGCTTCTGGCATTCTGCACCGAAAATTTCTACATATCAACTCTCATAAAACTACTCAGCAAAGAAGGAGTAGATCCCAATATCCACCACACACACAGAAACGGCAGACCCTCTGCGCTCCACACCGCCGCACTGTGTGGTAATATTGTGGCCATAAAAATTCTGTTGGCGCATGGAGCAGATCCTATGCTTCCCGGCAACAGCCCCCATAATTTACTTGAATACGCGAAGACTCATGCCGCAACGGAATATAGAAGCGAAAAGTTCCTAACAGCAAAATACATCCTCAAAGAAGG
This sequence comes from uncultured Akkermansia sp., assembly GCA_904501915.1. GTDB lineage: Bacteria > Verrucomicrobiota > Verrucomicrobiia > Verrucomicrobiales > Akkermansiaceae > Akkermansia. The sequence continues at coordinate 552 of CAJGCV010000068.1, read as the reverse complement.
CGGCTATACAACCGGTAAAACACACAACAAAAAGCTCGGCAGAAAATGCATAAAAATCATACAGGAAGCATGTAAGAAAAGATAAAAGCACCCGTCTTACACGCTTGCGACGCCACGGCCCGACATTTCTCCGCCACTCCCGATTTTTCTTACTTCCAGAAAGCATCGGTATAAGCTGCACTCCTGCAAATACTGCTTCATCATGGTGCAAACCCTGTCAGCACCAACGCAAAGGGGCTGGTAAGGACGAAATCATCAAAAAACATACCCAGATTCTCAGTTCCTGGGCCCATGACATATAACCACGCTTTTCCCGGTGACGCCCCCTTGCGCGAGATATAAACTTCACAGAGGATAAATCCTTCCAAAGCCCGGCAAACCGCGTCTGCCGGGCATTACTTCGTAATTCGCACTCGGTTAATTTTTTGTGGTAAATTGAACGCGTTCGGGGTAAAATCCGAGCCTGCGGAGAAGTCGATGAGAGATCGCAACTAACATCGACCGACTGGGGGTACACCCGCGTTCGTACAGGGGAAGTAATACTTTCCGATT
>CAJGCV010000067.1 GCA_904501915.1 uncultured Akkermansia sp. | reverse complement strand
GATTTCATACACCGCGCAGCGGTGTATTTCATGCAGGGCGCAGCCCTGCTTTCATACCGCAGCGCAGCTGCGGTATTTACATACACTGGCTGCGCCAGTGTAATTCATTGAGGCCCGCAGGGCCGACTGGTTACCGCTGCATCAGCAGCGGTACTTCCTGTGCAGCACCTTGTAAATGTTAAGCACGCATTGGGAAAAGAACCACCCCGCATAGGAAACATTATCCTTGCCAAAAATCAGCTGACAAGCTATCATCCCACCATCATGAAACAAGACAAACTGGCCGACTTCTCACTCCAACTTGCTCAGGCTGCTATGGCTTACAGCCAACATCTGCGGGGATACGGTGCTAAGAAAGACCAGTTTTTGCGTGCTTCCTCCGCCGTAGGTGCGAACATTGCTGAGGCGAAGTACGGTAATGGAATTGCAGATTTTGTCAATAAGCTCCATACTGCATTGAAGGAGTGTAACGAAACGAAATTCTGGCTGGAACTCTTTACTCCGGAAAATGGGGAACAAGCAGACGACTTGAAGAAGCTGAAGCGATTGAATGGGAATATTATGCGGATGCTCATACAATCCATTAATACAGCTAAGTCCAGGCCGGATTGGAAGAGATAATGTTTCCTATGCGGGGTGGTTCTTTTCCCAATGCGTGCTTAACATATATGCGTTGCTGTATAGGAAGTACCGCTGCTGATGCAGCGGTAACCAGTCGGCCCTGCGGGCCTCAATGAATTACACTGGCTGGCGCCAGCGTATGTAAATACCGCAGCTGCGCTGCGGTATGAAAGCAGGGCTGTGCCCTGCATGAAATACACCGCTGCGCGGTGTATGAAATCCTGCCCCTGACGGGGCAGGAATATCAGTTCAGCCTGGCGGCTGAACTGATACTGTCACGCGTAGGGGATTGACCGGGCTTGACAGGTGGCGTATGATATAAGCCATGAGCGAAGAGGAAACAAAACCAACACCCGAGGAAGAACTTCCGGAAATGCCGGAGACACAGGAGCCGGAGGAGCAGCAGCCGGTGGATGAGCTGACCAAGTGGCGCGAGATGGCGCTGCGTACGGCGGCGGAGTATGATAATTACCGCAAGCGCTGCGTGAAGGACCGCGAGGATTTCACGAAATACGCCAACCGGAGTCTGCTGGAAGAGCTGCTGCCGGTGATTGATAATTTTGAGATGGGCATGCAGATGGCTGCCCAGCAGGGCACGGATTCGATGATATACATCGGCATGAGCATGGTGCAGAAGCAGCTGGCAGATTTCCTGGCCGGGCAGGGGGTGGAGGCTATCGAAGCCGCCCCGGGGCAGGAGTTCGACCACAATGTGCACGAGGCCATCATGAGCGAGCCGAGCGAGCAGCCGGAGGGCACCATCATCCGCATTCTGCGCCGGGGGTACAACCTGCGCGGGCGCCTGCTGCGCCCGGTGAATGTGGTGACGGCAGCCCCCAAGGAAGAGGAATCCACCCCTGAAGCATAACCGCGCGTACTGCTATGTCACAGGATTATTACGAGGTGCTGGGCATTGACCGCAATGCCGATGATGCCACCATCAAGAAGGCCTACCGCAAGCTGGCCATGAAATACCACCCCGACCGCAACCCGGATAACAAGGAGGCGGAAGAGAAGTTCAAGGAACTGGGTGAGGCTTATGAGGTGCTGAGCGATGCCGACAAGCGCGCCGCTTATGACCGCATGGGGCACGAGGCGTTCAAGAATGGCGGCATGGGGGGCCCCGGCGGCCCTGGCGGGTTCGGTGGCTTTACCGACCCGGCAGATTTGTTCTCGCAGATTTTCGGCGGGGCGTTCGGTGGCTTCGGCGGCATGGGTGGTGGTCACCGCCGCAAGGCAGACCCCCGCCGCCCCGGGTCCGACCTGCGCACCGACCTGGAAATCACGCTCGAGGAGGCAGCCGAGGGCTGCACCAAGACTCTGGAGGTAGAGCGCCTGGTGCCCTGCGAGGAATGCGGCGCAACCGGCTCCAAGGATGGGCGCGCCGGTTTCCACGATTGCCCCACCTGCCATGGCACGGGCGTGGTCACCCGCCAGAGTGGCTTCTTTGTGCAGCAGAGTACCTGCCCGACCTGCCGCGGCGCAGGCCAGACCATCAGCAATCCCTGCCCGAAATGCCGCGGCGAGGGACGCGTGCACAAAGATGTGAAAATCTCCCTGCGTGTGCCTGCCGGCGTGAATACCGGTACCAAGCTGCGCTCCACTGGTAATGGCGATGCCGGCACCAACGGCGGCGAAACCGGCGACCTCTACGTATTCATCGAGGTGAAACCGCACGATATCTTCACCCGCGATGGCATGGACCTGCACTGCAGCATGCCGGTGCCGTTCATGGATGCCGTGCTGGGTGGCGAAATGACGATTCCCACGCTGGATGGTCCCGCCAAGCTCAAACTGCCCACCGGCACCCAGAGCAGCACGATTTTTCGCGTGCGTGGCAAGGGTATGCCCAGCCTGAAAGGCTCCGGCCGTGGTGACCTCATGGTCGAAGTGCAGGTGGAAACACCCTCTAAGCTTTCCTCTGCCCAGGAAAAAGCCCTCAAGGCATTTGGTAAGGAGCTTAAGGAAAACAACCAGCCCGAAGTGGCAGAATTCCGCAAGCGCGCTGCCCGGTATCTGAAATAACTGACCCTCATTCCGCCAGCCATGCACAGGTGTTATGCTCCAGGTGCTGCTCTGCAAGCCGGTGCTTCGCTCGATATCGAGGGCGAGGAGGCAAAGCATGCCCTCAAGGTGATGCGCCTGCGCGTGGGGGATGAGTGCGAGGTGTTCAACGGCTGCGGCCAGGCTGCCACCGGCCGCATTGCCGCCACCAGCGGCAGCTCGTTCATGACGCTGGCAGAACTGCGCCCCCTGCCGCCTATGCCCCCGGTGGCCGGTATCACCCTGGCCCTGGCCGTGCCCAAGGGCGGTAACATGGATCTCATTGTCCAGAAAGCGGTGGAAATGGGGGTGCAGCGCATCATTCCCCTCATTTCGGAGCGTACCATCGTGCGCCTCGATGCCCGCGAAGCGGCGGCTAAAACCGCCAAATGGAGCCGCACCGTGCTCGAAGCCTGCAAGCAGTGCGGCGTAAACCTGCTCCCTGTGGTGGAAATGCCGCAATCCTATGCCGCTTTCCTGCAGCGGGCAGATTTGCCCGCGCTTAAAATCCAGTGTGCCATTGTGCCGCACGCGCGACCGCTGCGCGAATTGCTGGAAGCAGCCCGCACCGCTGGTGCGCAGGACTGCGTGCTGCTCGTCGGCCCCGAGGGCGACTTCTCGCCTGCCGAATACGCCGCCGGCGAGGCGGCCGGCTTTGCTCCTGCTTCCCTCGGTCCCATTATTCTGCGCGTCGAAACCGCCGTCTTCCTGGCCGTGGCTGCCGCCCGCTACGCCCTGGATGAAGTCTGATTTGCCCGAGGCGCGTCGGACTCTGCCGGAAGTTCATTTGCCGGGCTTGTGCGGAATGTGTGAATTCTGTCCGTGCGTAGCGGAAAAAATGGCGCTGTTTGCGCTGAATCGGGAGCATACTCTCGGTTTTTTTATTAAATTTTCGCTTTCTTCTCATTTTAACCTTGCTATCAGGGGGGCGGTTTGGTAGTGTGTGTAATGAGCGGTTTGACCGCATTTTTACAGTTTTACCAATATCGCCATGAAACTACATCTCCCCATTGGACTTCGTGCTGCTCTCCTTGCAGTATTATCCTATGCAGCTCTCCCTGCAGCCCAGGCGGCTGACCCTGCTGTTTTTTATAAAAGTGCCAGTAACACAGTTACCAAGGTGGCTACTCAGACTTATGGTGATGGCCAGGGTGCTATGTTAGGGGAAGTGTCACAATTTGATTTTTACAATGCTGATTATCTTCCGGGGCCAGAGCCTGCTGCTGGTGCGACGCAGGATGAAATAAATGACTACCTGAAAGACAAGCGCAATTTCTCGGATAAGCTTCAGACTCCCAATGATGATATTAACGCCAGTACGACTAATTGGGTGCTGGATGTGACGGCGACTAATCTCCGCGGTACAAATCTGGGTGATGAGAATTACGCAAACTCCTGCATGCTTCTGGGGAATGCTCCGACCGGCTTGTACGAGATCACGGTAGAGGACCCTAACGATAAATGGTGGGATGATAACAGGGATGAATGGGTATATCGCGAGGAAACGGGTCGGCTTCTGACATTTGCGACACCCGGCGGCAATACCGGTAATCCGACTATCAATAAGGAGGGCATGGGCCTTTTCATCTCCGATGATGGACTCTTGTGCTGGATGGTGGGCTACAAGTGCAAGGTTCTCGGTCTGATTCCCGGTTGGTCAGAACAGCAGGATACGTTTGATATTTCTGTCAGAATCGAGTGGTGTCCGGACTCTACCCTCCCGGGTGGTGGGGCTCTGAAGCTGCGCGGTATGTGGTATATTGACCCGGAAACGGGTGAAAAATTGGGTAACATAGCGTCCGCAGTTGGATCCATTCCTGAGGATGGCTATGTGATTATGAATAATATCGCCATGCCGGATAATTTCCTGACCTCGGGTAATGAGACAGAGGTCGGGGAATTCGATCTGAAGAATGGCGGTCTGGCAACGGGTGCCAATACCGGTGGTAAAGGTTCGGTGACGGTGTCGTTGTATGCGGAAAATGATTCTGACGAGGGTGAGTGGCGTGTAACTGGTAAGGCTGGTATTGGGGCAGAATACCAGATTAAAAATGATTCTGTACTGAAATCAATATCCAGCAAAAACACGGACAAGGTTGTGTTCGTCGGTCATGACGGATGCCTGAATCTGACGCATAACCTTGCTACCACTAAAGGTCAACTGACAGACAATTATGCGAAGCAGAAAGTGTGGGAATATACGTACGACAATCCCACAATGGCTATGGCAGATGTGGCTAATGGTGGTATGACCTGCAGCGTAGGGTTCAGTGCAGAACAAGGCACGCAGCTGGTTATTGCGCAGAATGTTCTTCGCTCTACCATTCTGAAAGATCAGATTGATGCAGAGGGTGTGCAGCTTTCCGGTGATGAGGCTGGGGTTCCGGTGTGGCTGAACGTTTCCGGCGAAGGTATTGTGAAGCTTGATTTGGATGGATTCTATATATGGAATGGTCAAAAGGACAATGAAGAAAAACGTATCGACTTGAAGTATCTTAAGGAGTTTGAACTCCGGAATGTGAACCTGACTGAGAGTGCCACGCTCGATATTGATTTCAATGGCGATTTGAAAGTGGATTTAGGCAGTGGGGTGTTCAGCAAGGACGCTACGCTTGTTCATTCCGGTGAGCAGGGTGATACCGTGATTGTGCTGGAGGCCGGTAAATCTGTCGCTCTGGCAGCCATTATCAAGACCGCCGAGACCAAACTAGTTAATCCTGCAGCCCCTGTTCCTCCTGCTGATCTCGCAACGACTCCTGCCTCCAAGCTTACTATAGGCTCTCCGACAGGCGGTGTCATGTATGTGGGAACGATTCAGAACCACGGCAACGTAGAGATTAACGGTGAAACCCATGCCGATACGATTAAGAGTACTGATCATGGTGTTACATTAGGGGCATCTGTCATTACGGCTAATTCAGTTGCTGCCGCTGGTGCGATAGAGGTTGAGAGGGGCTCTGCTACAGTAACCGGGAGCGTAACGACTGGTGAATCCGTGCTGGTTGATGAGGTGGCTTCACTGGCTGCCGGTTCGGTGACGGCAAAGAAAGTTTTCGTCTCTGGTAAGCTGGCTGTTGCCAATGCTATCAATGCTTCATATTCTGTTGATGGTACAGGTAATGTTGTAGCCAATGAAGGGGCTTCTTCTATCAAGGCGGGAGCCATCAATGCCGATAAATCGGTTGCAGCTTACGCTGGCGCCAGCATTGAGGTTTATGGTGACGTGTCTGCGAAAACCTTGAATACATATGTAAACACGGATGCTAATGGTAAGGTTACTTCTTCTGGCTCTATTACGGTGACTGGCACTGTTAATGCCGAGAGCGTGGCTGCCGGAGGCAGCGGCGTGACTATTACGCAGACTTCGGGCGGCATGATGAGCGGTGCTGTCATTGATAGTACCGGTATTTCGGCAGCGCAGATTATGTCCGGCTCCGAAATTGCCATCGACGAGGACGGTACTGGCGTGGTGCTGGCAGGCGCTCTGGGTGGCGTGAAGGTGACGGTGGAAGGCAACGCGGTGCTGACCAACGTAAAGACTCAGTCGATGACCCGTGCCGCTTCTGCGACGCGTATTTCGAATCAGTCGATTGTATCCAACCAGGTGATTGAGGCGGACACAGTCAACATTGCGGCAGGAACCGGATATGAGATTACTGCAGCCGGTCTGGAGGCTAATGCGATAACGGTTGGTTCAACCACGATGCAGCAGGGCGCAAGCTCGACTCAAAAGGTGGTTATTACTGACCTTGGCAAGCTTTCGGAAACGGAGATCTCTGCCGGCAGTATTAAGGCTGATCAGATTCGCTTTGCTGATGACTATGCCGTGAAGAATGCTGCTATTGATAGCCCTGATATGCATCTGGGCGCTGGTGGCAGCCTGGAGAATGTATCTCTTGTAGGCGATTCTGCTTCGTTTATTGCAGATGGAGATTTCTCGTTCAAGGGATTGAAACTTGAGGCAGGACAGGGATACTCAGTAGGGTCTGGTGCGGGCTCTGTAACGTATACCGTAGGCAAAGTCGATCAGGATGGTAATGTTTATGCTGATGAAAGTGTGCAGGCTGTCTACCTTACCGGTAACCAGGAGGGCGATAAGGCCAAGCTGGATAAACTGGTTATTGATGCCTCTCATATTGAGTTCGGCGATACAGAACAGTCGGTGGTTGTCTTCGACCCCACTGCTACTGGCACTATGGATACGGCCGGCACAGATGTGCAGTACATCCTGAAACCCTACGTAGTGGTGGACAAAGCAAGCGCAACGGTTGGCTCGTTCAAAGCAGCGAAGGATGTGGCAACCGTCCAGGCAGAACTTAAGGTGGATGATGCTACAGCCACAGCGCTGGAGGCTCTGAACGAGATGCAGGCTGCGCTGACTCCGGAAGAGAAGGCTGACAGCCCTGTGCAGGCATTGCATGATGCGCTTGGCCTGGTTTACGAGCGAGACTTGAAGTCCCGCCAGGAAATTCTGCAGGCAATTACCGGTGCTTCCACAACAGCGCTGGCTGATTCGCAGCGCCGCGGCGTGCGCGATGTGCAGAAGAACCTGCGCAACCGCGTGATTCAGCTGGGCGGTGTCACGGGTGAAGGCGACACCGGCTGGGTGAACTCCGGTATCCAGGGCTGGGCACAGGCAGATGGCAGCTTCTCCACCACCGATGGTGGCGAGGGCACCAACGGCTACGATTACTCCACCACCGGTGCTACCGTGGGTATCAATATGGACCTGGCTTCCAACTTTGTGCTGGGTGCCTCCTTCAGCACCTCTTTCGGTAAGCTGGATGTTGAGGGCCCTGACAATGCTTCCGGTAACAACGATGCTTACTACGTGAGCCTCTTTGCCCGCCACCAGTACAACCGCTGGGTGCAGATGCTGATTCTGACCGCCGGTATGAACGATATGACCCTGGACCGCGAGATCATGGGCTACAAGGCACAGGGTGAGACCTCCGGTACTTCGTTCTCCGCATACTACGAACTGGGTTACACCATGGCTCTGGATTACAACTATAACCACATCCTGCAGCCCTTGGTGAGCTTCAGCATCACCTCCGCTACGGTGGATGGTTATAAGGAAAAGGGCTCCATTGGTGAGGCGGGTCTGGATTACGATGGCAGCGATGCCGTGTATGGCCAGGTGGGCTTTGGTCTGCGCTACCAGGGCGTGCTCTACGAGAGCGTGTACCAGCGCTGCGCTGTGCTGGAGGCCCGCGCCCTCGTGACTCAGGACTTCGGCGACTCCACGGATGAAGCCAAGGTTGCCCTGCAGGGCGGTGGCGATGGCTTCACGGTGAAGGGAGCGGATTCCACCGGCACCGGCTTCGAAATCGGCCTTGGTCTTTCCATCCCCGTGGAACAGCAGACCACCGTCTATGCCGACGTGGACTTCACTTACAGCCCGGATTACACTGGTGTCCGCGCCAACGTGGGTCTCCGTTACGACTTCTAAAACGAACTCCTGCATACAGCAGAAACAAACAGCACAACCCTCCGCGGTTGTGCTGTTTGTTTTGCCGGAGTGCCTGCAGCCCGATAAATGGCTTTGTAGAGAGAATAGCGAAGAAGGAATAGTGAAAATTGTCAACACAGGCGGCCGCCTGTCTAACGGCTTGCCGCCCCAAAGGAGCTCAAATTGCCGCTCGCCGTTGGCTCGCCCAAGTTAATTTGACTAGCAGAATGAGTCAGCAAATCTGAAACAGACCCATTTTATGGTCATAACGAGAGAATACTCCTTGCCAGGTGAAAGAGAAAAGAGTATCATGCGAAGTATGAATTACGACCTGATTGTGATAGGTGGCGGTCCTGCCGGTTATGTTGGAGCGATTCGCGCAGCGCAGCTGGGTAAGCGCGTGGTGTGCGTCGAGCGCGAGCGCGTGGGCGGTACATGCCTGAACTGGGGCTGCATACCTACTAAGGCGCTGCTGAAGAATGCAGAGGTGTACAACACCATCAACAAGCGCGCGGCGGAATTCGGCATGGCTGCAGAGGGACTCAGCGTGGATTGGGAGGCTGTGATTGCCCGCTCCCGCCAGATCAGTGACCGCCTTTCTGCCGGTATTGCATTCCTTTTCAAGAAGAATAAGATTGAAAGTGTGGCCGGTGAAGCCCGCGTACCGTCTGCCGGCAAGGTGGAGGTAACGGCAGCAGATGGCTCGGTGACTACGCTGGAAGCGCCGCAGATTCTCATTGCAACCGGCGCCCGCACCCGCGAGGTGCCTGCATTCCCCTTCAATGGCAAGACCATCATCGGCAGCAAGGATGCGCTGGTGCTGCAGAAACGCCCGGAGAGCATGATTGTGATAGGCTCCGGCGCTATTGGCAGTGAGCTTTCCTATGTGTACCACTGCTTTGGTACGAAGGTGACTCTGGTGGAGGCACTGCCGCGCATTCTGCCCAATGAGGATGACGAAGTGAGCCAGGCGGTGGAGCGTTCGTTCAAGAAGCAGGGAATCACCTGCCTGGCCGGCGCCAAGGTGGATGCCCTCCAGGATAACGGTGACAGCGTGACTGCCACTGTTACCGGCAAGAACGGCAAGGTGCAGGAAATCACGGCAGATGTGTGCCTGGTGGCCATCGGCGTGGTGCCTGTGGTGCCCGAGGCTGCCGGTCTGGAGCTTACGGAGCGTGGCTTCATCAAGGTGAATGAACGCTATGAAACCAGTATTCCCGGCGTGTATGCCGTGGGCGACTGCATCGGTGGTATTATGCTGGCTCACACTGCCAGTTACGAAGCAGAGCAGGCTGTGGAAGGCATGTATGTGGACGGCCACACCCCGAAGCAGGCCACGCTTGTGCCGGGGTGCACCTATTGCCACCCGCAGGTGGCCAGCGTGGGCAAGCGCGAGCGCGAGCTCAAGGAAGCCGGCGTGGAATACAAGGTGGGCAAGTTCCCCTTCCAGGCCATTGGCCGCGCCGTTGCCGGCGGAGATACGGAAGGCTTTGTGAAACTGCTTTTCGGCAAGGAACATGGCGAGCTGCTGGGTGCCCACATTGTGGGTGATAATGCCACAGAGCTGCTCACCGCGCCGGAACTTGCCATGAGCAGCGAACTGACGGATGCGGACCTGAACGCCATGATTTACGCCCACCCCACGCTGTCGGAGGCGATTCATGAGGCGGTGCTGGCTGCAGATGGCCGCGCGATTCACGCATAATCCACCCTATGGCACGTAAGTTTTACTACGACACCGGTACAGAAAAGATCGGTCCCGTAAGCGGGACGGAGCTGGTCCGTCTGCGTGCTGCAGGCGAAATCAACGATGATACCTGGGTGCGCCGGGCTGATAACAATACCTGGCGCCCGCTGCACAGCGTCAATCTCACTGAGGAGGAAGAGGAGGAACGCAACCCCGGCTTCTTCACCCTGCTGCGCCGCAGCGGTCTGCTGGGACCGGTGCTGCTCATTCTGCTGGGGCTGGTGTTCTTCATTGTCATCGCCGTGGGCGCCATCCAGCTCTTCTGGCCGGTGCTGCTGGTTCTCTTCGTCTTCTGGCTACTCGGTAAAGCCCTGAAATGACACCCCTCATTGCCAATGCAGCTACCAGTCTCCAGGCAGTAAAGGACTTTGGGGACCACCCGCTTTTTTATTTCTGCTGCGTGTTTGCCACCGTAGTGGGTGCCATTGCTGGTGCCACGGCCTCCAGCCGCGTGCGCATGGACATCGTCGGCGTGCTGGTGTGCGGCACCATTGCTTCGTTGGGCGGTGGCACGGTGCGTGATATTCTGCTCTCGGGCTTGCAGACCCAGCAGGGAACCCCGGTGACGGTGTACTGGGTGGTGGGGCATGACGTGCAATTCCTCTACATGGCGCTCATCACCTCGCTCATCATGTTCTACGTGACGAGATTCTGGAATCCGCCGGTAGGTACCATCCGCATTGCCGATACTTTTGCCATGGCGTTCTTCACGCTCCTGGGGGCGGCGAAGGCTTATTACCTGGGCTGCTCGGGTATCGTCTGCATCTGCATGGGCGTGTGCACCGGTGTGGCCGGCGGCGTGCTGCGCGATGTCCTCACCGGTAATGTGCCCTATGTGTTCCGCTCTAAGGAGGTGTACGCCTCTGCCGCCTTTTCTGGCAGTCTGCTCTTTGTGGTGCTGCAGTACTTCAACTGCCCCTACCAGGTTTCCTATATTCTGGGCACCATAGTTGTATTTGCTGTGCGCATGGTGGCGGTGTATATGAACTGGCGCTTGCCTTCGTATCGCTCGCTGCTGGATGTTGTTCATGCAGATGATTCAACTCACCAGAACTGAATGATGCATCCCGGCGGGCAGCGCCGGGACGTATCAATGCTCCAAGCTCGCATGGATTAGGCTTGCAAGGGCTAAAGCTATCTGCTACAATATCCGCAGCGTTATGACACCGAAACACATTGTAGCCGTTATCGACTATGGTTCACAGTACACGCAGCTGATTGTACGCCGCGTGCGTGAGCTGGGCTTCCTCGCCAAGCTGTATGCGCTGGAGGATTTGCACGAAATCAGCGAGCCGGGCGCCATTATTCTTTCCGGCGGCCCGCGCAGCACATCGGAGCCGGATGCTCCGGATATTGATTTTGAATGGCTTACCTCGTTTGGCGTGCCGGTGCTGGGTGTGTGCTACGGCATGCAGCTGCTGAATATCAAGACCGGCGGCACGGTGCGCCCGAGCAATAAGCGCGAGTATGGTCCCGCTGCACTGGTGCCCGAAAAGCTGGAAGGTCTGTATGCTGATATGAGCCCCTCTTCCCAGGTGTGGATGAGCCATTCTGACACGGTTGACCACCTGGCTGACAACTGCCGCGTGATTGCCCGCAACAGCGACGGTGTGCCGGTTTCACTGCAGTGGGGCGAGCAGATGTTCGGTATCCAGTTCCACCCGGAGGTGACCCACTCCCACGAGGG